>JADFZU010000001.1:0-106639 GCA_015232365.1 Magnetococcales bacterium | reverse complement strand
GGAATCAAAACCCCGGTTGGGATTAAAATTGCCGGGGCTGACCTGAGTGTAATTCAGAGTATAGGTAAAGAGATTGAAAAGGCGTTGCAAAAGGTAGAGGGGACCGTCTCAGCTTTTGCGGAGCGGGTGGCTGGTGGCCGTTATATAACTGTGGACATCAACCGCCTGGCTGCTGCTAGATATGCTTTGAATATTGCTGATGTCCATGATGTAGTACGAACAACCATCGGCGGCATGAATGTCGCACAGACAGTTGAAGGTTTGGAGCGTTACCCTATAAATATTCGCTACCCCAGAGATGTTCGTGACTCTGTTGAGCAGTTAAAGAATCTCTCCATAGTCACCCCGGAAGGGTCACATATAACCCTGCAAGACGTAGCATCGGTAAAAGTTACTGATGGCCCGCCAATGATAAAAAGTGAAAATGCCCGGCTGAACGGCTGGATCTATGTTGATATTGAGGGCCGTGACCTTGGTTCATACGTTATAGATGCACAAAATACCGTAAACAGGGAGGTAACACTACCACCAGGTTACTCCATCACCTGGTCTGGGCAGTATGAATATATGCAGCGTGCTGAGGAGCGTCTTAAACTGGTGATCCCCATCACTTTAGCCATAATCGTTATATTGCTCTACCTAAACTTTCGTGGCGTTACCGAAGTATTGATTATCATGGGTACGCTTCCTATGGCATTGGTGGGTGGAGTTTGGTTGATGTACCTGCTAGATTTTAATATGTCGGTAGCTGTTGGTGTCGGTTTTATTGCTTTGGCTGGAGTATCAGTAGAGATTGGTGTGGTAATGTTGGTCTATCTTAACCAATCGTTAGAGCTAAATATGCTCAAAGCAGAGAAAGAAAACCGTAACCTCACTTTGAGTGATCTGCAAGAGGCTGTAGTTGCAGGCTCCCTGTTACGGGTCCGGCCAATTATGATGACTGTTGCGGCTATCATTGTCGGGCTGCTACCGATCATGTTTGATGATACTGGAACCGGGTCAGAGGTTATGCGTCGTATAGCAGCTCCAATGGTAGGAGGAATGATCAGTGCAACCATATTAACCTTGGTAGTTATTCCATCAACATTCCTGATCTGGAAACGGGCCAGGTTAGATGGACGAGATAATCTGCAAAGACAAAAAGGCTCTGATTGATGTACAAACTTTATACCGTTATGTTGCTAGCACTAACAACCCCACTTTAATGCAGGCTAAAAAATGCAAAAGCTGGCAATTTTTTTAACAGTTCTTTTATCCATACTGACCATACATTTCAGGCCAGCTTTTGCAGAAATTCCCATACCGGGTCCAGTTGTCTCTCCTCACTGGCTATCAAAACATCTGGATCAAGTCCGTGTGCTTGACGTAAGAAGGTTAGCCAACTCTAAACTAAATCCTGGCCAAGTTGAGAAAAACTTTATTCCTGGTGGAGTCCTAGTACCGTTCAGCCAGGTAGTTGGCAGCACAGTTCAACAGGGAAAGAAACTCAAGGGGATGACATTAGCCCCATCTTCATTTGCAAAGTTGATGGCAAAATCCGG
Source organism: Magnetococcales bacterium (assembly GCA_015232365.1). Taxonomy (GTDB): domain Bacteria; phylum Pseudomonadota; class Magnetococcia; order Magnetococcales; family JADFYX01. The sequence goes on along the minus strand of JADFZU010000001.1, from coordinate 105,098 downwards.
GGTAAAAAATAGTGATACAATTATTCTCACCAACCCTGGCAAAAGCATCCTGGAGCTTACCTATATGCTACGCCTTTACTGGAGCCTGAAATTTTTCAACCATGCATCGGTTGCTATTCTTGATGGCGGTACAGCACATTGGCTGTTGGAAAAACTGCCTACAACCGAAAAAAACAGCCCTCCACCAAGTCATTACCTTGTTGAAAAACCCAATCAAACAATTTTAGCTGGTGTAGATGATGTAAAGTTGGCCCAACAACAGAGCACAACTCAACTGCTGGATAACCGGGCACTTAAATATTATCTGGGAGACGAACTAAATGAAAATGTGGTTCCAGCACAAGGTAGAGGCCATATTCCAGGGGCATACAGCCTGCCAATTAGCCAGCTAACCACAAACTTAAATTCCATTTTTCACCTACAAAACCTTGAAGATATCCTTGAGATGGCCGACATGTCAGATCTGGATCTAACCAAGCCAACTATTCTCTACTGCGATACAGGCAACTATGGAAGTGTTGGCTGGTTTATCCTCCACGAACTGCTTGGCAATAAAAAGACCAAACTTTTTGACGGTTCCATGCACCAATGGGCAGCTTTTAATCTACCAGTTAAACAGGGTGAGTCCCCATAATCCTGAAGCGGTTCTACTTGGTGATAGATATTAACTGTAAATTTTGCTATAATTGGAGGGTCTGAAATTTGAGGTTTTGAAGCTGGGAGGGGACGATGGGCAAAATTTTTTTTATTATATTATCTATTTTTGGGGCTATTTACAGCTTTGCACCGGCAGAGGCAGGCCACTTGGTTGCTGGCAACTCATTTTCCGACCCATCCAAAACAGTTCCAATGCCAGACTCATGGATAGAACAGCCTATTGAAAGAGGAGAAGTAGATTTAAAAGTGATGATGGACCAGCAGATGCATAGTGTGCTGGCCCCTATTATTCAAGAATATGCCAAAAAACGGCACATTAAAATTTCATTAAGTGATGGAACATGTGGCAACTCTGCCGGCTCCCTATTAAAAAAGCAGGCTGATATTGGTGCTTTTTGCTGCCCACCAAGAAATGCCGACCGTCTACCCGGTTTGCAGTTTTATACATTGGGCATAAGCCCTATTGCCATAATTACCCACCCAGATAATCAAATAACCGATGTTACTACAGATCAAATTCGTGATATATTTTCAGGCTCTATAAATCGTTGGTCAGAACTAAACAAGCCCGATGGCAGCCCAGGCCCAAACAAGCCGATTCAACAGGTTGCCAGACTCCACTGTAAACCCAGGCCAGGCCACTGGCGGCTGATCTTGGATAATGAAGATCTCTTCAGCGTCAACCTAAAGGAGGTCGGGACAATTCCCGACATGCTGAGTACTGCTGCAACCAACCCCCGCTCTATTGGTCATATTTCATCTTGGCTGGCTGAGGAGCACAACAAGGATAAAAAGAGAGTAAAATCTCTAAAGATCAATGGTACAAGCCCAACAGACCTGCAAGCATTAATCGATGGTCGCTATCCATTTTACAAAACATTCTCCATTACGACATGGGGTGGTAGCAGCGTGGAAAACAGCCACGCCAAAGATCTTAAAAAGTTCTTACTACAGCAGGTGGATAAACTAGACGACAAATATCTGTTTGCCTCCCACTCTAAACTTCGCAATGCCGGGTGGCATTTTGATGGTTATGAGTTGACCGGCCCAAAACAGAAAAATAAATAACTAAAAGTAGATATTTTGTTTACTCATCTGCCATTTATCTGGAGGATTTTACTGATAACCCTTTTGCTGGGAAGTGGTTTAACCATTTTCTGGGGCACCATCTATGTGAAAGATGATCAGGAAGCTCTGCAAAAGCGGTTTATCAAAGAGATGAATGTGCGTGCTCGTGCCAGCAGGATTCGACTCGACAATTATGTAAAGCTGCACCACTATTCGGCAGAACTTTTTGTCACCCAAAAAAGGTTTGTCAACTATCTTAACAAAACCGACCCATCACAAAGTCCAGGCAATTTGCTTAACCATAACAGTACTCCACCATGGTTTCCAGACCGCTCTATACAACGTACATACATTAAATCCCACCATTTTCTCCTGCTGGATTCAGCCGGATTGATAAGAGAAAAGTATAGCAGAAGAGGTAAAAGTATTCCTGAACAGCTAAACGAAAGAATAAAACATCATAACACCATACTGATGCCTACTGAAAGTTGGTTTGCCAAACTTGATACCGGGCTATTTTTGATCACCAGCCAATCTTTGAAAAAAGCTGGAAACCCGTTCTGGAACCGGTTATTGCTGGTAACAGAGGTTGATGATGAGTTCATCTTTGCATCTCAGGGGCTTTTGGCTACAGATGATCTATTTGCCCTGATAGATAACGAGACACAAACCGTTATGGTTAGTAGTGATATTGAACTGATCCCAGTTGAGAGCAAAATAGAGAGTTTGCAAAAAAACTATCTTATAGGGTCAGAGTCGTTTTTTGATTATGGCAACTCAGATGTAATTATTAAGCTGGTTGTTCTTGTACCTCGCATAGAGTTGGAAAACCTGCTAAATCAGGTTGATCAGGAGTCGAAAAGGCAGGTGGTGATGATCAGCACCACATTCATCATCACATTTATTTTGGTTTTTCTCTGGTTTATACTCCACCTCAACCGTTTTACCCAGAAGATGGTCACAGTTTCCAAAAATAATTTAGGGATCACGGCCCCAACGGCTGCCCCCGGCGGCCCACTAGAACGACTGCAAAATCAGTTCAACCTGTTATCAGTAGCTATTTTGCAAGCAAGAGAGAGGGAGAGGCTAACCCAGATTCAACTTGCAAAATCTGAGATGATGGCGGCTCTAGGCGACCTTGTAGCTGGAGTTGCCCATGAAATCAACACTCCACTTGGAATCAGCTATACCTCTGCAACATTTTTAAACGGAAATACCAAGAAGATCCATACCGCGTGGAAAGATCAGGAGCTTACCCGTTCGGATTTAGAAAGCTATATGGAGTTGGCTACAGAATCAACTGAACTAATTGAAAAAAATCTTGCCCGTGCCAGCAACCTGGTCAGCAGTTTCAAGATGGTGGCTGTTGATCAAGGCCGTAATGATCAACGTACATTTAACATAAAAGAGTACATAGAGGAGATCTTGGTCAATTTACGCCCAAAATGGAAGCGTACCTCCCACTCCATCCATCTAACTTCTCCTGATGATTTGATAGTCAATAGTTTCCCTGGAGCTATTTCACAAATTATTTCCAACCTTGTTGTCAACTCACTACTCCACGCCTTTCCTGAAAAGAGTGAAGGCAAGATGCATATCGACATTACCAAAGAAGGGGATATGGTTATCTTAAACTACTCTGATAACGGCTGTGGTATGACAAAACATGGAATAAACAAGGTTTTTGAACCATTCTTTACTACAGCTAGAGACCGTGGCGGTAGTGGCTTGGGTATGCATATAGTCTTTAACCTTGTGACCCAGGCTCTAAACGGAACAATAGAATGTAAAAGCGAACTTGGGGCAGGAGTGAATTTTAAAATCACATTTCCGGTTACAGCCCCCAAACAACATGGGGCAAAGTCTGTAATTTAACCTATAAACCAGCCTTGCCAATAACCTGATATATGGGTAGAAACACCGAAAGAATAATCCAAACCAGCATTGATCCCATGACCAAGGTCAGCATTGGCTCAATCATACCTTGAATTTTACTTACGCTATCTCGAACCTCCCGGTCAAGAAAGTAACTTGCATTCATCATTGCTGCCCCCAACTGCCCCCCCTCCTCCCCAGCCTCCATCAGCTTGGGTAGCGGAGGTGGGAACACCTCGGCATCTTTAAATGCAGAACTAAGGGGATGCCCATTGGATACCTGGGTTACAACGCTCTGTATCCGCCTGACTATCTCACGGTTTTCACTCAAACGGCCATTTAACTCAATAGCCTCTAAAATTGGTACCCCAGAGCTATACATCAAGGCAAAATTGCTGGTAAAACGGATAAGAAAAATTTTATATAACAGTGGACCAAAAAACCAAATATTTAACTTGAAACGGTCAAATTTAATATAAAACGATTGGCTTTTCCTGCAGATGATACGGATGGATACCCAAGCTAAAAAAGGAACCAAAAACAGGCTCCACCACCAATTAATCAAAAAATCTGAGAAATTTATCAGGGCTTTGGTTAGCGTTGGGACATCTTCACCCATCTGGGTAAGAAAGCCCATTAGTTGTGGAACGATATAGGACATCATGAAAAAACCAACCCCCATGATGATCAAACCGGTAATAGCAGGGTAGCGTATAGCCTGGATTGCTTTGTTCTGTAGATCATCTTCCCATTTCAGGTTATCCCCCAACCCTTTAAATATCTCCACCATCCGCCCGGTCCGCTCACCAACTCGAACCATATTGGGTATAGCTACAGGGAAAACTTCAGAGTATGACCCCAAAGCATCTGAAAAACTTGCCCCATTGTTGATATCAGACATCATTGAGGCTACCACTTCACGGAGTTGATCAGATTCTGTGCTATCCTGCACCCCCTCTAGAGCCACGAGGATTGAGTTGCCTGCAGCCAGCATCTGTTCCATGTAGGCACAGAAAAGAATCAATACTTTTCGGTCAACCCCCTTTTTTGGAAACAAATTCAACATTGAGAATGAGCTATTTTTTTTTGAGTTATGACTGATAAGCAGTAAATCTATTTTTGAAAGACGCAGTTCAAGGTCACGCTCATTATCAGCTTTCAGCCAACCTTGACGAATAGAGCCTTTTGGAGTGGCTGCTTTATAGTAGTATTGGGCCATTGTTAACTCCTACTTCCTAGATTCATAGTGAGCCGTAATATCCAAAACTCTAGCTACCTCATCCAGAGTTGTCTCACCAGCAAGTACCCAGGCAAAGCCGTCATCAACCATAGAACGAAAACCCTTGGATTGAGCCATATCTTTAAAAGAGGTTAGGTTGGCCCTCTGGGAGACAAGGTCATCAAAAGCTTCATCAACCAGCAATACCTCCATCAGTGGAAGTCGCCCCTTATAGCCGGTATTGTAACAGTGCTCACAACCAACAGGACGATGGATCATTATACCCTCACCCATTTCAACCCCAAGCATCCTGGCTTCCGGGCTTTGGATTGGTTCAGGTTGACAACACTCTTTACAGAGCCTGCGAACCAGCCGCTGTGAGAGAATACTGTTTATGTTGCCAGATATATAATCACTAGAAACTCCAAGGTTCATCAACCTTGGCAAAGTTCCAAGTGTAGAGTTGGCATGAAGGGTGGTAAAGACCATATGCCCGGTCATGGCAGCTTGTAGAGACATGTTGGCAGTCTCCTTGTCATGAACCTCGCCAACCAAGATAATATCAGGATCTTGCCACAACAGAGCTTTAATACCTACGGCATAGTCAAGGCCAGCCTCATGATTGATTGAGGTCTGTAGTATTGTCGACATTGGATACTCAACCGGATCTTCCATGGTCATGATATTGACCCCCTCTTTATTGAGGTTATTGAGCATGGAATAAAGGCTGGTAGTTTTACCACTGCCGGTAGGACCGGTTACAATCACCAGACCCCCAGGACGTTTTAGCAGTGTACGCATGGCTTGGAGATTATGAGCCGATACTCCTAGCTCATCCAAGGAGCGAATCTCTTGACTTAGATCCAACACCCGCAAGACTATGTTCTCACCATTAATAGTCGGCTGAATAGAGACCCGGAAATTTACGACTTTGCCAAGATATGGGAAAGATATCTGTCCGGTCTGGGGCAGACGGGTTTCGGCAATGTTAATGTTGCCCATAACCTTGACCCTGACGACCATACTAGATAACAGCTTTTTATGGATGCTATAAATTTGATGTAGAATTCCATCAATCCGGTAGCGAATACGCAAAAACCCGGCAGTGGGGCCGATATGAATATCGGATGCACCACGTTTAACCGCATCGTGCAGCAGGGCATTTACCAGGCGGACCATGGGGTGGCTGAAAGTCTCATCGGAAACGTTTGCAAGGCTATCCAACTCAACCTTGCCAGTCTCTAGCTCTCGCAATACCCCTTCAACAGATAGTGTGCTAGAGTATAAGCGGTCGATAGCCCCGGTAATTGCTACCTCACCAGCCAACATTGGTTTAATCTGTAGACCAGGTTTCTGCTGGGCCATGAGAATGTCTAGTGCTGCAACATTCATAGGATTGGACATGGCAACAGTCAGAACCTGTTTCTCTTCATCAAAAAGTAGAGGCAGAATGCTATGACGCTGGGCAAAACTTTTTGTCACCCGTGCCAAAGCCTCTGGCTGAGGCAGAACTTCAGTCAAGTCTACGCTCTCATGATGGAGAAGCTCGGCTAAAGTCTCTCTAACCTCGGCCTCGCCAACCATGCCGAGATCAATAAGTACCTTACCAAGAGTGCTGTCTCCGCTTTTCTGCTCGGTAAGCGCTGCTTGCAGTTGATCTTGGGTAAGAAGTTTTTTCTCAATTAGGACATCGCCTAAACGACGAACTTTTGGAGAATCAGTTTTTGGTTTATCCGGTTTTGCCACCAGCTTTTTAGGCTCAAAATTTTTAAAAAACTTCAGAGCTCGCTGTAAAATATTTCGAGAGTAGTATTGTAACTCATCCGGGCGACCATAATGGTTATTGGGAGGCCTTAGCAGTAGCATATGGGCAAAAAGCATCTCGGCACCACTTTCATGTGCCAGAGAGATCATGCCGATTTTTTTTTCCAGATCTGTATTATCAATAACTGTACAGCTCAGTCCTCCATCTTGAACTTCAGGATTAGAGACATATTTTGCCATGGATTTTGATGATACCAGAAAAATATCCAACTTCTGCTGTGGCTGGATAAGACGCAGGCTTAACAGATAACTTCTGGTCCGGGATATCTCTTTATGAATATGGGCATGCAAAGCAGCATCATCACACTTGGGAAGAGGAGTTTTTCGGCTTATTATTGTCCGGCCTTGCTGGAAAAATGTCTGGCGTAAACCATCATGGTGGATAGTAACCAGCAGAGCGAAAACCGATTTAACAGAAATTTTCTGGAGTAGCTGTCGGCTCAATAGCTGCAACGACCATATACCAGCCACAGGAGCTTTAGCCGCTTGAAGGCACTGCATCCAGTGGGAGACCATCTCAGGGTTTATCAATCCTGAGAAGAGAATTCGCTCTTGGTTGCCTTCAGACCGCCCTTGATGAACTACCCTGCGATATGGAGTATCAGCAAAAAGCCGCTCCAAACGCCTATTGAGAACCATACGACGATCCTCACCATATATAGGTGGGATATGCTCGGTACGCAACTCCTCTTCAACAACATCAACCAAGACAAAAACCGGCGACTCATCCTTGCTCTGTTTTGCAAGCTCTTCAGCAAAAGATTTCCAACCACCATTATTCTGGGGAAAGTGGCCGAGAAGCTCAAAGCGGCCTCCTAGCCAGCTATAAAAAAGCAGACCTTTCTCTGAAACCATCATCAGACGAGATCTCTCTGAGCGGTCTGGCACAAAATAACTGATATATTTAAGAAAAGGTAGGTGCATTTGGTTATAACCAAAAAAAAATGTGGACGTTTTTGGCTCTATCAAGCCAAAGCATTAAACTACTGTTCACTAATCCATAATCTTAACCTAAACCAAACAATCAGACAACTTTTGCCAATAGTTTTAGTTAATTTTTTCAGGTATATAGACAGCAACCCCCAAGTTAAGCAATAATCATTTTTTATTGCGGTTGGCAAATCAGGCAAAAGCAAAAATTCAACAAGGCTGAGGTTATGGATTTAGATAATATTTTTAATTATTTTTCCGGTTTTCATGTCTATTTTATAGTTTTTAGTATTCCAGTTTTAATACTCATGTTTATCAATTTTTTTCCCTTCAAGAAAAAAAATAAAAAATTCCAAGCAGTGATAGGGGTGTTCCTGGCTATATCGATTATCGATTTGGTTTTATGGCTTTTGATCCCCACAGATGAGCTTGATCTACTTCTTGATTTATGGTTCATCAAAATTCTCCATACCGCATGGTGGTTAACTTTATCCATGGTGGTAAACCAGTTTTTGGACTTTTTCATCTGGCGGGGAGTTTTTGTCAGAGATAACGGCGAGCCGCTAATTCCTAGCATTCTCACCGATATGCTCTCGGTAATTATCTACTTTGTCTCTTTTCTAGCAATTTTGCATTTTGTTTTTCAAAAACCGGTAACTGGCCTTTTGGCTACCTCTGGGGTTATGGCAATAATTCTTGGGTATTCGGCACAAAATACTTTTGGCGATCTGTTTGCTGGTATATCCATAAACCTAGACCGACAGTTTACAATTGGTGACTGGATTGAGTTTGATGGCAGACTGGGAGAGGTTGTCGACATGAACTGGCGTTCGGTAATCCTAAAAAACCATGACCGCAACCATGTCATATTTCCCAATCAGGTTCTAACCAAAGCCGAAGTTGTCAACATTACCCGCCCATCTCCGGTAAGGCGAATATTATTGGATGTAATCGTTAACCCGGAGGCTACTCCGGCAAGAGTTGAAGCAGCCCTTCTAAAAGCTGCTAAAGAGTCTGTCCATACTGTTGACGACCCACCACCAGCAGTTTGGGTTAGAGAGATGGTTGACCGGGGGATGATGTTTACCCTGATTTTTTTCACTAAACACTCTTCAGACCCTGCAGCAAAATCTCCTGTAAATGCAGCAATTTGGTATCTTTTCCAACAAGAGAAGATCCAAATGTTCCCAAATCGCCAGGATATTTTTTTACATCAAGAGGTTGAGTCAGAAATTGTACCGTTCAGCAATGGTGATGTTGAGAAGAGTATAAGGTCTGTGCCACTGTTCTCATCTCTAACCTCTGACGACGTATCGGAGCTAGCCCGGCGTACCAACCAACTCCACTTTGGCCCACCGCAACGGATAATAGTCCGTGATGCTGATGGAGCCTCAATGTTTATTATTGGCAAAGGTGAGGTTGAGGTGTTGGTGGCAGGAGCTGAAGGCGGAGATTTAAAAGTTGCCGAACTACCAAAAGGCTCCATTATTGGCGAGATGGCACTATTAACTGGAGAAAAAAGAGGGGCAACCATCCGCGCTCTTACAGATGTCACAGTTTTTGAAATCACCAAAGATGCTTTTAAGTCCATCATTCAAAAACGCCCTGAAGCGGTGACAAATATCAGTGAGCTATTAGCAAAACGCAGTCTTGAAACTTCATCTAAAATGGCAGAAGATCAGGAGGGAGCGGCAAGCCGAAAAAAACAGGAGCAGGGACTTGCTGCAAAGTTTGCTGCTAGAATATCGGCGTTTTTAGAGGCATGATTTCTATATGCGAATAGTCTATGCAGGTTGTAATTTTTTTGCCTCAGTTTTGGATGAAATTTTATCCAATCCTGAGCATGAAGTACTATACTGCCTGACAGATGAAGAAAAATCTAGCGGCCGCCATATAAGCCTGCTATCTAAAATAAACCGTATCCCTATCCATAAAGGAGCCTGGAGCAGTGAGTTGATTACAACCATCAACTATCTATCCGCAGATCTTTTCATCTCGGCCGCCTACCCATTCATGGTCCCGGTTGGACAGTTAAACTGCAAACACTTTATCAACCTTCACCCCAGCCTGCTACCAATTGGCCGAGGGCCAAACCCTCTTCCAAAACTTATCACAGACTCACCTCAAGCATCCGGCCTTACCATCCACACCATGACCCAGAAACTAGATGCTGGACCGATTATTCTGCAAAGCCCAATCCCAATAGATGACAAAGATAGCTTTGATACTCTCGCCATGAAAATGTTTATAGAAGCTCCTAAGCTGGTGGGGAAATTTTTGGAGTGCTACCCAGAGATTCTTAACACAGCTCAACAACAACAGAGCGGTATATACTGGCCTTGCTGCCCAGATGAAGCAAGAACTGTTAATTGGCAGATGGGGATCAATGAAATTTTAGAGTTGCACAGGCAGTATGGATATACAGGGATAATATTTCCCTTTGAAAATCAATTAAATATTGAGGCGACAAATATTATAGGTATAGAGTGTGAGCATAAATACCCTGCCGGGGAGTTGGTTTTAGATGGGGGAAAGTTTTTCTATATAGCGGTATGGGACGGACTGCTTAGAATCTGGCTGTAGTTTTAAGGAAAAAAGTGGCACTATAGATCTTATGAAAATGAAAGCAACTGAAATAAGTAGCAGCCTTAAAAAGTCCCCTCTTCCCCCAGCTATTCTGCTTTATGGTCAAGAGCAAGGATTGATTGTCAAACAGGTTGAGCAACTACGAAAACTTATCATCAAAGATGAGAGTGCCGCTGATTTTGATGCGGAGACCTTTTTTGCTGAAAACCTTGATGAAGAGCGTTTTATAAATGCCTGCCAGGGGTTTCCATTTTTAAGTAAGACAAAATTCGTCCTCCTCAAAGAGGCAGATAAAATAGATAATGAAGCTAAAAAAACCCTATTAAAATATCTAGAAACCCCCTCAGCCTCTACACTGTTGGTTGTACAATCATCCAATCTAGAGGCAAAAAACACTCTGCGTAAGGGCTTTGAAACCAGCAAAACCGCCTGGGCCATCCCTTACTACCCTCTTGAAGCTGGCAAGCTTGGGAGTTGGATTCAGCAATATCTGCAGAAAAAAGGCTATAAAGCAGACCGTGATGCCATACAATACCTATCACAGCGGTTGGACGGCGACACTTCTGCTGCGACTAGTGAGCTGGAAAAGCTGCAACTATTTGTAGGAGAGAGTCGGCATATCACTCTAAAAGAGGTATTTGCTGTTGTTGGTGAGACTGTTCAGCACAGTGTTTTTGGTTTGTCAGCAGCCCTTTACAGAGGTGAGACAAAAAAAGCCCTACATATTTTGGATAGACTCTTGGATGGTGGTGAAGAGCCGCTGGCAATGATAGGCGTTATTACTCTGCGTATGCGACGGATTATTCAAGGCCAAGCTCTGCTTAACGATGGGGAAAACCCCAAATCAATTAGCCGGAAACTGCAAATATTCTGGAAAGAAGAGGGTGAATTTCTGGTTCAATGCCGAACAGTTAAAACAGCCGCTCTAGCCAACGGGCTACTCGACTGTCTGGAGGCAGACAAAGCCCTGAAGAGCGGTGGCGGCTCTCCTTCTAGAGTTATGGGCGGACTGATTATGCGGCTTTCATCTCGATTTGGCAGGCGTTCTTAACCTGCTTACTGATAATAATAAAGAGCAGTAATACCACCACTACACCAATTGATGTGATAAACAGCACACCACTCTTTTGGCTGCCGTAAAAAATCCCGCCAACAACCGGACCAACCCCACGACCCAACGAACTCATAGACTGAAACAGCCCCAGCATCATTCCCTGTTTATCAGCATCGGTATTGATGCTAACCAGACTGGAAAAACCTGGGTGTACCAGACCAGAACCGGCAGCAATAAGAGCCAAAGCCACCCATACCGACTCCCTACCCCAACCAGCCAAAAGGGCAAAACCAATACCAACAAAAACCAGGCCGGTCATTGTAGTCAACTTTTCACCAATTTTAGGAGCCAGGCGACGGACAATACCTCCCTGGACAATCACTGCAACCACGCCGACATAGACAAATACCCAACCTATATCACGCATATTCCAGCCAAAAAGATCATGGCCCCACATAGGCAAGACAACTTCAAAGGCGGAGAACATGGTAATAAATAGACCCATCAACAGACAGATAAATAAGACACCACCATTTTGCCAAGCCGCATGCCAGCGGGATAAGGCAAAAGGGTGGTAGGCAATCTTCTCTTTTTTGCTATCATTCTGCTGGCTAGGAGCCTTGGTTTCAGCAAGAAAAAATAGTGCAGCCACACCGTTAAGCCCGGTGATAACTGCTGCAACCAATGGTGCGGTTGCCAAACCATATTCTGAGAGAAGCCCACCCATAGCCGGACCTAACACAAAACCAAGACCAAAAGCAGCACCGACCATACCCATAGCCTTTGCCCGGTCTTTGTAGCTGGTTAAATCGGCCATGGCTGCCTGGGCTACAGAGATGTTTGCTCCCATTATTCCTGCCACTGCCCGACCTATAAAAAGCATGGTCAATGTTGTCGCCATGCCATAAACCAGATAGGAGAGAGAGGAGCCGAAAAGACCGATTATCAAAACTGGGCGACGGCCAATATAGTCGGAATACCGTCCCCATAAGGGAGCAAATATAAACTGCATAATGGAGTAGATCGCCATTAACCAGCCAATTTCTGTCGGTGTGGCGGCAAAACGGGGGTCAGATGCGTAAAGTGGCATGAGGGGCAGGACTATACCAAAACCGAGCAGATCCAAGAATACCGTAAAAAATATAATCGTCGTGGAAGCCTTGCGCTTCATAAAATTTTCAATATCCAGGCAATTAGAAGTCCAAAAAAGTTAAAAATAACCGGGGTAGCAAACGGCCCTAATTTAATTCCTGCCGGTTCATACTTGACCGATAACGCCCAAGGTATAACCAACAAAAGCCCAGATAACAACCCCCAGTGGGGGCCAAAGTGGATAAAAATTGACCATGGAGCCCAGCCAGAAACTCCCAGAGCAACCAAAATTCCGATAGACCAGCCAGCCAAAACAGCAAAAGATGGGCGTTGTTCACTCATTTGTATAGACCAATATATAAAAAAAGGGCAGACAGCTCAGCACCGTCCGCCCTTTATTAATTGTAAAAACCAAACTTACGGGATTTTTATTATCCCCTCAAAGCTATGAGCGTTGATCAAGAAATGAGCATAGATACTTGCCGCATAGCCGAGAGCAATAGCCCAAGCCCATTTAAGGTGAGCTCCAAATGTGTACTGACCACGAGCTTGCCCCATAAGAGCCACACCAGCAGCAGAACCGATGGATAGCATGCTACCACCAACACCGGCAGTTAGTGTAACAAGTAGCCATTGGCCTTCTGACATATCTGGCCCCATAGTCAAAACAGCAAACATAACAGGAATGTTGTCAACGATAGCAGAGAGGAATCCGACAGCAATATTTGCACTCGTTGCCCCCCAGTCGCCATACATTACACCAGATACCAACTCTAGATAACCGATAAAACCCAATCCACCAACAGCTAGGATAACACCATAGAAAAACAGCAGGGTATCCCACTCAGCACGACCTACACTGCTGAAGATATCGACAGGGTTGCTATTACCTTCCCTCTCAACAAGATATTTTTTCCGTCTATCGCCCTGTTTACCTTCCGCATTACCATGGGTTTTCTTGAGGTAGAACGCCATCAATGATAGATAACCCAATCCCAACATCATACCCATCATAGGCGGCAGGTGAAGGAAGTTATGGAAACTAACAGCAGTAGCAATTGTCAATAAAAACAGAACTATGATCCGCTTGCCGCCACGTTTGATGTCAATGACCTCGTTACTTGGGGCAGGTTTTTCATCAGGAACAGCAAAGTTCATGATTGACGCAGGAACCAACCAGTTGATGGCTGAAGGTACAAACAGAACAAAAAAGTCTTGGAACGGTATAATACCTTTCTGCCAAACCATCAAAGTGGTGATATCGCCAAATGGGCTAAAAGCTCCACCAGCGTTAGCACCTACAACAACATTGATACAGGCAAGAGAGACAAACTTGGTGTTATCTCTGCCTACAGCTAGAATAACCGCACACATCAAAAGAGCTGTGGTTAGATTGTCAGCTATAGGAGATATGAAGAAGGCTAGAACACCTGTCATCCAGAACAGCTTACGATAACCATAACCGGCACGAACCAACCAGGCTCGCAGTGCTTCAAAAACATTGCGTTCATCCAAAGCGTTAATGTAGGTCATCGCAACCAACAAGAATAAGAACAGCTCTGCATACTCTAGAATGTTATGCCGTGCTGCAACCTCAGCAGCATGAGGCATACCATGGCTAGCGTACACTGCTGCCACCATAACCCAAATCAGACCGGCAGCAATAAGAACCGGTTTAGATTTACGCAGGTGTGTCACCTCTTCGGCCATAACAAAGGCATAAGAGACAACAAAAATCAAGATAGCCATATAACCAACGGCACTATCAGTGAGAGGGAGCCTCTCACCTCCACCACCAGAGGCCAAAGCAAATTCCGGCCAGACCATCGCAACAGAAAAAGTTGCAAGCAATATTGTCAGAATTCTGTTCAAGGAACCACTCCTCTAAAAAAAAACTATAATCAAACACATAACACAATATCATGTGAATCTATAAGCATGGCAAAAGCTGCATTGTAAAGCTATTCAGATAAAAATGCAAAGATGATCACAGGCGTTTGTTAAGGTTATTTAACAAAAAAAGATTATTGTAAATCAAGAATCATTCTGATTAATGAACTTTGCTGAAAAAACATATTCAAACGTTAATCGTAACAAATCAAACAGCCACTCACAATAGCCTGAATTCGACAGTTGGCAATTTTTATATGAAGCAAAATATTGCGGATTTGATTTATCCAATAAAGTTAAATCGGTTATGAAGCAAAATTGGCACTGGTTTGATTTACTAGACGCATAGCAAGAATAGCCGATAAACGAAAGAGAATATTATATCCAACATTGGTATCACGATCACATAAATCAAACAATTTTATACCATTAACAACAAGCATACGGCTACTGCCACTGCTAGTGACCTCTGCTGATGGTTTTGACCCCAACAGCCAACCAATCTCCCCATAGACTTCATTGTCAATAGCTTGGATATCTATTGCTTTTAAAGGAAAAAAACCTTGGGGGTGCTTCTGGATACGAACTGAACCATCCATCAACAGATAGAGGTCTCGAATAACCAACCCCTTACCATCGTTTTCAGCTAAAATGACATCACCATCAGCAAACTCTTTTATTGTGGAAAATGCAGCTATTGATTCCAGTGCTCCATCATCCAAACTATCAAATAGATCAATCTGCCTTATATCTTCTACTGTTGTCATTGAGCAACACCTCATTTAACGGGTTCAAAAAATTACCTGGTGTATAATCCAAATTCGGCAGCTGGAAGTGTGTAGAATGTGCAACATATTGGTTTATCTGGTAAATTAGAAAAAATCGAAGTCACCTTGTTGGTGACAAGACCTTTTTCTGATTTACCAGGTGAATCAAGGGTTGTGACTGCTGCGAGCTTACAACTGCTGAATCAGCATAATAGCAGATTATCAAAAAAAAACATTTACATAACTGTTTAACCGATAAAATAGAATATTTCTTAAATCTTTTTAAATAGAAGGTGCCGTGCTGGACGCCCAGCTTTTTGGCCTTTATTTTGAAACCTGGTTGTCAGCCACTCTTGGGGTTGGGGGGCGAAACCACCACCTTCGACCGTATTGGCAAAATATTTATGTGCATCTAGATGGTCCAACATCCACTCAGAATACTCCGCCCAATCAGTAGCTAATGAGATAAGCCCGCCCCTGCGCATACGTGGTGCAAGCAAATCTAGAAATGCCTTTTGAATCAAACGACGTTTATTATGCCTTTTTTTCGGCCAAGGATCCGGGAAATTAATTATGACCCGATCTAAAGAGTCAAGAGGGATCTTCTCAAGCAATACAATATTGGCGTTATCTACCGCCACCCGGACATTATCGCTGCCTTGACGCTCAAGCCTTCTTAAAAGGGCTGAAACTCCCTCTAAAAAAACATCCACTCCAATAAAACAGTCTTCTGGATGAAGTGCAGCCAAATGGGCCAAAAACTCCCCATTACCAAAACCAATCTCCAACCATAGTTTAGCTGAACTTAGATTTTTTTGCTTAAACCTTGCCAGTAGCTCATCCCGGCCATCCCCATCTACCAGGGATAAACCAGGCATGGTCTCTTTAAGATGTACGGCATCTTTATCCTTTAAAAAACCTCTTTTTCGGCCATGGGTTTTATAACGCCGCCGTTCATCGGCGGTCAGTTTTATAGACACAACATCTCTCCAAACAATCCTTCAGCCCGGAAGCTATATGAAATTTCAGGCTTGGGTTTACTATTTTTTTGCTGGTAATTTTTCAGGCAACGCTTTTTTTGTATAACCATCAGGAATAATGAATGATTTGATATTTTGAGGCTTCTCTTGTAAATTTTGCAACTCTATAGTCATACCATCCAAAAAGGTCTCCCTGATGGCAACCTTTAGATTGGTATCAATCCAAAGCTGGACAACAGGTTTAAGCTTTTTCTTTGTTCTTCTAGAGAGAAGCCAGTGCTCAACACTTCTATTATGTAATACAGTATTGCCCAACAACTGACAGACGACAGCTCTATCCTTTTGGCAAGGGCTATTGGCATCCATAGGTAGAGGCGGACGGTCGATTACTAAACCGAGACGCTCTTCATAGTTTTTTTTTTCAGGAAAAAGTGTCCAGACAAGCTTTTTTTTAGGCCGAAAAATAAAGACGACACTCTCCCCCCCTTTTTTGCCTTCTGTGCGAATTCCATAGCGACTAACAACCATCCGCCCTTTTGAGATTGGCTCGGCTTTACCAGGGACTGTTCTTACAACATCAGCAGAAAATTCGACAACTGTTTTGTGCTTGCCAGCAAAAATTTCTGCCGGAATAACAATAAAAAAAATAATTATGAGGGTCGAAATTTTTCCCATTGAACTATTTTTCAGTATCTCGGTAGATAATTATAGTTCCGGTATGAAGATGGAACCCCATTCCAACCATCAGAGTCTAACTCATGATCGTTAAAACGCGGCCCAGATGATGGTGGATACTCATCGCCGTAACCTCGACGATAGTTTCGGCGTTGCGGGGCGAAATATTTCTCAGCAGACCCTTGGCGGTACTGCTGATAGGTAGGTGGAAAACGGTCAATAGAGGAGTTATCCTTGAGGTCACTCTCATCATGGTTAGAATCGGGCCACTGCTTGGTATCACTTGGATACCTGCTCTTGGTTTTACGCTGGCTATAACCGTAAGAATCACTATCTTGATTTTGAAACTGTTTGGGAACTTTGCCCCATGGCCGCTGACCCTTTACCGCGTCACCTTGCTTTGGATATAACTCATCTAAAGTTATTGGCTCTACCCTCTCCCGCTCTTCACCATATTGAAACTGTTCAGCCTGGCTTTTGGCCTTGGGACCACTCATCTCACCAGTCCATGGATTAAAAGCTGGCTTGGAATCAGGTCCAGCATCAACATTCCTGCCTGAACCATAGCTCCAAGATGCTCTACCATCCGCCATCAAAATTGATGAAGGTAAAAATGATAGTAGTGAAACCACTAAAAACAGACCAAATCCAAATATATTCATCTTTAATAAAAATTACCTTGCCAAAAAAAATGCTACCGCCATTGATTACCGTAAGTACCTTGTGGTGGAGCCCCTAAATCATTATAGAGTGAGTCATAAGAGAGGTTACCTGCTGGCATTTCACCATCATCCTCACTGTAATCAAACGGATCATATCCCTTTGGCTTATTCCTATAATCAGGAGTTTTATCATCCCAGACCGAATCTCTTGTAGAAGGCTGCCGAGAATAATCATCCCGCCACAGGTCACTACTACCAACTCCCATTGCACGGCCTGACCTTAGCTTTCTATACTCATCAGGGTCGATATAACTATCTGTAGTTTCTAATGGCTCATCTACATCAGAATAGTCAAACCTGGGGTCATATTCTGATGCCATACGTGGCTTTTTTCTTTTAACACCACCCCAAACAGAATCAGAAGGTGGAGTTGAAGACCAGCTAGATCCATTACTGATCGGCTCCTCACCATCCTGGAAATTTGCTGGTGGTGCCCAAAAACGGTTATTTGCAGTTGCTGCACTGCCACCTGTTACCCCTACTGGAGGAGCAACCACAGATTGTGGCTTCTGAACATTATAAGCCGGTTGCGACCATGTTGAACTGCTACCAGATTGCTGAAATGCATCAGACTGCAACTGATTTGGATTTCTGTTGGAAAGAGGGATAAAGACCTGCTCAGAAACAAAATCGGTAGCCATAGCCCTATTCTGTTGCTCATCAGCCCAACCATCTACTAAAGGCCAGAGTGCAACTAAAACCAACGGTCCAAAAAATGATTTGAACTGTGGCATTTAACTGTTACTCCTCTTTATCGGTTTTTGGTTTAGGTTTCATCCTAATCCCTCGCCGTGGAGCACTAGCCTTGGTTTTCCTCTCCACAGCTTTCTTTACAGGCGGCTTGGCTGCTGTAGTTGGCTCCTTAGCTGTTTTAACCAAATCTTTTTTTATTGATGTAGGCTTTTTATCTGCTACGACTCTGCTGGATACAGCCTTTTTCTCTACCACTTTTTTGCTGGATACAGTTTTTTTCTCTACCGGCTTGCTTTTACTCGGAGTCGCAGGGGCCACTTCTCCTATAGCAGGAACTGTACTCCGGGCCGCAACTGCCGGACTATCTTTCGGCTGGCTACTAAATTCTGGCTCAGGAGTAAAATCTGGCTGTTTAAACGCCTTGGAAAAAGTTACACAGCCAAGGGGAATAACCAGGAGGGTCAATACTGTTGAAACCAGTGAACCAAACAGCAATGAGACTGCCATACCCCGGAAGATAAAGTCACTTAGAATCACACTTGAACCAGCCACCAGAGCAAGGGCAGTGATTATAATAGGCCGGGTCCTGGATTTACAGGAGAGAATAACCGCATCACGCACACTAGTTCCGTTTAAAATCTCTTGCTGAGCAAAATCAACCAGAAGAATTGAGTTTCGGACAATAATACCAGCCAAGGCGATAAAACCAATCATGGAGGTAGCGGTAAACTTTGCATCCATAATCATATGACCAGGAACAATTCCCAGGAGAGTCAAAGGAATTGGTGCCATGATAATAGCTGGCAGGGTAAAATTACCAAACTCCCATACCACCAACATATATATCAGGATCAAGGCAACACCAAAGGCCATACCCATATCTCTGAAGGTCTCAAAGGTAACAGTCCACTCACCAGTCCACTCAAAGCCACTCTTGGCGTAGGTATCCGGTGCCCCCAAGAACTCACCTGACATCACCACTCCATCTGGAGTTGTATAGGATTTCAGTTTTTCATCAACCTCCATCATGCTATAGATGGGTGCATCAAGGATTCCGGTCACCTCACCTGTTATATACTCTACAGGGCGGAGATCTTTATGGTATATGATAGGATCTTGCTTGCCTTTTATAAAGCGGCCCAACTCACCCAACGGTACGCTGGTTCCTGATGGTGATGAGATAGGCAGGTCAGAAAGGTTGGTGATTTTAGAACGGATCTCCATAGGAACCTGAAGAACAATATAGGTAGGTTCCAGAACATTACCCCGCTTCACATCACCCAACCGAGCACCCCCCATAGCCATACCAAGGTTACGGTTTATGGTATCTACTGAAATTCCCCGTCTGACTGCTTTTTCAGAATCAACCTCAAAGCGCCACAGCTCATAATCTTGCTGCATATAGTTATCTACATCGACAATGCCTGCTACCTCTTCAAATACCTTGGTAACGTGAGCAGATACTTCACGGCGTATCTTTGCTGTAGGGCCGGTAACTTCAGCGACAACAGATTGTAGTACTGGAGGGCCAGGAGGCATCTCAACTACCTGAATATTTGCACCGGCAGCTTGAGCAATCGGAGTTAAAATCTCTCTAACCGCTTCAGCAATATCATGACTGGTTCTATCCCGTTTGCTCTTGTGAAGAAGTTGAACCTGAATATCTGCCTCCCAAGAGTTTTGACGTAGATAGTAATGGCGCACCATACCGTTAAAGTTGAATGGTGATGCTGTTCCTACATAAGATTGCAGGGCGGTCACTTCAGGAACCTGATCCCTAATCACATTGGTCATCTGTTGTGCCAGATTTGCTGTTTTGGGAAGAGCTGTTCCCTCAGTCATATTGATGACCACATTAAACTCTGGTTTGTTATCCAGAGGCATGATCTTCACTGTAACATCCGTAGTATAAAAGAGCAGGCAAGAGACGGCAAAACCAGCTATCAAAGCTACAAGAAAACCGTAACCTTTTATTGGGCTATCCAGAAGAGCAGGGATAACTTTACGGTACATTTTTTCCAGTCTTTCTGCTGATTCATGCTCTTTTTCTGAATGGTGGTGCAAGGAGCGCATACTTGGCTTGATAAGCTGGGCCAGCCAAGGGGTAAAGACAAAAGCGGCAAAAAGAGAAAATAACATTGCCACAGATCCCAATACGGCAATTGGCATCATATATGGCCCCATCATTCCAGAAACAGCAGCCATAGGCATCAAAGCGGCAATAACAGTAAATGTTGCCAAAATTGTTGGATTACCAACTTCACGCACCGCATCGATAGAGATTAAGTGGCAGCAGTTATCCTCTAGAAGCCAGCGTCGATAGATATTTTCCACCACAACAATAGCATCGTCAACCAAAATGCCAATTGAAAAAATAAGGGCAAAAAGACTGACGCGGTCGATAGTTAGGCCAAGAATCCAAGCTGAAAACACAGTCATGAGAATAACGACGGGAATAACAATCAAGGTAACAACGGCAGGCTTAAAGCCAAGGAAGTACCAGACCAACAGTGTAACAGCAGAGGTGGCAACAACCAGCTTGAAGAGAAGCTCATTAACCTTCTCGTCAGCAGTTTCACCATAGTTGCGAGTAACAGCTACATTAACATTTTTGGGAATCAACGTCCCTTTCAGCTCTTCAACACGACTCAAAATATCATTGGCAACTGTAACGCCGTTGGAGCCCATTTTTTTTGCAACAGCAATAGTAACTGCCGCAGCAGCAGATGCAGGAAGAGCATCACCATTATAAGCGGGGCCTGTGGTGTAGGTGACCAACTGTTTTGTCTCTTCTGGCCCTGAAAACACCTGGGCAACGTCACGAACATAAATTGGTGAACCAAATCTGGTACCAACCATAAGCTGAGACAGATCCTGAGCGGTACGGATATAATTTCCGGTAATTACCCGGTAGCCGGTATCACCAGACTCAACGCTACCAATATCTTTTTCACTGTTGGCTGTTTTAATGGTCTGGGCAATCTGGTCCAGGCTGATTCCAAAACCTGATAGCCTTTCTGGAAATACCTCGACCCGGATCTGCTGGGAGCGACCGCCAACAATAAAGCCCTGACTACTATTTTTAACTTCATTAAGTTTTTGCAATACATCCAGAGATAATATACGTAAAACGCTGTCATCTACCTCGTTTGACCACAAGGTAAGAGTAACAATAGGCACATCATCAACAGATTTTGGTTTTACCAGGGGCGGCTTTACACCTGGAGGTATCCGATCCATATTCGACTGTAGTTTATCGTAGAGCTTGACTAGAGAAGCGTTCATATCTTCGCCTACGTCAAACTCAACAGTAATCATACCCTGACCACGCATCGAGGCCGAGTAGACATGTTTTACACCTGGAATTTCACTCATAATCCGCTCAAGAGGAGCGGTAACCAGTGATGTAACCTGCTCAGAGGATGCCCCACCATACTGGACAAAAATATCCACCATTGGTACGGAAATCTGCGGATCTTCCTGCCGAGGGGTCATCACCAACCCCATAAGTCCCATAGCCAGACAGGCAAATAGAAACAGTGGGGAGAGTGGAGAGTGAATAAACGCCTTTGCCATCATTCCGGCAACACCAAGACTCTGTTCGTCCGGGTGCTCCAGATTTGGTTCTGGTGGCGGCGGTAGGTTAGATGATGTGCTCATATCGCTTTTCCCAAACTTATCAAGCAGGAGACGGCTCAGCAAAAAGCAGGTATAGACCTAATTGCTGAACCGTTTTCAAGTGGTCTTGGAGGATCACAAACCAGAGGTGGATTCACCAGCATTACCAACTAGCAAAATACGCTCGCCAACACTCAAGCCGGAGAGAATCCCAACCATGTCTTCACCAACCAACCCGCCGAGACGAACCATACGTTGTTCGATTTTTCCATCTTCAGCAACAATGGATACAGCAGGTAAACTGCCACGCCAAACAACTGATGTCTTTGGAATAGTTGGTATATTTTTCTCTGGAGAGGTGATGTCTGGAATCATAACCTCAGCATACATGCCCGGTCCACCTGGAGAGTTTTTAGGCAGATCAAGCTTAACCGTCACAGTGTGGCGTTGGGGATCTGCCATTGGAAAGATTTGTGCAACACGAGTATCAACCCGAGACTTGCCAACATCCAGTTTAGCCGACAAAATCTGACCTTTTCTTACTCCAGGCATCAATCGGGCTGGAATATCCACCTTGATCTGCAAATGTCTGGTATCGGCAAAGCTAACCAGAGGCATTCCTGGCTGCACTGTATCACCAACTTCAACATGTTTAGCAACCACCACACCGGAGAACGGTGCTATAGAGCGGGTATCACGCACAGAAACATCCAACTCACGCAGTTGAGCTTGAGCCTGAATCATACCGTAACGTGCTTGATCAATCTGGGTTCCCTGAGCATAGATCTGTGCCCGACGGGTTAGCTCTGGATTGTCAACACCTGCCATATCAGCTACAGGGCGAGTCAAAACCCGGTCAAAAAGACGGGGAATATCCATACCCATATTATCGGAAGCCATTTGCGAGCCAGAGTAGACCTGTCTGGTGTACTGAACCTTAGCATTACGGTATGCCGCTCTCGCTTTGGAAAGTGCTGCTTTTGCCGACTGCCGCTTAGCTAGTAAATTTTCCATATCCAGGGCAACAAGGATGGTTCCCTTACGAAACCAGTCCCCCTCAACCCCAGCAATATGGGCTACTCTTCCCGGCATTTGGGCAGAAAAAGCCACCTCACGGAAAGGTACAACAGTGCCACCCAATGTAGTCGATGCTCCAACTGGCGATGATTTAACAGTTATGATCTGTTGATCATCAGCAGCCATGGCATAATGTCCACCAACAACAGCCCAGCCAACTATCAGAGCCATCAGGGCAGGGGAAAATATCTTATTCCTCATAGACCTGTATCCTTCAAATTCAAGTAATAGATTATACTCTTCCCATAATTGAGAAGGATTTAATGAACGGCTTTGCCATTCTTGGGTCTTTAATCATTGCACCATAATCACCAACTTGGAACTTTAACTTACGAGAAGTGTAAGCCATTCCCAAGCCCATCATGCCCAGACCTTTTGCAATCCATTTTTCCCAATTTGCTTGAGAAGCACGCAGATCCCAACTCAGCTCCTCTCCAGCATATGCACCAGCCTTGACCACTTGGCCCATTTCCACAACTAAAACACCACGAGGTTGATCTTCACCATCAATTCCGTACCCAATGGTTGAAGAGAACTCAATTTTAGCAAGAGCGTCAGCCAATTCAGGCTCATTATTCCACTCATTTTGAAAACGAGTCATCCACTCTTCTGAGAAGAGATCAGCCATGATTTTATTCCTTTTTCTAGTCAATTATATTGTTAAGTTCCGTCACGTTTAACCCGTAACTATACCCAAGTTTCCATGAATCTATTTCAAAGCTTTAATACCAAATCAAATCTTACACACACTAATACAATCACACTCTAAAGGCAAAGTCTGTGTCACGATTTTTTTCCCATAAAAATTTTAAACTGAAGGAACCTCTAGACAATAAGCCGTTTTTTTAATAGTTGGACCGCAATAAAAAAAGTTCCCACGGCATAAATCAGCAGAGAGGTAATGTGAAAAACCGGGTCATCAACAGACAGACCTATTGCCAAAGGGCGAATCAGGGCGACAACATGGGCCAACGGCAACATATTGACCACCATCTGCACTGTTTCCGGTAGAGAATCTACCGGATAAAACACCCCGCAAAACAAAAACATAGGGGTAGTAACCAGAGTAAAATAGTAGAGAAAAAAATCGTAATTTGGCGCGATAGCAACCACAACCAGTGCCATGGAAGTAAAAACCATCCCCGACAAAAAAACTACAGGAAGGACCAAAAAAGCAGTATCTGAAGGTATGGAACCTAAAAGGTTACCAACCAAGAAAATTGCCACTCCGGATATGAGAGACTTTGTCGCCCCCCAAGCCACCTCTCCAGCAACAATGTCTATTACTCGCAGAGGGGTAGCCAACATTGCCTGAAAGGTGTTTTGCCGGGTCATTCTTGTAAAACCACCATATAGAGCCTCAAAGGTAGCAGTGTTCATGCTGCTAGCTGCTAATATTCCCGCCGTAAGATAGACAAGATAAGTAACCCCATCAAGCTCACCAACAAACCGCCCCAAGCCGTAGCCCATACCCAGCAGATAGAGAAACGGCTCACCCAGCGTACCCATCAATGAGGTGACAGCACTTTTTTTCCAGACCATAAAATGTCTACGCCAGACCTGAACAAAGCCTTTTGCAGGGATAAACTTAAAATTCATTTTTATCTAGACCTATTTGCATTTTGTCAATCTCGTAGCTCACGCCCGGTTAGTTTTAAAAACACATCCTCCAAGTTTGCGGGACGCATGAGGCAGGTAAGGTCGTGACGATCACGAAAATAATCAAGAATTGTGTGGGCATCGTCTGAGTAGAAAAACATGGTATCACCAACATGCTCCACCCGGCCCGGCAGATTGGAATACTCCTCTATCTCGGAACTCCCTCCGTTACCACGAACCTCAACCACCTCAGGCTCAACATGACGGCTTATCAACTCTGCTGGAGAGCCTTGATCAAGAATTTTACCATGGTTCATAACCATCAGTCGGTCACACAACTGGGCCGCCTCCTCCATGTAGTGAGTGGTCAATAAAAGTGTTACCCCCTTCTCTCGCAGAGTACGCAGCCTCTGCCATATCATGTGCCGGGCCTGGGGATCCAGACCGGTGGTTGGCTCATCCAAGACCACTAAATCAGGGTTACCTATCAAGGAGCGGGCAATTACCAACCGCCGCAACATTCCCCCAGACAGCTCACGAGCCATGGCATCTTGCCGCTCTTCCAACTGGGCAAAGACCAGCAACTCAGCAATTTTGAGCTTAAGTTCATGGTTTGGGATAGCAAAATAACGCCCATAAACCAAAAGGTTTTCAACAACCGATAGATCAGGATCAAGATTATCCTCTTGAGGAACAACACCAATACGTTGTGATATGGTTGGGTGCTCAGGGTACATCGGCTGACCAAACAGCTCTAAACCACCTCCATCCAGAGCCGTCAGACCAATCACCATTTTAAGAGTTGTAGATTTTCCAGCCCCATTTGGGCCTAAAATACCAAAACACTCCCCGGATTTAACAACAAAGTCAATGCTGTTCACCGCTTTGTGTCCAGGGTACTCTCTGATCAATCCGGTTGCAAATACCACATCTGCCATGCCACCACCAATTATAAAATAAGGTTTGTCCCTGAAAAATATCTTAGGTATCTTGTTACGAGTTGGATGAATTATCAACCAACTGTATAATAGAATTTATTCTTCAACCAGGCGGTAGACAATGAAATTACTTCGCAGCGATCAGATGCAAGAGGCCGACAGAAGAACCATAGAAGAGATAGGTCTGCCCGGTGCAGTGCTTATGGAAAATGCCGGTGCTGGTGTCGAAAGAATTTTAAAAAACCGCTCTCCAGGCTGGAGAAAAAAACCAGTTTTGATCTTGGCAGGTGCAGGCAACAATGGTGGTGATGGTTTTGTCATTGCCAGAAGACTGCTGCAAAGCGGAGCCAGAGTGAGAGTGTTTTTATTTACCTCCGCCAGCAAACTACATGGTGATGCCCTACTCCACTATAAAGTTTTTACTAGAGTTGGCGGCACAGTTAAAGAGATAACAAAATCCGACGACCTTACAAATTTCTCATCATCAGTAATCCACGCTGGAGTTGTCGTTGATGCTGTTTTTGGTACTGGCCTAATCCGTCCGGTAAAGGGATTTATAGCCCAGGCTTTTGAGATGCTCAACCTGTTGGATGTACCGGTTCTTGCCGTTGACCTCCCATCGGGAGTCTGTGCTGATAGCGGTAAAATTCTCGGTTGTGGTGTAAAAGCCGACTGGACCGTAACCTTCGCCACTGAAAAAATTGGCCACCGCCTCTATCCAGGAGCTGGACTATCTGGGGAGATAACTACTATTCCCATAGGGATTCCACAAGATTTTATTGAAATAGATAGCCATCAGGTTGCCAGAAATCTTTTGAACGATTTAACCTTCCCTAGACGCCAAATTGATGGCCACAAGGGTAGCTTTGGCCACCTTCTTGTTATTGCCGGCAGCGTAGGCAAAGAGGGAGCAGCGACCCTAACAGCTCTTGGAGCTTTAAGAACTGGACCTGGACTGGTAACAGTGGCCACACCAGAAAAAGCCCAACGAGTTATAGGAACAAAACTTACTGAAGCCATGACCATCCCCCTTCCCACAACAGAAAACCAAGACGAACATACAAGCAACTGGTTGAATACAATCACAAATAGCAAAATAAGACCATCTGCCATTGCAATGGGGCCAGGGCTAGGTACTGCGAAAAACCTCACTACTATGGTCCAAGGGGTAGCAAGGCAGTGGGGAGATACTCCCCTGCTTCTTGATGCTGATGCTATCAATCTGCTAGCTAAAAATAGCGGTGAGATACCGTTTATTACCAAGGATCGAAAAGCACCGCTAATTTTAACCCCCCATCCAGGAGAGATGGCTCGTCTATTAGGTGTTACAGTCGAAGATATTCAAAATAGCCGCCTTGAATCTGCACGCAGAACAGCAGCTGAATGGCAGATCTGGTTGGTTTTAAAAGGTGCTGACACCATAATTGCCGCCCCGGACAGTCGAGCATGGATCAATGATAACGGTAACTCTGGGCTGGCTTCTGGCGGCAGTGGCGACCTGCTTACCGGAATTATCGCTGGACTACTTACCCAGGGCTGGCCCGTAGAGACGGCTATTCGTAGCGGGGTCTGGCTCCACGGAGCCGCTGCTGACGCAGTGGTTGCAGATGGATATGGGGAGGCAGGAGTATTGGCTCAAGACCTGCTGCCACAAATCATAAAACTTCGCAATACTCTAACATCTTGTTAATATAATAGTTTTTATATATTTACCATTACAGTACAGGGTATTTAACAAAAAGTTTCTTTGTGTAAAACAGCTTTAAGCTATACCATCCTGCCAGATATTGAAGGCGAGAAATATCCAGGCTCTAAAACCAGATTTAAAGTGAGATAATTTATGTCACCTACTACAAACAAATCAGAACCAGAGTTCCAGTCAGATGCTACCAAGGAGCTTATGGAAGAGATAACGACACGTTGTAGTTTGAACCCTGACTTTGCACAACGGATAGGTAATTTTGGCTTTCTAGAACTGGAGGATAGCTGGGGAGATGAGGCAACTATTATAAATACTGCTAGAATATCTACCACCAACCACCGCCTGGAAAATTTAGGTGAGTTTTCAGATAGAGACCGTAACCTGCTCTACCATCTGCTTTCCCACAACCATGGAACCCCTTTTGAGACAGTCCATTTCCGTTGGCGGATAATTGCCCCAATTTTTGTCTTGCGACAGTGGATGCGCCATAGAATCTGCTCTTTTAATGAGTTTTCCCAACGTTATCGTATGCCTATAAGTGCATTTTTTATTCCTGATGCCGAAGCGAGAAGTGTTGATGGCTTTGAAGTTTTAACCGATGAGCAGACTAAACGTTACGAAGAGTTGATGAACTCACTGCATCAATTTTACCATACCGAATATGCTGAGGTGTGCCAACGTCTGGATGATGCTGAAGCCAACGGCGAAATCAAAAAGGTCTCTGGAGGACGAAACCCCTATCGGGCAAGGGCAAGAGAGCTGCTGCGTAACGCTATGCCGGTCTCCACCTACTCAGATCTCTATTGGACTATAAATTTCCGGTCGCTCATGAACTTTTTTGCTCTGCGTCGCAAGCATGATGCCCAACATGAGATTCGGCAATTTGCTGAAAGTGCATATAAAATGTTTGAACTTCGCTTTCCTCTTTTGGCCGAAACCATGAACCGGGTAATAGAAGAACGGAATCATAAAGGCGGATAAAAATTGTTTTTCAAAAAAACCTCCTTTTTTAATAGTGTAACATACTGTTTTAATGAAACTCTTTTTTGTAACGGTCAATGTTCGATATTTTTTTGTTGCAATTTAAAAATAAGAGTCGCATATTAGCATTTAATAATATTCGAATTAACTGTGTGCCATTAAAAAAAACATGGTTCGATAGTTTGAAAAATAAAGAAAATTTAGCTTGAAATGTGGCTTAAAACAATTTACTCCTAGCATTCGTTTGCGTTAAGAGCCATAATGAGGACTTGGTTTAAAAAAAGCAGGTCATATTTTAAGGGGTGTGAACTAATCACATAAAGAGTCATGAAAAGGCAAAAAGGGTATTGGCTGCAAATAGGAAAGCCAAGCATTTTAATTGCAATTTTAATCATGATTTCTCTTACTGGTGCTATGATCGTTGAAGTTGCTGAAGCAAGAGCCGACTCATCCAAAACAGATGAAGACGGCACCAGAAGAGTTGGTAAGCACATGGGTAGGTTTATGAGCTCTTTCCTGGAAGGGCTGGACAGCCAGGAAAGTAATCAGAAAGGCTATAAAGATAATTCGCAGCTATCAGGAAAAAGTTCTAGAAATAACAGGCTGACAAATAGTCGTCCCGGTTCATATGATCCATGGCGAGCCGTACCAGAAAGACATAGTGCTTATAGTTATGACCCTTGGGGAGCAACTGGAAACAGCAGAAGCTTAACAAGGTTTGCCGACGAGGATTGGAACACACAGCGGCATTATTATGGAGCCGGGCTGGAATCATGGTACGGACAAGATAACAATAGCTTAAGCCAACAATATAACAGCGACTACCGCAGATGGAATCGCGGTTATCAACATAATTGGCGTAGTGCACCCTATAACGACTTGTATGGTGCAGAAGAGTACAACAGATCAAAATTGAATTGGTAATATTCTATGCTGATCATTTCAATTGAAGAGTTTGCAACAAAAGAGCAGGAGATAATATTGGATGCGTAACAGAACCATTCAACTGTTAATTGTAGCACTGCTTTGCGGTGGCTTTGCAATCATAAACTCTTCAAAAGCTCATGCCTGGGGTGGATGGCCTGGAGGCTGGAATAACGGGAATAATGGTTGGAACAACGGCAACAACCATAACAACTCTTGGAACAACGGCAACAACTGGAACAATGGTTGGAACAACGGCAACAACTGGAGCAACTTAGCTGAAGGTTTTGCTCGTGGTGATGGACGTTTCGATTTTGAAGTACATGCTGAAGTAGATGTTGATGCAGTAACAGATGGTAATTGGGGTAACTTTTGGGACAACGGTTGGACAAACTACAACAACAACCGCTCCTCGAACTTCTTCAATAATGGCTCAAACAACGGTTGGGGAGGTCCCGGCGGTTGGGGAGGCCCTGGTGGTCGGGGAGGTCCTGGCCCGTGGGGGTGGTAGTAGTTTATTAAATTAACTAGTGTATTCATCTTTTTTACAATGGAGTGAAATGATCATGAAAAAAACAATCCGCGTATTGGCAATTGCTGCTCTTATCGGCGGTGCCGCTATGATTTCTGCTGGCGACGCATCTGCATGGGGTGGTAACAATTGGAACCCTTGGAACAACGGTTGGGGCAACAATGGCAACAACTGGAACAATGGTAACAACTGGAACAATGGTTGGAACAATGCCAATAACAATAACTGGAACAATTCCAACAACTGGAAGAACAACGGCAGAGGAAACGGCCGTGCTAAAGGTAACTTTGGTTTCAACATGAGTGGCGACGCTGACGGTTCTGGATCTGGAAACAACGACTGGAGCAACAGCAACGACTGGCGGAACAACAACGACTGGCGTAACAATAACAACTGGAACAACAACAACAACTGGCGGAACAACAACGGCTGGAACAATGGCTACGGCGGTCCTTACGGATACGGTCCTGGCCCTTACGGTCCACCACCAGTAGCACCAGCTGCTCCTGCACCAGCAGCAGCTGCTCCTGAAGCCCAGTAGGTTCTTCATAAGAACTAGCAAATTTAAGGGCGGCGGAGTGTAATTCCGTCGCCCTTTTTTTTGCAGCTAAACTTTTTCATGAACACTTGCATTTGCGTGCATTTTGCGTAAGAATTTACACCATGATGAACATTGGATTTGAATAGCCAACCTGCAACTATACAGAGAAACGTGATATGATCACTGTAGTTGGAAATTTGAAGGGTGGATGTGGTAAAAGCACCATCTCCTTTAATCTGGCAGTATGGCTAGCCACAGCTGGTGTAGAAGTAGCAGCGTTTGACCTTGACCCACAAGCCACATTGAGTGATGTGGCAGAGGTAAGATCTGAAGAGGAGATATCTCCAGAGATCAAGGTATTTCGCCCGGAGAGCAACCCTGGTAAAATGATGAAGAACCGTCAGGGCGAGATGATTATAGACGTAGGTGCTGCAAATTTATGGGCCATGCGTCAGGCTATAGCCATGGCTGACCGGGTTCTGATTCCAGTCCCACCGAGTCAGGCAGATGTATGGTCAACCTCTAGATTTAGAGATATAGTTGAAGAGACGGTAGCTGGAAAAGAGAAACGTCCGGAAATTGTTATGTTTATCAACCGGGCAGATACTCATCCTGGAATGCGTGAATCCAGTGAAACACTGGAGGCTTTACAGACACTTTCTGGAGTTAGGGTCTTAGAGAATCGTATCCATTTGCGTGCCGCCTACCGTCGCTCGTTCAGTGAAGGGAGAGCAGTGTTTGAACAGTCTAAAACCAGTAAGGCTGCAGTCGAATTTTTAGAATTAGCCAACATACTCCACCCGGATGTAGATTTTAATTAATAACGTGCCGGCTTAATGGACAAAATTGACCGCTCACATAGATTATACAACATCAATTTGCTTTTGTGGGTTACTTTAGTCAGTTTTTAAAATATATTCAGGAGTTTGCATCTCATGACAAATGAGAAAAACAGCACGGAAGAGTCAGAGAGCAAAAACGATACTGACAACCTGACACAAGGGCAAAAAAGTACTCTCAAATTTTCTCCACGAGATGGAAACCCTTTTGCAACAGCAGGATCTGGACCTGAATGTGCAACTTGTTCAAGTTCTATCATCTCAGATTTCGCTAAAAGCTTTGATAAAAGTGCCAGACGTTGGGAACTAATAGTCTATCCATCCCTGTTTGCCTTCATTATTTTGGCAATGTACGGTTTTTTTCTTATCTATAGCCTCACCCAGGACATTCGCACCATGGCCTCATCCATTGACCCTCAAATGGGGCTGAACATGGGAAATCTATCGGTTAGCATATCAAATCTATCTGGAAATGTTGCTTTGATGTCTACCCACCTTGAGTATATCAGTGATAACATGGAGACCATGTCGGTAGATATGCAGAGTATGGCAGAGAATATGGAGCATATGACCGACTCTATTACCGGTTTGGATAAAAATGTAAATGTTATGGCATCTAGCGTTGTCTCAATGGGCAAAAATGTATTTACCATGAATAAAACCATGGAAGATATATCAGTCAAACTTGACTCTTTACATCCGATTAGTACTAATGTAGCCAACATGAGCAAGGCGGTTAACGTTATGACCAGCGCTGTAACATCCATGAGTTACGATCTTAATGGAGCCATTCGGCCCATGAGCCAGATCAACCGTTTTATGCCTTGGTAAAAAACCAACCTTAAAATCTATTAAGTTTACTGTTGCTACTCCTATTTGGAGGCAGCAGTAGCAAATGGTTGAAGATGTGCTAAAATCTGTTTATGCATAGGGTGCTGCTTTGGAAGGCTCTTTTTGGCAATCTGCATAGCTATAACCAGACTCCTTTTCCCCAGTTCTTTTTTACCAATCTCTAACTGCATCAAACCTAAATTACAAAATACTACAGCAAGATTAGGGTGATCCTTTACTCCACTAGCAGCTACGCTCTTGGTCAAAGCTTCGCCTAAAAACTCAATTGCCTTCTCAGCCCCATCTCTAATTTTTATAATCCGCCCTAAACCGTTGACACAGATATTAACTAACTGATTTTCCAAACCACACTCATTTTCGACAAGATCCAGTGCCTCTCTAAAATATTTAGCCGCCCCATCTATCTGTCTTTGGTCACGACGTAAAAGAGCAAAGTTTCCAAGTAGGCTGGCAACCAACTTATCTTGACTTTCAGGGTTTCTATTTAAGACATCCAACGCCTGCTTAAAGCAGGCTTCAGCACGACTATACCCACCTATCCTATGCCATGCCTGACCTAGATTGTTAATCCGAATAGCAACCCCATGGTGGTTACTACCATTGAGGATTTCACAAATTTCTATACCCTGTTTATGACTAATTATAGCTCGATCCGGCCAGGCATTAATTGAAACCCGCCCAGAGATATCCAACAACTTCAACAGAACAGCTAGTTGATCTTTCAAATCGGCATAGATAGCAAACCTAGCAACTGCTGCAAGGTGCCACCCCAAACGGTGAACCTCATCTAACCGCCCACCACGACTGTTATCAGAAATAGATGCAAGAAACCCAACCACATCTTTTATGGAGTTGCTGCTCATCTTATCATCAAGTTTTTTCCTGGTTGCTTTCTGAATTTCAGGCAAAAGAGATATATCAGATCTACTCTTGATCACTAAACCATGCTCAACCATAACGTCAACTAGGCGTTGCCACTCAGTGGAACTAAGTGAGGCAAGCGGCTCAGGGAAAAACTCCTTGCAGGGAGTAAAATAACAGAGGGGAATACCGGCTGGGGCCATATAAGCAAAGAAATTTAGTGCCGGTGCAACTGCATCATGGGACTTAATTGCTTTGGCAATCTCTATATCTATCTCTGATTCACTGTTATTAATGGCTGTTTCCCTCCCATAGAAAAGCTGCCGACCTAATGGCCGTAGATAAAAAATCATTCAACTATCTTATTTGTTTTTTGGGAATTTTGTCAAATTTTACTGTTGAGGCGAGAATAGTTCTCTAGGCTTGGCGGAGATTTTAATCCAGTGCTTGGCGAATGTAGTAACGGATTAAGGTGATTAATAAAAACAGTCAATAATAATGACCTCATCATTAATCTGAAAAGTTTGTCTAAACCCAGATGAAAAATCTTGCTCTACCCTATCACTCCAACTTTCTGAAAATACAATTGCTGGGACGGTAGAGATCTTCCCATGGTCTGCAGCATTAACCCGGAACCAACTAGCAACTAGATTAACCAAATCAGCAAAAACATCACTAGCCTCAGTAGATAGGGTTGAAAATGTTTTCCCTGTAACACTGCTAGAGAGCTGCAGAGCAAGAGTTAACGAGCAACTAAAACTTATTCTACCATTAATAGCCCCTGAAAAGCCGACAACTGCGGTAACAACATCCTCGGTTTGTTTTTTAGTTTGTTCAATATTTACTGTATGAAGAAACGGCCCTGGAAATAGTTCAATAGCTAAAAAAGAGAGAAACACATCGTGTACGGATGCGATTAAAATCGCTGGCAGATCATTTTTCATAACTACCCTTGCAGGAAAACTGACTTTACTATCTTCCTGCAGACAGACAGATGCTAATGGTCTTGATCGTGACATTTACAAATCATGCATAAGAGTTGATATTATCCGCAAAGAGTTTTCACAGGCTCCATCCTTGGATGGGGATAACAAAAATCGTAATTGGCTTAATGCGGCATGGACCAGGTATAGCGTATGCACCCCCAACTGTTCACAACCTCCTTGCCTGATATCACACACTCTTGCTAACTCTGATGCTAAATAAACTACATCATCGAGTTTGAGTTGAGCGGCATCATCTCTAAACTGTGCCATTGAATTAGAAAGCCACTGCCACACCTCTTCTTCATCACCACTGAAATTTTTTGATAGAGAGAATAGTGTCTGTTCAAATTCGTCTAAAAAAAGCAAACCTTCCTCGGTAAAAGCCCCATAGGATACCAACCTGACAACATTGGGTTCAGCTCCCTCAGCTATTTTATATGTTTGTAACATTTTTCAAGAAACTCCTCTTAAAAAAAGTCAATATTAAGAAGTGCCAATACCGTTCTCACTTAATATACATAGCAAAATAGATACCACTCTAAATTTTACTTATGTTTATATTTAAAAACAGGATGATGTTTAGTTAATACAAAACAGACCCTTAAATCAAAAGGGTGCTTGAATGCTTTCAGGTAAAAGAAGGTGTTCAGTATTTATTGCTTTTAAAACATATAGGTATGGTTAATGCCTAAGTATTAACACCTGCAACCAAAATTGCACCCTTTCAAAAAAAACAAAATAATAAAAGTTATGTTTATAGGTTGATATTTTTGCTGAGGAGTTAATAACAAACAGAAAATTTCAGGAGATAGAGCTGATTTATTATAACTTTTTTTTCCGTAACCGCTGGTTAAGTGCTTGACGGGATATTCCCAAGAAACCAGCAGCTATACCTTGATTGCCTTTGGCTCGCAGAAGAGCCTCTTTAAGTAAAATCCCTTCAACCTCTTTAAAGGTAGGCAGTACGCCAGGAAAAATATAACCACTCTCTTCTCCTTCAGCTACCACAGCACTATGGCTGTTGGGAGAACCGGCACCTCTACGCTCGTGAATCAAATGCCGAAACCGCTCCATGGAGAGTACACCTGATTTGTGTCGGGCTACCCCATCAAAAATCATAGAACGCAACTCTCTAATATTGCCTGGAAAATGGTAAGATGCAAGAAGCGTGTATAGCTCTGGTGGCGGTGTTGGCTGCGGTTTGTTCAGGGAGTTTGCGGCTAACTCCAAAAAATGGTTGGTTAATAGAGGAATATCTTCTGATCGTTCTCGCAGTGGCGGCACAACTATCTCGTGAACACTAAGACGAAAATATAGATCAGCTCTAAACCGCCCATCTTCCATCAACTTCCGCAGGTTTTGATTGGTTGCACAGAGAATATGAGCATCAGAAACCAATGGCACATCTGCCCCAAGTGGATAGTAGATACGTTCTTGCAGCAGCCGTAACAGCTTAACCTGAGACTGGGGGTCAAGGTCACCAACCTCATCCAAGAACAGTGTCCCTCCTTGGGCACGACGAATCATTCCCTGACGATTTTTTGTAGCACCAGAAAAAGCCCCTTTACGATGACCAAACAGAGTATCAGAGAACAGGGCATCATCCAGACCAGCTATATTCAGAGATACCATCTCACCAAGACGGCCACTTGCCAAATGCATGGATTTGGCAATCAACTCTTTACCTACACCTGTTTCACCAGTGATCATGACCGGCTCTGATGACGAAGCTACGGAGGTCATATATTGAAATATAGCACGCATTTTTTGGCTACCGGTCACAATGTCAGCAAATGCCGACTCATTTTCAAGATACCCTGTGAGCAGGGACCGTTTTAGTTCATCTACCTGCCGTCGCAGATTTCTCACCTCCAAAGCTTTATTGACCGTGGTAATAAAGCGGTTTTCATCTACAGGTTTCACCAAAAAATCAAACGCACCGTTTTTCATACAGAAAACAGCTATCTCTACCTCATCAGATGCGGTCATGACAACTATTGGCAGGTTAGGATGGTGTCGTCGGATTTCTGGCAGAAGCTGCTCCCCTGAGAGGTGGGGCATAAACAGATCTAAGATCAAGATGTCTACATTGTTGGCCCCCAGAAACCCCATAACATCCCGGCTATCAGTTAGATATTCAACCTGAGCAAACCCAGAAACACGCAATATTGTAGAGGTGCTAAAAATCACCGATTTATCATCATCTACCAATAATATCCGTGGGGTTCCTTGGGGAATTTCGCCAGCCAATTTACTCTCCAGTACCATGGACAGGAAAAGAGACTGTAACCTCTGTTCCTACAATTTTCCTGGCTTCAAAATGGATTTTTCCACCATGTTTCAAGATAATCAAGTTGGAGATTGACAACCCCAACCCGGTTCCACCAGTATTTATTTTTGTAGTAAAGAATGGTTCAGTTAAACGGCCTTTATTCTCTAAAGCAACCCCACAACCTTCATCCTCAACCACCAAGACCACCTGCTGTTTTTTTTTGTCGTAACTGGTTTTAACCACAACCTCACTTTTCCGGCCAGGAAGAGATTGTAAAGCATTTAAAACTATGTTGATAAAAACTTGTTCCAACTGCCGGGAGTTACCAGTTATCTTAGGTATTGATTTACCAAGAGAGAGTGTAAAGCTGTCTGTATGTTTTTTCACCTTATGGTTGAGGATCATCATAGCAGAGCGCATGGTTTTATTTATACTGACCTGCTCATCAAGCTTTTCATCATCCTGACCAGCCAGGTGTTTTAAGCTGTCAACAATATTACGAATCCGTTCAGTGTTACCGGATATTTCAGAAATAACTGTAGGGAGCATCTCCCTGGCTTCTGAATATTGCAAATTGGCTATAGAAAACTCACCATGCTCTTGATGGTAACTCTCCAAAATTGGTAGCAAGTCAGCCCAAGCTTTAGAAAGTAGCGAGGCATTAAATAGATTGGCTCCATTAGGGTTGTTGATTTCATGGGCAACACCAGCAGAGAGAACTCCAATAGTAGCCAGTCTGGCGTGACGAATGGCTTGAGCGTGTCTAATCCTTCTTTCTGTCACATCTGAACAGATTACCAAGGCTTCAACCACTATATTATCATGACGTACCGGAACAATTCTGATCTCCCACCAGACTGAATCCTCAGTTGAGAATTGGAAACTTACCACATCACGCTTGGCAAAAGCCCTTTTGAGCTTTCTCTGGTACCAGCTACTTATCCGTTTAGGAAAAAGAAGTGCAGAGTCCAGCCCTAATGCCTGTTTAGGGCTATAGCCAGACATCTCCCGGTTCATCAATATAATTCGATGCTTTCTATTTACTGTAAACAGTACATCAGGGGCATTTTCAAACTGCCAGGATTTGCTGTTTTCTTGGTTTTTTTTACCTACAGCAGCCTTGACTCTTCCCTTCTTGCTCACCTAAATGCTCCTTTGCAGGCTTTTATATTTTGTGATACTCCCGATACCACTCAACAAAACGGTTGATGCCTTCTTTAACTGTGGTTTGCGGTTTAAAACCTACATCTGCAACAAGATCATCAACGTTGGCCCAGGTAGCCGGAACATCGCCAGGCTGCATCTCCATCATATTCATCTTGGCCTCAATCCCTAGAGACTCTTCTAACGCTCTGATATAACTCATCAAATCTACCTGCTTATTGTTACCAATATTGTAGATTCTATAAGGTGCTTTGCTCGTTGCCGGATCTGGCTTATCACTGTCCCAGTTTGGGTTCGGGGCAGGAATCTTGTCCAACACCCTGATCACCCCTTCAACAATATCATCAATGTAGGTAAAATCACGACGCATCTTGCCATTATTAAAGACATTTATCTTTTCCCCAGCCAACATCGCCTTGGTAAAAAGATAGAGAGCCATATCGGGCCGTCCCCAAGGTCCATAAACGGTAAAAAAACGTAATCCGGTAACCGGAATCCTAAATAAGTGAGCATAGGTGTGGGCCATTAATTCGTT
Organism: Magnetococcales bacterium; assembly: GCA_015232365.1. Lineage (GTDB taxonomy): Bacteria > Pseudomonadota > Magnetococcia > Magnetococcales > JADFYX01. The sequence goes on along the minus strand of JADFZU010000001.1, from coordinate 67,645 downwards.
GGCCTTTTTAGATGCAGCGTATAAAGATAGAGGGTGGTCAACATTATTATGGACCGAAAAAGGCATATTGGTATTAGCACCATAGACCGAAGATGAGGAGGCAAAGACAAAGTGTTTTACCTTGCTGTGACGGCACCCCTCTAACAGATGGGCAAAACCAACCATATTGGAGTCAACATAGGCCAGAGGGTTATCAATGGAGTATCTTACCCCAGCCTGGGCGGCTAAATTAACTGCCATATCAAATTTTTCCTTGGCAAAAAGTTCCGCAATTCCATTTCTATCTTCCAGATCCATATTTACATGAAGAAAACCATCACGCCCCTCCAGCCTGGATAAACGAGCTTTTTTAAGGTTTACATCATAATAGGAGTTTAAATTATCAAGACCGACAACCGTATCTCCTCTATCCAACAAACGCCCTGAAAGGTTAGATCCAATAAATCCAGCCGCACCTGTAACTAATACCTTGGCCATTTAAACTCCTTTTATTGCAACTTCAACATCATAATGATTAATAAAAAATTTTCTTTGTGAACCAACTCCGTAATCTATAATATCCATGGTTAAGAAAGATACCAGAGGGGACAGAAAAACTTGGACGACTCAAAAAAAACAACAAAACAGTCTGTCATAATATATACCGATGGAGCCTGCTCCGGCAATCCTGGTCCAGGCGGTTGGGGTGTACTGCTCCGCTTTGGAGAGGCAGAAAAGCAACTTTCTGGGTATGCCCCGCACACCACCAACAACAGGATGGAGATGTTAGCTGCCATCCATGCCTTAGAGACATTAAAAAGACCATGCAAGGCCATTCTGACAACAGATTCAATCTATGTCAAAGATGGTATTACCAAATGGATTCATAACTGGAAAAAACGTGGTTGGCGTAAAGCCGACAAAAAATCTGTAAAAAATGCCGACCTTTGGAAAAGATTAGATACGGTTTGCAAGCAACATGATGTAGAGTGGAGGTGGGTAAAAGGCCACTCTGGACAGCCAGAAAATGAAACTGTTGACCTGCTGGCCCAAGAGGCTGTTAAACTGGGTAGAGACGGAAACATGCCTATAGATCCCGCTGGAGAGGAGCTTATTGAATAAAAAAAATTGGTTTTTAACTTAATTCACCCAGATATTTAACGAATTACATAGTATTATGCTCTAAATGTGTCATTCATATACTAGTTAACAATATTCTTGTTCTTAATTTTATGGAGGAGTATTTTATGTTCGAGGATCAGCTACAAGCGGTTCAAGAGCTTCTGGAGACAGATGAACAGTTCCGTAACCTGCACGACCAATATCAATCTATAAAGAGTAAAGTTGATAATGATGGCAGGACCATGGACAAATTCAAACTGGATAAACTTAAAAAAGAGAAACTTTTATTAAAAGACAAAATGGCTGGCATTTTGTCCATACATACAGGGTAAACCCTGCCAAGAATCAAACAACCAACCGGGCCGGTCATCCGGCCCGGCTTTTTACTCTCTTCCTCGCAAAATCATAAAGGTTTATAGCTTGTTATGAGTGCTTCTATTGAGTCAAGTTCTGTTATTGAGAATCTAATCAAGGAGACAGAAACTCTAGTTCCTAAAACAGACTGGCCCATACTCAACCGGTTTTTAAAACTTATTTTAACAGATATGCTCTGTTCGCCAGTAGATGAAACCCGTGACTGGCAGACTAAAACTGTATTGGCAAATCTATTTAAATTTTTTCAAAAGCCTCCAAGCAGCCAGACTGAAGAGGTCAAGGTTCAGGTTACATTGGTTCCCGAGACAGAAGAGACCCAAACCCTGATCCACCTTACAGACACCCCATTTATACTTGCAACATTACGTAACTATATAAAAAAAAGTGGTAACACCGTCTACGCCCAAACCCACACCACATTTTCTGTAAAACGTGATAAGTCTGGGAAAATCCTTGAGCTACTTGGAGAGAGAGAGTCGAGCAGCAGTAAAGCTCCAGCAGATTTTCAACAAGAGATGATTCTATTCATCCTTATTGAAACCATGCAGGACAAAAAAAACCTTAAAAAAATGTGTGCAGATCTGTCAGCCACCATGACCTCGGTTAAAAAATCGGTGGACGACTTCACAAAGATGACCACTATAATTCAAAATGAGGCTGAAGAATTAGCAAAAGCTGGCCGAATGATGGATAGCAACTTTCTCCGCTGGACACTGGATAATAATTTTGTCTTCATGGGTCTACAGAGCTATAGCCAAACCAAGAGCATCCTGAGCCACAACAAAACCCAGAACGCTCTTGGTATTTTCCGTGGCACCGACACAAACGCCATGTTAGACCAGATAACCCCGTGTCTACGTCAAGAGATTGAAAAAATCATCTCCAACCCCACCTCGGCACAAAGCGAGGGGGTAGCGATGGAGTATTGTCAACACGGCCAATCTATTATCTATGATTCGGAAGGTGTGGATTTTTTCACCATTCGTCATAAAGGTGAAATACCTGGAACCTATGAAGTGTTACTGGTATTGGGTCGCTTCTCACGCACGGCCCATGGTAGCCGTGCATCCATAGTTCCAATTCTATCAGAGAGACTTAATAAAACCCTGGAGTTATCAGGCTATACAAAAGGCTCCTATCTCCGCCATGAGTTTCGCAGTCTCTTTGATAGAATGCCCCTGCGAGAACTTTTCTATTCTGAGCCAGAGATATTAACTGAGCAAATTAGCAACATTGTAAAAATGCAGAGTGATATAGATATCTGCATAAGTGCCAGGCTGGGTCAAAAAGGCAACTATATCTCAATTTTAACCACCATCTCCAGAAACCGCTATACTGCCCATCTTGAGGAGCAGGTGGCAGCAACTCTATCAAAACATCTGAACAGCCCTATCACCTCAATAAATGTATCAGAGAGTGGTACTCTATTTTTTATAGTCTGTTACGCCAACCATAACCCAAAAAAACCACAAAACTTTGATCCGGCACAAGTACGGGATGAGATTGATGAACTGGTGATGACTTGGGATGATGGATTAAGAAAAACCCTCTTGGCAAACCATCACCAAAAGCAGGCTCTAGATTACTACAATAAATATAGAAAACTCTTTGAGCCGATATATAAAGAGGCAACTTTGCCAAAGCAAGCGGCAAAAGATATTCAAATTATTGAGTCCATGCAGGGAAAAAAACCATTTGCATCAAGGCTGATTCGTCACAAATCTGGCAGAACCTATGTAAAACTTTTCTCCACCAAAGCGGTGGAGTTAACAAAAATGATTCAAACTTTCGACAATTTCGGTATTACCTGCCTCCACGAGTTATCATCAACAATAACCAACAGTGAAAATCGTCCAACCATTATTCAACGCTTTGAGGTTGGCGGCAACAGCAGAGACCGGGCTAAACTCTACGATCAGGCTGAACGGTTTCGTGAAGCTCTCAATGCATTACGTTGCGACACTCTCCTTGACGATGAACTCAATCAGTTGGTTCTGTTAGAGGGGTTGGACCATCGGGAGATGTCCCTTATTCAGAGCCTCCGGCAGTATCAACTCCAGATCAACCCTGAGCTATCAGCAATTAAAATCAACCGTGTGCTACTCCAGCACCACCATTTAGCCGGACTTATTCTCAATCTATTCCTCACTCGCTTTGACCCTGAGATCAAAAATCGTAACAAGGCATTTGACAACCTGACAGGGTTAATAGAGTCCGCTTTAGCAGAAGTTGTCAACCTGCAAGATGACCAGGTACTTCGTGGTTTGGCAAACATTGTCAACTCAGCATTGCGTACCAACTATTTCCAGACCCCTACACCAACCGCTATTGCATTTAAGATTGATTGTGCAAAAATTGATAAAATGCCAACTCCAAGACCATGGCGGGAAATTTTTGTCTTTGCTCCACATGTCGAAGGTATCCATCTTAGAGGCGGTAAAGTTGCAAGGGGCGGTCTACGTTTTTCTGACCGCTTGGAAGATTACCGAACCGAAGTTCTTGGCCTCATGAAAACCCAGATGGTTAAAAATGCCATCATTGTACCCCTTGGTGCTAAAGGTGGGTTTGTCATTCCACGCTTGGAAGAGATAGCAAAAAATCAACAGAAAGATTGGATTGCCACACAGTACAAAATTTTCATCCGTGCCTTGCTGGATATTACAGATAACCGTGTTGAAGAGAGAGTAGTCCACCCTGAAAATATTGTAATATACGACAAGGAAGACCCATACCTGGTAGTTGCCGCTGACAAAGGGACCGCTTCATTTTCTGACCTTGCAAACAACATTGCCGAGGATGAATACAAATTCTGGCTCGGCGATGCTTTTGCCTCTGGTGGCTCCAACGGTTACGACCACAAAAAAGTTGGTATAACAGCCCGCGGTGCCTGGGAGTGTATCGCTCTCCACTTTACTGAGTTGGGCCGGGATATCCACTCCGATCCATTTAGCGTCGTTGCAATTGGTGACATGGCAGGGGATGTGTTTGGCAACGGTATGTTAGCCTCAAAACAGATTAAGCTTGTTGGTGCTTTCAACCATAAACATATTTTTCTTGATCCAACCCCAGACACTGCTAGCAGTTTTGCTGAGCGACAACGTCTTTTCAACCTTCCCCGCTCCTCATGGAGTGATTACAACAGTGAGATTATATCCTCAGGCGGTGGTATTTTTGAACGTACGGCAAAATCCATTTATCTCAACCCTACACTGCGTAAACTCCTGGACACCAAAGCTGAATCATTATCTGGAGAAGAGGTTATAAAACACCTCCTTGAAGCAAAGGTTGACCTCCTCTATAACGGCGGTATTGGAACCTACATCAAAGCCAGCGACGAAAGCCATCAGGATGTATCAGATAAAAGTAACGACTCTGTGCGTATTAATGGCTCTGACGTAAGAGCATTGATCATTGGTGAGGGTGGCAATCTTGGGATCACCCAGAAAGGCCGGTTGGAGATCAGTCGCTCTGCCTCTAGAAAAGGTGCTGGACGAATCAACACTGATGCTCTAGACAACTCTGGCGGTGTAGATCTAAGTGATCATGAGGTAAATTTAAAAATCCTTTTAGACCTCCTAATGCTAAATGGTGAGATCAAGAGTCAAGATGACCGGAACGCCATGCTCGCAAGCCTGAGCGATGAGGTTGCCAATAGTGTCTTAGAGGATAGTTATATGCAGCACCAGGCAGTTAGCCGGGATATGCTGAACTCTATTAAACATGGAGATACCTACCTTGACGCCCTGGATATTCTAAAGAACAAAGCCGGGCTTGACTTCTCTGCTGAGGATATTCCCCATCCAAAAATATTGGCTGAATGGCTGAAGGATGATAAGGGGCTGCCTAGACCACTGCTGGCAATTATGTTGGGATATGCCAAACTATTTTTACAAAAAACCCTGCTTGCATCAGATGTTGTAGATCTGCCATTTTTTGAACATCATCTAGCTGACTATTTTCCAATAAGTATAGGACGGGGGTTTGGTTCCCATCTGCCAAACCACTTTTTGAAACGGGAGATTATTGCCAGCCGAATTACCAACCAGGTTATCAACCAGACTGGAGTTGGCAACCTCTTCTCAGTGTATAGTAAAATTCAGCATTCAAGTAGAATTAACAACCCTCTGGCACTACTGACCAAAGCCTATCTCATAATTGACAACCTCATCGATGCACCTAGCTTTAGAAGTAAGGTGCACAAACTCGGTAAGGCTATTTCAGCCCAGGTTAAATATAACATTCTTGATGAGATGGAGCAGGTAACGATACACCTCGCAAAATGGATGCTTACCAACCTTGATGAAGATCGTATCTCAATTGATGTTATCAATCTATACTCAAAAATCATCCGCTCCTTTCACAATAATTTATGGGAATCCCTACCTGATTTAGTATCTAAAGAGCAGTTGAAATCATTGGAAAAACAGAAGCGGGAGTTAATAGAAAAAGGGGTTCCAGAACAGTTATCTACCAATATAGTTCTTCTGCCTTTTCTCAGGGATGTAATGGCAATTTTGCATATTAAAGAGTCCTTACACAGTCAGTTTGAACCGGTTGCCCACCTCTATATACAGATTGATGATTTTTTTGGCATATCATGGATCGACAATAATCTTAAAAAAATTCAACCCAGAGATAACTGGGGCAAAATGAATATTGAAAACCTTAGAAAAGAGTTGCTGGAGACTCGAACATTTTTGGTGGAAGGTGTAATCTCTTTCAAACGGCATAATGAGTCGGTAGCTGAGGCATTTCAAAGCTATCTTCAAGAGGTCTCCTCAACAAACAGTCACTACCAAGAGATGCTGAACAAAATAAAAGCAACTGAAAAACCAGACCATTTACCTCTCTCAGTATTAGTTCGCAAACTTCACGATCTGATACTTAATCCTCAGGTATAAATAATAGAAAGAGCTGGATAGACCATGAATGCAAGAAAAAGCAGCAACACTACATGGCACGATGTTACAGTCCGCCGTCATGACCGGGCAAAGCTTAATAACCATCGCAGTTTTCTCCTCTGGTTTACTGGCCTGTCAGGGTCGGGAAAATCCACACTGATCCATGGAGTTGAGGAGGAGTTGCATAAAAGAGGAATGCACACTTATGCACTAGATGGAGATAACGTCCGGCATGGTCTTTGTGGAGATTTGGGCTTTTCTGACCAAGACCGGGTTGAGAATATTCGCCGGATAGGTGAGGTTTCCAAGCTTATGGTTGATGCTGGAATTATCACCTTGGCTGCATTTATATCACCTTTTGCCAGCGACCGGTTAAAAGTTAGAAACCTGTTGGAACCTGGAGATTTTATAGAAATTTATTGTAATAGCTCTTTGGAAAAATGTGAAGAGCGAGACGTTAAAGGGCTGTACAAAAAGGCTCGTATGGGAGAGATTCGAGAGTTCACCGGAATCTCATCACCATACGAAATTCCAACAGATCCTGAATTAACACTAGATACAGGAACTAAGACAGCTGAAGAGTGTGTCACCCAGATTATAACTATGATAGAGACCAGGCTTGCCCTCAGAGAGTGGGAGATAAAAAAATAGTGTCTCCGTGGAAATAACCCTCATAATTCTTATAGCAATTGCTATCTTCTGGCATTCAACTATGCAGGCCAGAGAGATTGGACTTGTAATTACCAAACAGCTCTGTTCGGATATGGGGACAAAACTCCTAGATGACGCTATTGTTCTCTCGCATTTGAGAGTAAAAAGGGATGACCAGGGAAGATTACAAATCAGAAGAATCTACTCGTTCCGCTATCTGGACAACCAGAACGATATCCACCATGGAACCCTTATTTTGTTAGGTAAAAAACAGGAATCCGTACTTCTTGATAGTAAATAAAGAAAAAATTAACGATAATTAAAATTTGTATGTTATTATGGGTGTTGGGAATTAATTAAATTCTATTTGACACATAGTATTAGCAAAATATAATTACCAAACAGAGGCAGGGGTAGTTAATGAAGGGAATTCTAACATTCTATCTAGTTTTTCTTGCAATCTTTTTTGCAATGGCACCATTTTTAACCCTTATGCTCTATGCAGAGACAGATCTTAGCCTGAGCCTGCTACCACAACTTATCGGTTTCTGCCTACAAGGAACATTTCTGGTAGTGGTTTTCTCAATCTATGAAAAACGCTCAAGCCTAAATAGTAAGCGCAACCATAAGTTTGCACTAAGAACTTTTCTCTCTAATTTTGTCGACCCATGTTTGGATTCTAGCCATACGGAAGCTGGATTTCTCCAATCTCAACAACTATTCTTAGAAGGTATGGAAAAGCTACGAGCTAACGGTCTGAAAGAACAAACTGCAACAAAAATCCAACAGATAGCAGAAAAAAGCATCCCGTCAATGGAGACTCTCACAGTTATTGCCGCCCAAGTTGACCACATGCATTTAGAAATGTGGGGAGTACTTCTAGAAGACAGTCGCAATATTCGTGATGCAGACAGCGAAACGGCTACATCAAATGCTACGATCAAACTACTGGAAAACATTCAACAGTTTGATGAGCTTGATATCTTTTAAAATAGGCAAATTCCCATAAAAATTGCTGGACTTATAGAAATGACTCTTGATGAGATTTTAAATTTAAAAGAATCCTTTGAGGATAGTAATGGCTCAGTAGCTATGGAGGTCCACCTTACCAAAGACCAAGCTTCTGACCTACGCCTTGAACTGCTTCTATTTTATGGATTTGATAACGGCGAGATGCTTACCACTCTTTTCGGAATGGAAGTGGTTGATATAAATGCAAAAGAGTTGAGAATATGTAGCTAAGAATCTTCAAACTTTGATACAATGAGCGGATACCTCATTGTTGGTTTGAGCAAAGATATGTGGCTAGTTTTACAATTCAGAAAATTAGTAGTAGCACTTTGAGAGCCGTTTCTGACTCCCAAAGCCCCACCTACTTCAACTAGTTAGCTATCTCTTGAGCACGCATTTCACGAATTACAGTAACTTTAATCTGGCCAGGGTAGGTCATTTCATTCTCTATCTGGTCGGCAACCTCACGAGCAATCATCATTGCCCCCTCATCATTAACCCGGTCGTAAGCTACAATCACCCGCACTTCACGACCAGCCTGTATAGCAAAAGCCTTCTCTACACCTTTAAAATTGGTCGCAATATGCTCTAACTGCTCCAACCGCTTTACATAGGTCTCAACATTTTCCCGGCGTGCTCCAGGACGAGCAGCAGATAACGCATCAGCAGCATTTGCTAAAGGACCATAAACAGAGATAGGCTCTATATCAAAATGATGCGACCAGATAGCGTTGGTAACCAGAGGATGTTCACGATACTTTTTCGCCAACTCTCCACCAATCACCGCATGGGAGCCTTGAACCTCATGGTCTACCGCTTTTCCAATATCGTGTAAAAGACCACAACGCCTGGCTATATTACCATCCAGTCCCAACTCTTCAGCCATAATTCCAGCAAAATATGCCACCTCAACAGAGTGGGAAAGAACATTCTGTGTATATGATGTCCGAAACTGTAGTGTACCCAATAGTTTTATAATCTCGGGGTGAACATCACTTAAACCGACCTCAAATACCGCCTGTTCACCCTTCTCACGAATCTCATTATCAATGGTTTTTGTTGCTTTTTTAACTACCGATTCAATACGAGCTGGATGAATACGCCCATCAGTTATCAACTCTTCCAATGAACGTTTTGCCACCTGTCGCCGAACCGGGTTGAAACAGGAGATAACTACCGCTTCAGGTGTGTCATCAATAATAAGATCACAACCAGTTGCAGTCTCTAATGCTCTTATATTGCGACCTTCACGACCAATAATACGTCCCTTCATCTCTTCAGATGGAAGAGCAACAACGGAGACTGTACGCTCTGAGACAAACTCTCCCGCCAACCGCTGCACAGCAGTTGCGATTGTTTCTCTGGCTTTTTGGTCTGCTTTCTCTACAGCTTCTGCCTCCAACTGCTTAAACAGTAAAGCAGAATCATGACGGGCTTTATCAGCCAAAGATGACATAATAAGCTCTTTAGCCCGCTCTGTACTCAAGCCTGATATCTCTTCGAGTCTCTTTTCAGCATCTATTAGCAGGCTTTCATATTTCTGCTTCTGGCCTTCAACATTAGAGCGGTCTCTATCCAAGTTTTCACGACGTTTATCAATCTCCCGCTCCCGGATATCAAGCTGATCAAATTTACGGTCAAGCTGCTCCTCACGTTTGTCAAACCTTAACTTTAATTGGTCTAACTCTTTACCTTTATTGCGGTATTTTGCATCCAACTCCTCTTCAATACGCAGCTTATGCGCTTTAGAGCTAATCTCCATCTCCCGAATCATTGTAGCCGACTTCTCTTCAAGCGCCGCCTGTTTCTGCTGCAATCTCTCTTCTTGAACCGCCAACTCTTGCTGTTGTCGACCACGTTGCAGATAGAAATATGCTAGGGAGACGGCTATTCCAAGAATTGCACCAATGAGGATAGTTACAATATCCATGGCCATCAATCTCCTGCCCTATTTAAAACGGTAAAACTAACCATTTAAATAGAAAAATAGGTTAATAAGAGGTATCCTGAAGGAGTGGTGTTTTAGCCAGTCCCTAAACAAAACAACGAATACCATTTTCCGTCACAATATAGTGCAACGGTACATCATGTGCTGCATATGGTAGCAGTGCAACTTCCTGAAAATTAAAAGCCAAACCAACTAAAACCGGTTTAAGCTTGTTTCCAGATAAAACTGACAGTGCCCGGTCATAATACCCCCCACCATATCCCAACCTTGCTCCGTTGGCATCAAACCCGACCAGAGGCATAAAAAAAAGGTCTATATCTTTTATATCAAGCCACTCCCTTATCTGTGGCTCTAAAATTCCAAAGCTACCAGGTTGTAATGAATCTCCCGTTCTAAAACGGCAAAACCCAAGTCGATGCTCCGGTAGTACAACAGGTAGACAAATGGTTTTATTTAATGAGTCAAGGTGAGAAATAAGAGATGAGGTGTCGACTTCATTACCGACGGGGAGATAAATTGCCACGGTCTGAGCCAATAAAAATGGCTTAAACCCAATGACATGCTTAATTATAGATTCACTAAAACAGCTAACCTGGTCAGAGGTCAAACTTAACCTCTGTTTACGTATTGTGTCCCGAATATCTTTCTTGGAACCCATTCTAGAAACACAACTTTTAGCTGTTTGCCTAAACTATCTATAAAACCAGAATAGTGCCTGAATTCAGGCACTGTTCTAGAAAAATCCCCCGCCTGTACCGTTGGAGTGCTTTCTCTGAACCCTTCGTTAAGAGCGGACACCCGAATAATCGCTTCTGTGGATCTCCCAATAAAGAGAGCATGCACTCCACAATCAGAGCAGGTTTCCTAGGTTCATGAGTATCGGCTCAGGAGAATGCCACGCCTCACATGCACCGCAGGGGAATCTGTATCACCCTCTCATAAACTGATCACTTGATTCAATCAGTCTTCCTACATTTTCCTCAAAAGACTTTACACCATCTGCTACACTTTGTCTTTGTTGAAAAAGGCTATCAGCAATTCGTACAGCAGCCATAACCGCAATCCGGTCACGGGAAACACCGCTTGAGTTTCTGCTAATCTCTTTCATTACCTCATCAACATAGCTGGCAACTTCTCGAATGTACTCCGACTCCGCACCAGAGCCAGATCGTAATTTTAGTAGCTGCCCATGAATGAGAACTTCAATAAACTCAGACATACAAAAAACTCAAAATTAACCCAGACATTTTTCTAAAAACGTCCAAGGTGTACGTTAACTCCACTCTATTATTGCCCATAACCGTCAAAACGAGCAAGTAAAGTTTCAAGTTTTAATACAATTTTCTCTTTTTCTGCCTGTAAAGCCATATTTTCAGCCTTTAAACTGCTATTTTCCTGCTCCAAGCCTCTTTGTCTGGCAGTACAATCTGCCAAATTTTGCTCCAATTTCCCCTTATCGTCTCTAAGACCTACCACCAAACCGGTCAGAGAATCCATCCTCTCCTCTAATTGAACTAGAAGAGCCTCACTAGTCTCCAGGCCACTCTTTTCCAATCCAACATCCCCTATTAAGGATAACACCAAAGTCAGTTAATTACATACTTTTGACGAAGTAAAATCTGTCGTGATCCTAACAACACATCTTTTCCAAGCCAACTAGATCAGTACTGCGTCTGCTCCCTGCAACCACTTATCAACATTTTTTGCCGCTTGCCTACCGTCAGCGATTGCTTTAAGAACCAGTGACTGACCTGTTGCCATATCTCCCGCGGCAAAAACCCCTTCTATACTTGTCATGTTTAGCTGGTTGACCTGCACGTTTCCTCTCGGGTCCAACTCAACACCAAGCTCATCAAGAAGGCCATTTTTTTCTGGATGAAGAAACCCCATAGCCAAAAGAACCAAATCAGCTTTGATGCTAAATTCGCTGCCAGCAATCTCTTCCATTTGCGGTCTGCCAGTCTCTTGTTCGCTCCAACGTAAACGGACACAGTTGAGTACGGTTACCTTACCGTTCTCGCCCCCGAAAGATTTGCTCAAAATATTCCACATCCGCTCACACCCCTCCTGATGCGAGGTCGATGTCCGTAGCTGTTGGGGCCATAGCGGCCAAGGAGTCTCTATAGAGCGCTCTTTTGGCGGTTTGGGTAGAAGCTCTATCTGAGTTACTCGTTTAGCTCCATGACGTATAGAAGTGCCAACACAGTCCGAACCGGTATCGCCACCACCGATAACAACAACATTTTTCCCTTTGGCAAATATCTCGTCTGCTGCTTGAATATCAGCACCAAACACCCGTTGATTCTGTTGAGCTAGAAAATCCATAGCAAAATGGACACCGATAAAATCACGGCCAGGAATAGGTAGATCCCGAGGCTTTTCTGAGCCGCCAGTCAACACTATGGCGTCGAAATCTTCTTGCAGTTTTGCTACCGGTATATCAACACCGATATTTACCCCGGTTTTAATCGTTAACCCCTCTGCCACCATCTGCTCTAAACGACGGTCTAACACCTTTTTATCCAATTTAAAATCGGGGATGCCAAAACGTAACAGACCACCAGCCCTGGGATTTTTTTCAAATAGGGTCACATCATGTCCAGCTCTGGTAAGCTGCTGAGCTGCAGCCATCCCTGCCGGGCCGGAACCAACAACAGCTATCAGTTTCCCGGTTTTTTTGACCGCTGGTTGTGGCTTGACAAACCCACGACTCCACCCCTCCTCTGCTATCCGCTTCTCAACCTCACGAATTGAGACCGGCTCACTATTCAGACCTACGACACATGAGGCTTCACAAAGTGCCGGACATATCCTGCCGGTAAACTCAGGAAAGTTATTGGTACGGTGTAAAATTTCCACCGCCTCTTCCCAACGCCCCTTGTAAACCATATCATTCCAGTGGGGAATAATATTGTTTAAAGTGCAACCGCTGTGGCAGAAAGGAATACCGCAATCCATACAGCGAGAAGCTTGGTCTTGGAGTTTTTCAATTGGAAACTCGTGATATAGTTCATTCCAATCGGTTATTCTACTTGCAACAGAGCGGGTACGTGGATTCTCCCGATCAATGTCCATAAATCCCGTAGCTTTACCCATTGACCGACTCCCGCGCTTTCATCTCTGCTAAAACCCTCTGGTACTCATAAGGCATGACTTTAATAAATTTGGAGATGGAACTATCCCAACTATCCAGAAGGTCCTTGGCAACTGGACTTCCTGTATATTTAAGATGTTTCTCAATCAGCTCTTTCAACTCAGCTTTGTCTACATCAGCCTCAACTTTCTGCAGATCAATCATAGCCGGGTTACATAATGATTTGAATTTGCCGTCAGCATCTAGAACATAAGCGATGCCTCCGCTCATTCCAGCACCAAAATTACGCCCGGTAGGGCCAAGCACCACCACCACGCCACCGGTCATATATTCACAACCGTGATCACCAACCCCTTCAACAATGGCAACAGCACCGGAGTTACGGACTGCAAACCGCTCACCAGCCAAACCATTGAAATAGGCCTCACCGCCAGTAGCTCCATAAAGGAGGGTATTGCCGACAATAATATTATCTTTGGCAACAATATCGCTGGCAGGACTTGGATTAACCACAATCCGGCCACCAGACATACCCTTACCAACATAGTCGTTGGCACTTCCCTCAATGTGTAGAGAGACTCCACCAACGTTAAAAGCACCAAAGCTCTGCCCAGCTACACCATCAAAGTGAATTTTGATGGTATTATCGGGAAGACCATTTGCACCAAACTGTTTTGAGATGGCCCCACCCAACATAGCACCAACACTCCGGTTGGTGTTGAGAATTGGTAGACGAATCTCAATTGGTTGCAGAGTCTCAAAAGCCAGATCAGCCAGCTCCATTAATTTATGGTCAAGAACTTTATCAATAGCGTGGTTTTGGTCTTGCACCTTCCGCACAGCAATATTTGAAGGAACATCAGGCTTTTCAAGGATACTAGAAAAGTCCAGCCCTTTGGTTTTCCAGTGACCGATAGCATTATTGGTATTTATACAGTCAACCCGACCGATCATGTCATCGATATTCCGAAAGCCCATCTCCGACATTATCTGCCGAACTTCATTGGCAACAAAATAGAAATAGTTGACCACGTGCTGTGCCTTACCGGTAAACCTTTTTCTCAGACCAACATCCTGTGTAGCAACCCCGACCGGACAGGTTCCCAAGTGGCACTTACGCATTAGAACACAACCTTCAACTATCAAAGGAGCCGTAGCAAAACCATACTCTTCCGCGCCTAAAAGAGCAGCTATAACCACATCCCGCCCAGTACGCAACTGGCCATCGGCCTGAAGGCGTACCCGGCCACGAAGATCGTTGAGAACCAAAGTCTGCTGTGTTTCAGCCAGACCCAACTCCCATGGTCCACCAGCATGTTTAATAGAACTAACCGGGCTAGCACCTGTTCCACCATCACCACCTGCTATAAGAATCATATCGGCGTGACCTTTGGAGACACCAGCAGCAACAGTGCCGACACCAACTTCCGATACCAGCTTAACCGAGACCCGTCCAGTTGGATTGACATTTTTCAGATCAAAAATAAGCTGGGCCAAATCCTCAATGGAGTAAATATCGTGATGAGGGGGTGGTGAAATAAGCGTTACTCCAGGGGTGGTGTTTCTGGTTTTGGCTATAACATCATTAACTTTATGTCCAGGTAGCTGACCACCCTCACCTGGTTTAGCTCCCTGGGCAATCTTAATTTGCATTTCGTTGGAGTTGACCAGATAGTGGCTGGAAACCCCAAACCGACCAGAGGCGACCTGTTTAATGGCACTACGTGCCAAATCACCGTTAGGTAGGGGTTTAAACCGCTCTGGATCTTCCCCGCCCTCGCCAGTGTTTGACTTGCCGCCAAGACGGTTCATGGCTATAGCCAATGTCTCATGGGCCTCTTTAGATATTGAGCCGTAGGACATGGCTCCGGTAACAAAACGTTTAACAATCTCTGATGCTGGTTCCACATCATCTATAGGTATCGGATTACGGGACTTTTTAAGATCAAAAAGACCACGAAGAGTACAGAGATCACGGGAACGATTATTGATTAGATTGGCAAACTGCTGATAGAGACCATAATCATTCTGCCTGGCAGAATGCTGTAGTTTAGATACGGTCTCTGCCGTCCACATATGGGTCTCACCACCACTGCGAACCTTATACTCGCCACCAACCTCAAGGGCATACAGATTATCCAGTCTGTGTTGATAGGCATTTTTATGTCGCTCCAAAACTTCACGGGCAATGCCGCAAAGGTCGACACCTTCAATCCTGGAGACAGTCCCGGAAAAATAGCGTTCCACAACCTGCTTGTTAAGACCAACCACCTCAAAGATTTGTGCACCACAATAACTAAATAGTGTGGAGATACCCATTTTTGAGAAAACCTTCAACATTCCTTTGTTTACAGCTTTCACATAATTTTCATGGGCCTTCTCTTCGCTAAGATCCTTTGGCAGGCTAGCAGATTTTACCAGTGCAGAGATGGAGTCAAAAGCCAAATAAGGGTTAACAGCTCCAGCACCATAACCGGCTAAGAGAGCAAAATGGTTGACCTCACGGGCCTCACCTGTTTCAGCAATAATACTGGCTTTATTCCGTACTCCAGCACGAATCATATTATGGTGAATAGCCGATACTGCCAGCAAGATAGGAATTGATGCCGAGTCAGGACCAGTACCCCGGTCACTAAGAATAACCAGGTTGACACCCTGGCTTAATGCCTGAGAGACCTGCTCAAACAACAAAGTTAGAGCCTTTTTGAGTCCATTCTCACCATCAGCAATAGGGAAAAGAGTTGAGAAAGTTTGTGCCTTCAGACCTTTTTTATCTACCGCACGAATTTTTGCCAACTCAGCATTGTTTAATATTGGCTGTTTTAGAGAGATCCGCTCAACATGGTTTGCCGACTCCTCTAGAAGGTTGCCAACCGGACCCAACTGCATACGCAGACTCATAACCAACTCTTCACGAATCGGGTCGATTGGCGGATTGGTCACCTGGGCAAATAGCTGTTTAAAATAGTTGAACACCAATACCGGCCGCTCTGACAAAACTGGTAGGGCGGCATCATTACCCATAGAACCGGTCGGCTCCTGACCGTTAACAGCCATTGGAGCAAGAATTACATTTTGATCCTCATCAGTGTAACCAAAGGTTTTCTGCCTGGCTAAAAGCGGCTCGCTATCCTCTGGAATGGGTTGACCATCCGGTAGCGAGTCAATAGACATCAAGCCATCTGCAACCCACTGTCTGTATGGTCTCTTGCTGATGATACCGGATTTGATCTCCTCATCATCAATAATTCGCCCATCTTTAAGATCAATAACAAACATACGTCCAGGTTGAAGGCGACCGT
The DNA here is from genome assembly GCA_015232365.1 of Magnetococcales bacterium. Taxonomy (GTDB): domain Bacteria; phylum Pseudomonadota; class Magnetococcia; order Magnetococcales; family JADFYX01. Next base: position 51,262 of record JADFZU010000001.1, on the reverse strand, counting down.
TGTACAGCGTCTCTTCTGGTGGAAAGGTCAATGTACCAGCTTCAGAGGCCATAACGCACAGCCCCCCTTTGGTAACCTGATAACGCGCAGGACGCAGACCGTTACGATCCAGAGTTGCTCCGATATATCTGCCATCAGTAAAAGCTACTGCTGCCGGACCATCCCAAGGCTCCATAATGGAGGCGTTATACTCGTAAAAGCCCTTACGCTCTTCATCCATCTGCTGATGATTTTCCCAGGCTTCAGGAATCATCATCATCATGGCTTGAGGCAGTGAACGACCACTAACAACTAGAAATTCCACAGCCCGGTCAAAGGATGCTGAATCAGATAGACCTTCGGGGACAATTGGAAAAAGCTTTTTAATATCATCACCAAACATAGGTGATGATAAAGCAGCTTCTCTGGCTCGCATCCAGTTGATATTACCACGCAGGGTGTTGATCTCTCCGTTATGGCTGATCATCCGAAACGGCTGGGCCAGACCCCAGGTTGGAAATGTATTGGTTGAATAGCGTTGATGGACCATGGAGAAAGCACTCACCATGAGCGGATCGCTAAGGTCTGGGTAATACTGCCCGACCTGTTCAGCTAGAAACATACCTTTGTAGAGCAAAGTCCGGGTGGAGAAGCTAGAGATATGAAAAGCTGCTGTATCATCAGCACCATAACCCAATACTGCATTTTCAATCCGTCGCCTGATGATAAACAGCTTGCGCTCAAGCCATAGATCATCGGCATCTTCCGGGGGGTTTCTGACTCCGACAAATACCTGCTTGATTACCGGCTCAGATGCTTTGGCAGTATAACCAATCCTGGCATCGACACTTACTGGCACATCTCGCCAACCAATAAGTATCTGCCCCTCTTCGGCAATCATCTGCTCTACCAGGCGGATACATGACCCCATAAGGCCTTTATCTTTGGGAAAGAAGATCATGCCGACACCATAATCTCCAGCAGCCGGCAGTTTGATGTTTATTTTTTTTGATTCAGCCTGTAAAAAAGCATCAGGCATCTGGATGAGAATACCTGCTCCGTCACCGGTTAAAGGGTCAGCACCAACAGCACCTCGATGGGTGAGGTTGTTGAGAACAGTCAGCCCCATTTCGATAATTTCATGAGATTTTTTACCATCTACATTGGCAACAAATCCAACACCACAAGCGTCATGCTCAAATTGTGGATCGTACATCCCTGTTTTCTTTGGAAAACCCATATAACACATACCCTGCTGTTAATAAATTAAAATACCCATTCAGATCTAAAGTCAGAACATGAATCGCGACCACCAGTATATCAAACAATAGGGGTATTATGTCAACCTAGCCCGGATAATTCATGAATAGGCGACAATATCGTTTAACATTATGGTTCATAAAAGAATTTTTCACTACCATGTCATACTTAATAATAAGGCCAGTCAAGAAGAGTTCCTTATGGGCCGTTGAATTAAGTAAGAACTTTGCCAATCAAAGTAATAATGAGCTATAGCTGGATCAATTCAATATAGATTAGGCAGTTGGACAAGCATAAATGGCACAACATATAACTTCTCTGCTGAACCAGAAATAATGTAAACCCCCTTGTTGGCGATATGATTTTTTTCTGGTCTGCCAGTTGAATCAAGAGACTGTGCAAGCGATGTACGAACAACTACCGAATCCAGGATCAGGGACGCTGCCGTAAAATAAGTGGGGAACTACCCTTGATTCGCCACCTGTCCATAGCCCATTTAGCCTCTTCTTGTGAGGAAAAAGGCCCCAATCGGACACGGTAAAAAATATTTTTATCACCTTTTACCTTAACCAGATAGGCTGGTGCTCGCCTTTTTTTCAACTCCCTAACCACAGCTCTAGCCCGGTCCAAATTAGAAAAAATAACCAACTGCACCTGATAAACACTTAATAAGCCAATCTTTTTCTCTGGCGGCAAAGGACGAGGCACATTTAAGTTAGATGTCTGCACCAAACCTGTGGCGGCAGTCAATGAGAGACCGCTGTCCTCTTTAGGAACAACCACCTTGCGCCGTGACAGCTCCCTATAGAAGGTGATCTCAACATCTGGATCTCGTATTTTTGGCAGAAGGCCGCTAGGCATAGCAACATCTACTTGTGGTTTTTTTCTGTTTTTAGCTTGATCTTTTTTACTAAACACATCTTTTTCCGCTGGTAAAAACTTTGCGGAGCTTTTAACTGTTTCTTCCGGCTTTTTTGATGGTTTTAACAGAGGCTTCATACTCTTTGGTTCCGGCTCCAACCTTGGCTGAAACTCTGGTTCCAACTTAATAGGTACAAACCTGCTGTTATCTTCAGACTCCATGACTACCGGCATAACATCTTCAAGAATTTCCGGCTTTTCTGAAGTTTTCCCAGCCAACACTCTTTTTTCAACTACAGTGGCTGTTTTTTTACCATCACCTGAAAACTTTTGCACAACTAAAAATACCGCACCACCAAACACCAATCCCAATACAGCGGGCAGAAGGTACGATTTGGAGCGATGGCGTCGATATTTGGCAGATGTTGGATAGCGTGGATTTATCACATTTTTTCTGGGGCAGAAACGCCCAACAGCCCCAAACCATTTGCCAACACCTGACGCACAGCAGATATTAAAGAGAGCCTTGCTGCCATCAGAACAACATCATCATCCAAAATTCTTGTGCTATTGTAATAGGTGTGAAATGCCGATGCTAAATCTATTAAATAGTACGGAACTCTATGCGGCTCCCGATTCAGTGCCGCTCCTTCCAACATTTCAGGGTACGCCCCTAAAAGCCGGATCAGACTCAATTCGGAATCCTGAGTCAGGCCGGACAGATCACCACTACCATCACCCAACCCTGCCTCTAGCCCTTTTTCAGCCAATTGCCGGTAGACGGCATTAATCCTGGCGTGGGCATACTGGACATAAAAGACCGGATTATCATTACTTTTGCTCACTGCCAATTCCAGATCAAAATCCAAGGCAGCTCCACCGGAACGGGTTAAAAACAGAAAACGTACCGCATCACTACCAACCTCATCCACCACCTCTGCCAGAGTGACAAAAGTGCCGTCCCGTTTCGACATTTTTACCGGCTCTCCGCCCCGAACCAGGTTAACCATCTGCACAAGCTCTACATCCAGGAGTTTTTTCTTGCCGGTTAGAGCAGTCAAAGCTGCCTGGACCCGCTTTACATAACCACCATGATCAGCACCCCAAACATCGATAAGCAGATCAAAACCACGTTCAGCTTTGTCAAAATGGTAGGCTATATCAGCGGCAAAATAGGTGGCTGAATTGTCAGATTTTTTCAAAGCTCTATCTACTGAATCACCAAATTGAGTTGCCTTGAACAGCAGTTGGGGCCGGGCCTCCCAATCATCTAACAATTTACCTTTTGGCGGCTCCAATACCCCTTCATAAATCAGATCTTTTTTGGTTAGCTGCTCAATTGTCTCATCAATTTTCCCCTTGGCATGGAGGGTTCGTTCCGAAAACCAGTTATCAAAATGAATATTGATTTTTTCCAGATCATGGCGTATCCAGCCCATAATCCGCTCCATGGCAAAATTCACCACCTCAAGAGGGGGAGCAGCCGACAGGTCAGTCGTTATCTCCAACCAGCGTTCGCCATCTTTATCTTTTAAAGACTGTGCTATATCAATAACATACTGTGCAGGGTAACTCCCATCCGGCATGGAGATTTCATAACCAAAAAGCTCTCGATAGCGGAGCATGACCGACCAGCCCAACACCCCAATTTGGGTTCCGGCATCATTTATATAATACTCCCGCTCTACAGCATGGCCAGTCACCTGCAAAATTGTGGCAATAGCATCACCCATTACCGCCCCACGGCCATGCCCAACATGCATAGGGCCGGTTGGGTTGGCGGAGACAAACTCAACCAATATCCGCTGTCCGTTTCCAATGGTAGATCTACCATAATCACTGTTGGCTTCTAAAATATCTGGAATAAGCTGGCGAATACGCTGAGGAGTGATCCGAAAATTGATAAAACCTGGACCGGCCACCTCCCAACTATCAACCTCTTTCTGCTCAGAAGGTAGTGCTGCCAACATTTTTTCCGCTAGATCCCGTGGTTTCATCTTTGCAAAACGGGAGAGTACCAACGCCGCATTGGTGGAAAAATCACCATGGGACTCATCACGAGGCCGCTCAACTTTGTACTCCGGCAGCTCTCCTGCTGGCAGAAGAGCGTCGCTCTGTAGTTTTTCGATAATACCTGCTACTAAATTTTCAATAATCCGCCGCACAACTCACCTCAAAAAAAATCATTTTTTTAGCTACAACCGTTTAACATAGATTTGGTAGTTGGTCGTGCATTAATGGGATAACTAATTGGTTTACCTGGTGAATCAGGAAAAATAAAAGTCACCTTGTTGGTGATGAGACTTTTTTCTGATTTGCCAGATGAATCAAGAGGTTGTGCCAGTTATGTATGAACAACTGCCGAATCCAGGTTTAATGTAACTTAACCATTATCAAAAAGCAAAACAACTGCCTGTGCTGCTGCCCCTTCACCTCGACCTGTAAACCCCAATTTCTCCGTGGTTGTCGCTTTTATATTTATAGAGGAGGCTGTTGTTTGAAGAGTTTCTGCAATACAACTCTCCATTGCAGGAATATATGGAGCAAGTTTTGGTTTTTGACAAATAACCGTTGCATCCAGATTGCCAACCCTCCAAGAGAGCTTGTCAACCTCGATAAAAACCCTTTTCAACAGTTCACGACTATCAATCCCCTTATACTGATCATCACTATCCGGAAAGTGGCGGCCAATATCGCCCAACCCTGCAGCACCCAGAAGAGCATCCATGATAGCGTGCAACAGAACATCTGCATCTGAGTGCCCCAACAGACCAAGGTGGTGTGGAATATCAACCCCGCCGAGCCGTAAAGGGCGCCCCTCCACCCAACGGTGTACATCAAACCCCTGACCAACCCGAATATTCATCTAGTCATCCCCTTTTAACAAAAATTCTGCCAAGGCAAGATCACTGCTATTGGTAATTTTAATATTGGCAGACTCTCCCAAAACAGTATGTACCGGCCGGCCAAGCCACTCAAAAATAGATACATCGTCAGTTCCTGTAAAACCACTCTTGGCAGCCAATCTATGTGCCTCTTTAATCAACCCATAACGAAATAGCTGAGGAGTTTGGGCTAAAAAAATCTCATTCCGGTCTAGTGTAGCTTTAACCAAACCATCTGCACCGACCTGTTTGATGGTATCGGTAGCAGGCAGTGCTGTAAGAAGAGTATCACCCTGTTTTCTAGCCAGAAATAGACGGTCTAGCAGAGTAGAGCTTAACAATGGGCGGGCCCCATCATGGATGGCAACCCAGCTTTTTTCATCAAGAGAGAGTGAATCCAGACCGTTAGCAACCGACTGCTGCCGCTCAGAGCCGCCAAATACTGGAGCAGCAAGTTTTGTGAATCCGCCTATCTCCCGGACCATGATCTCCTGCCAAAGCTTGAGACCATCTGCGGCAATAACCGGAACAACATTTCCGACCAATGGGTGATCTTGAAGAACTTTAAATACGTGCCAAAGAACAGGATGGCCAGCCAAAGACTGGTATTGTTTAGGTAATTTACCACCAAATCTCCTACCGACTCCAGCAGCAACTACCAAGAATGTGATTAAATCACTCTTGTTCATGTCGTTTTTTTCCTTCAGAGTGTATATTAAGAGCAGTGCATAAATTGTATCAATATGAAAAATCTAAAACGGAGTAGAAAATGGGGGATATCCTCTTGATTTGGGCAACTATCGCCTATGTTGGAGCAGCAATATTAATTACCTACAACCATCTCCGTGGTCGCCTCAAGCCGTCAATAACAAGCTGGTGGCTGGCAGCCTCTGGCTGGATTACCCATTGCTGGGCTGTTACCCAAAACCTGTTCTGGGATCAAGGCGTATCGGCCAACTTCTCCAGCTCACTGAACCTATCCGCACTGGCCATGGGCCTTATCTACCTTATCAGTTGGCGTATAAAGCGTAATACTGCCCGCTCAGCAGGACTGTTTCTGCTGCCATTCATGGTCCTGTTGCTTGGCACTTCTATACTCCTGCCCATGGAAGAGTCCAATCTTCAAATACTAACCGACCCCCTACTGATTGCTCACCTTGTTCTCTCGCTGCTATCTTACGGTCTATTCAGTATTGCGACAATCCTCGCACTTCTTGATACTTTTCAAGAACATGCCCTACGAACCAAAAGTTTTGGCAAAATGTTTAATATGCTTCCCCCTCTTGAGGCACTGGAAGAGACCCTTTTTCTAATGCTCAGAATGGGCTTTGCACTGTTAACGTTAAGCATTACCACTGGCGCACTCTACTCCCACAACCAAACTGGAATTTTTTTCACTCTAAGCCATAAAGTTATCTTCATCTGGTTGACCTGGCTGGTTTTTGGTACTCTGCTAGTTGGCAACCACCTCTGGGGGTGGCGAGGCAATAAAGCCTCAAAGCTTACCATATCCGGTTATATTTTTCTGGCTCTGGGCTTTTTAGGTGTTAAATTTGTCGTTGATATTCTGCTATAATTTACACAATATCCAACCTAACTACCTACGCCCAAACATTTTTTCAAGCTCTGGCAGCGTTATGGTTACATAAGTTGGCCTGCCATGGCTACACTGCCCTGAATAGTGGGTCTCCTCTATCTGCTTTAAAAGAGCGTTCATCTCATCCAGGGTCATGGAACGGTTGGCCCTCACCGAGCCGTGACAAGCCATGGTGATCAATAGATCATCCAACCTGCTGGATAAAACTTCACTATCTCCATACTTTTCCAGATCTACCACCAGATCCAGAACTAAATTTGCAACGCTTGAGGTTCCCAACAGAGCTGGCAGCTCTCTAACTGTAAAAGCCTTTTCGCCAAACGGCTCCACTACCAGGCCCAACTTAGCCAGAGTTGGAAGATGCCGCCCCACCCGTCCAGCCTCAGCAGCAGATAGCTCCAATACCTCAGGAATCAACAACATCTGCCTCTCAGGGCCGGAGTCGGAAAAACTCTTTTTTAGTTTTTCATAAACAATGCGTTCATGGGCCGCATGTTGGTCGACTAAAATAATTCCATCACTGGTTTGGGCAAGAATATAGGTTCCGTGGAACTGGGCCAAGGCCCGCCCCATAGGGCCGTGGGACTGAAAAAGTGCCCGACCTACATCTTGATTGGCTGGCGGCGAATCTGACAGATTCATGGAGTGCTGCGTAGTGTGACCACTATTCAAACTCTCCCCAACCCCCAATGCAGAACCACCACTATTGAATTTAGGTGAATAAGCTGCCCTGTTACTCTGCTGGGACGCTGGTCTATCCCAATGCACCGGCTTGGAGACTGCTGCCGGAAGCTCTGCCGACATAGAACTGGATGGAGAGCCAAGAGCAGAAGTTGCAACCTCATCTCTATCAACCATAGGGTGATAGGTGCGACAACCCATGGCAGCTAAAGCCTCTTGCAGTGCCCTTTTAACCAAAGAGTGGATAAAATTACGGTGATGAAAACGGACCTCCTGTTTGGCAGGGTGGACATTAACATCTACCTGATCTGGAGGCAGGTCGACAAAAAGAGCGACAACCGGATAGCGGTCTCTGGGCATTAAATCCCGATACGCCTCCCGCACACCATGGTTGATAACCTGATCACGAACCCAACGGCCATTTACAAACAGATACATACCGGAACCACTTCCACGATGGAGAGTCGGCAGACCAAGCCAGCCGGAGATCCGGACCTGCTCTTGCTCACTATCCAGGGTCAGACAGTTTCCGGCAAAATCTTTACCCAAAATAGTCGTCAGCCGCCGCTCCATCTCCACTTCATCACTACCAGACTTTATGTTGAGACTATCTTTACCATCTATGGAGAGCCGAAAGCCGACCTCTGGATTGGCTAGAGCAAGACGCTGCATAAACTCAGAGACATGATTGCTCTCAGTCTTGTCGGCACGCATGAATTTAAGACGGGCTGGAGTATTGAAAAAAAGATTTTTTACCGTGATAGATGTGCCGCAAGCCATGACAACCCGGTTCTCTTCCAGGTTTTTACCGCCTCGCACCTCCAACTCTACCCCATCAACTTCACTGCCTATCCGGCTGGCAATGGTAAGATGGGATACTGAAGCTATAGATGGCAGAGCTTCACCACGAAACCCCATGGTTTGGATCTGAAACAGATCATCAACATTGGCAATTTTTGAGGTAGCGTGCCGAGCCAGGGATAGACGAGCTTGAGCAGCAGACATGCCGCAACCATTATCGGCGACCCGAATCAGCTTTTTACCACCCTGCTCAATTTTAACCTCAATTTGTGTCGCTCCGGCATCAAGACTGTTTTCAACCAACTCCTTAACCACAGAGGCAGGCCTCTCCACAACCTCACCAGCGGCAATCTGGTTGGCCAACACCTCTGGCAACACTCGAATTACCGGCAATTCAGCTATAGATGACTCCTGGTGTTTAGTCATTTATCTACCTGCTATTATGATAACGTGGACAAAAAATTATTGGACAACCAGAACAGATGGGCCGAACCTTACACTGCTCTTTAACATGTGAGACAATCAGAGCATGATACTCACCCAATAGAGTCTGCTCCATAGCCATATTTTCATGGACCAACTCCTGAATCTCATCATAACCGGCCCTCTCCCCAACCCATCCCAGCCGGTAAAACAGCCTTCTGGTGTAAGCATCAACAACAAATACCGGCTGTTTTGCCCCATAACAGATAATGCTATCAGCACTCTCTTTACCCACACCATTAACTGTCAACAACTTAACTCGCAGCATGGCTGGCTCCAGAGCAAACAGTCTCCCCAAATCATCGTCATACTGTCCAACAAAACTGGCAACAGCCTTTAAACGCTTGGTTTTAACTCGAAAATATCCAGCAGGCCGCAGCAGATCCCACAGCGTCTGCTCGTCAACATCACGCAACCGACGCCAAGAGAGGTAGTTATGTTCTGCCAGAACATCCACCACCTTGGCAGCCTGGGTCCAGGTGCTGTTCTGGACCAAAATCACTCCAACCATCATGGCAACGGCTGTTTTTGCCGGCCACCAATGTTGAGGGCCGTATGCTTCAAACAAAAGATCGTATAGCTGCTGATGGCTAACAATAGATGGGTTCACAAGATTTCAATTTACCTGGCTCTATTTATATGAGGCAACAATCAATTTTTTAGCCAGACGATACTGTTTTTTGGTAATATAGTTGGCCTTTAGAGCTTTGTGCAGACGGTGGATACGCTTCTCCATATCATCATTATTACTTGATAGAGCCTTACGAACTATCTGTCTTTTCTCTTTTGAACAATCATCATAATCTTTAGAGTTACAGAGGATAGAACGAACCTTTTTACGAATTTTTTTCCAAATTGAATTTTGCGATGACATAACATTAACCTGAAGTTTCAAGAAATAAATTTTTTACCGATATTTTTACAACTGATCAGCTCCCCACTGACCGCCACAATTTTTTAATCTCTGCCTGGGTCAAACTGCGCCAGGTTCCTTTTGCCACATCACCCAACTCTACTCCACCATACGATACACGTATCAACCGTCCCACATCCATCTCAAAATGTTTAAAAATCCGGCGAATCAAGCGATTCCTGCCCTCCTTCAAGGTTAGAGTCAACCAGCTATTGGCTCCCTGAACCCCATCCAGAGCCACATCCAGAGGCCCGGTATGACCATCTTCTAGTTGCACACCTTTTTTAAGTTTAGCTAGGAAATCTTCACTGATACGGCCATGAACCCGCACCCGGTAGATTCGTGAAACCTCATTTGAAGGGTGGGTTAACTTATGGACCAGATCACCATCATTACTCAACAACAGCAGCCCTTCAGAGTTTATATCCAAACGACCAACACTGATTAACCTGGTATGCCCCCGGCCTAAAAGACCATAGATAGTTGGCCTACCTTCAGGATCTTTTTTGGTGCAGATTCGTCCAGTAGGTTTATTTAGAGCCAGCACTACGGTACGCTCTGCCCGTTTTGGCGGCAGTGGTTTGCCATCAACAGCAATTTTATCATGTTTGCTGACTTTGGTTCCCATGGCAGTAACAACCTTACCATTTACCTTGACCCGTCCGGCCTCAATCCACCTCTCGCCCTCACGACGTGAGCATAGGCCAGTCTCAGCCAGCCATTTTTGCAATCTAACCTCATCAGCCATTATAGTGACCGTCTTGGTGGCAGACCCAAAACATCAACAACCTTCACCATCATCTCTTCGGCCCGCTGTCTGGCCACCTCAGCACCATTATCCAAAATTTTAATCAGCTCTCCCCGGTCAGCAATTATATCTCTGTACCGCTCCTGAACCGGAGCTAGAATTGCATTGACTGCCTCACCACTCTCAACCTTTAATTTGCCATACATATTATGGCTGAAATGTTCTAGGGCGTTCTCTAAGCTGTTGTTGGTTGCCGCGCACCAGATATTCAGTAGATTAGCAACTCCAGGCTGTGCCTCTTCATCATAAGCGATAACCCCTTGGCTATCTGTAACCGCTTTTTTAAATTTTTTCAAAATAGTTTTTGGCTCATCCAGCAACATAACCTTGGCCAGATCAGACTCTGCACTTTTAGACATTTTTTTGCTCGGCTCTTGAAGATCCTTAACCCTTGCCGAACCGCTGCTAGCTATTAGGGGGTCTGGTACCTGAAAAATTGGTTTGAAGGCCCCATTAAAGCGGGTGGCAACATCTCTGGATAGCTCTAAATGCTGCTTTTGATCTGCACCAACTGGTACTTTATGGGTTCCATAGAGAAGAATATCAGCAGCCATTAAAGTCGGGTAGGTAAAGAGGCCAGCATTGATATTGGTCCGGTGTCGCTGGGACTTGTCTTTATATTGGGTCATCCGCTCCAACTCACCCATCTGGGTAAAGGTAGAGAGAATCCAGGCCAACTCAGCGTGGGCAGGAACCTGGCTCTGAACAAAAATTGTGCTCTTTGCCGGATCTATGCCACAGGCCAGATATACGGCAGCAAGATCATAGATCTGCTCTCTTAGGGCTTGGGGATCTTGACGGACGGTCAGAGCGTGAAGATCGACGACACAAAACAGGCAGTTATACTCCTCCTGCATGGCAACCCAATTTTGCAAAGCCCCCAAATAGTTACCAAGAGTCAATTGACCAGTAGGCTGTGCGCCGCTAAAAACAGTGGGTTTGTCTGCTAAATTCACTACAAAATCCTTTTATTTAAAATAAAATCACATGATTCCGGCAAGCTGCAGATAAAATACCAGCACAATTGAGATTGCCGGTAGAAGAATTTTACCCAAAACGCCAGAGAAAGCCAAAACCATTACAACCGGCAGGCCATACCGCTCAAGAGCTGCCAGCTTGCGGTCATAAGGGGATGGCAATATAGCCCCCAATACCCGGCCACCATCAAGGGGTAAAATTGGCAACAAGTTAAATACCGCCAACAAGACATTCATCTGTAGAGCAGCCATCAACATGGCAACCACTGCTTCAGACATAAAACCCGGCAGATAGATAGCACCACGCAGAGCAAAAACACACAACAGAGCCAGCAGCAGGTTCATCACCGGGCCAGCTATCGAGACTGAAAATATAGCCAGTCGATATTGAGAAGCTTTAAACTTTCTTGGGTTTATAGGGACCGGTTTAGCTCCACCAAAAGCAAATGGCTGGCCCATGGTTAACATGGAAAGCACCAACATACCTACCGGAACAGCTATCGTCCAGACCGGGTCTATGTGGCTGATGGGGTTTAGGGAGAGACGGCCCATAATCTTAGGGGTTGGATCACCAAAAAGGGTGGCTACATATCCGTGTGCCCACTCATGGAGGGTTATTGCCAATAAAATTCCCGGACCCCAGGTGATAACACCAACCAAGATCTCATAAATTGGAATCAACTTACTTTCCCCTCTCTTCTTCTGCCAAGCAGCCATCGATCATATGTAGTTGACGGTCCAAATTTTGAGCTAGCTCATTGTTGTGGGTCACCATCAAGCAAGATAGGCCAAGATCTTGATTCAATTTTTGCAAAAGCTCAAAAACCGAGCCTGCGGTTCTACTGTCAAGGTTGCCGGTAGGCTCATCTGCTAACAACAGTACTGGCTCGGTAACTATTGACCGGGCAATTGCCACTCGCTGCTGCTCCCCACCCGATAGCTGACCTGGGCGGTGGTCAAGGCGGCCTGCCAACCCCACCTTCTCTAAAATTTCCCCTGCCCTCTCTTTTGCCAGTTTTGGCGAACATCTGCCGATCAAAAGGGGCATCATGACATTCTCCCGGGCAGAAAACTCAGGTAGAAGGCGATGAAACTGATAGATAAAGCCGATCTTCTGGTTACGAACCACCGCCTGCTCTTTTGGGTTCAAGGCAAAAAGGTTGATTCCGTTTAGTGTGACAACTCCTGATGAAGGGCGGTCCAGGGTTCCTAAAATTTGAATAAGGGTACTTTTACCACTGCCAGAGTCACCTAACAGTGCCACCATCTCACCCTTATCAATGCTGAGGTCGATACCCTTCAAAACTTCAAGAGAGCTATTTTTACCCACAGAAAAGGCTTTTTTAAGACCTTTGGCAATGAGAAGCGGCAAAGATTCACTACTCATAACGCAGCCCGTCAACCGGATCAACACCTGACGCACGCCAAGCTGGATAGAGAGCAGCCAATAAGGTGATAACCAGACTTATTCCAGCAATCCACGCCACATCCGACCATAAAACCACCGACGGCAGATGGTCGATATAGTAGACCTCGCCGGACAGGATCTGGATACCAAACATATCTTCAATAAAACCCAACGCCGCCTCCAGATTAAAAGCCAAAGCCAGCCCCAAAGCCAAACCAGACAGGGTCCCTACAAAACCTATCACCCCGCCATTGACCAAAAATATGGTCAATATTCCCCCAGGAGTTGCCCCCATGGATTTCAGAATGGCAATCTCCCTCCCCTTCTCCATCACTACCATCACCAAACTTGAAATAATGTTAAAGGCCGCAACAATGACCACCAAAAAAAGAATTACAAACATGGTGGCTTTTTCCATTTTCAAAGCCCGGAAGAAGTTCTGGTTCATCTGCATCCAGTCTCGTACCCAATAGGCGTTGCCAAGAGATTTTTGCAGCTCTTTTCTGACAGCAAACGCCTGTTCAGCCTGGGGAGTCATTATCTCAACTCCAGTCACCACATCAGAACCAATCCGTAGCAGAGTCTGGGCATCTTTTAGATGAATATAGGCCAGGGTATTGTCATATTCATACATACCAGATTCAAAGATTCCCCCAACCACAAAACGTTTTAGCCTGGGGAGAGTTCCCATAGCGGTAACATTCCCTGCAGCCACCATCACCGTAACCTTATCTCCAAACCCTACCCCCAGGTTATTAGCCAACCTCTGACCCAGGATGATCCGGTATTTACCAAGGTTGTTGATACTGCCAATCTTGATATTTTTATCAAGAGCCGAAACCTGGCTATCAAGAGCCGGGATTATTCCTCGCAGAGAGACCCCATAAGGCCGTCGCCTCTGCCCGGTTAACATTGCCTGACCTGAAATAAATGGAGATGCAGCGACAACACCGTTGTTTTTATTCACCTCTTTTAGCAACCAGGGATAGTTGTTGACATAACTCGAATAAGAGCGAACTGTTGCATGGCCGGTTATACCAAGAATTTGCGACTGCAACTCCTGACGAAAGCCGGTCATAACCGCCAAAACCACTATAAGTGCCGCCACACCCAAAGCTATACCGCCCAAGGAGAAAAAGGTGATGATAGAGATAAAGCTCTGGTTGCGTTTGGCTCTAAGATAACGCAGACCGATAAACCACTCATAGCGGCTACTCAACATTGTGTTAGTCCTTGACTACATGACGCAACTGAGGAAAGAGCAGAACATCCCGAATTGCTGCAGAGTCGGTTAACAACATAACCAGGCGGTCAATTCCTATACCTTCACCTGCAGTGGGAGGCATGCCATACTCCAAAGCCTGGATATAGTCTTCATCATAGTGCATGGCTTCCATATCACCGGCATCCTTGGACTCCACCTGCTTTTTAAACCGTTCAGCCTGATCTGCCGGATCATTCAACTCAGAAAATGCGTTGGCAATCTCCCAACCGCCTATAAACAGCTCAAACCGCTCGGTAATATCAGGGTTGCTATCTGAACGGCGAGAGAGAGGGGAGACTGAGACTGGGTAGTCAATAATAAATGTCGGCTGGATAAGACTCTCCTCAACCAAGTTCTCAAACAGCTCTAGCAACAACACTCCATCATCCCAGTTTTCATCAATTTTAATTTTTTTCTCATGGGCAAAAGTCAGCAGATAGGCTCTATCCTCTATCTGGTTGGCATCTGCTCCGGCATATTTGACCAAAGATTCACCAATGGTCAAACGCTGCCACGGCGAACTGAAATCAATTTTTCGCTCCCCATGCTCAACAACCATATTACCGTTATGAATCTCTCCTACCACATGGGTAAGAAGAGCCTCAGTCAAGTCCATCAACTCACTGTAGGTGGCAAAAGCTTGATAAAACTCCATCATGGTAAATTCTGGATTGTGCCGGGTAGAAAGCCCCTCATTACGGAAGTTGCGATTAATCTCAAACACCCGCTCAAAACCTCCAACTATAAGCCGTTTGAGGTATAGCTCAGGGGCAATACGCAAATATAGCTCCCGGTCCAAGGCGTTATGTTTGGTAATAAAAGGTTGGGCTACTGCTCCACCGGGAATTGGATGCATCATCGGTGTTTCAACCTCTAAAAAGCCCTGGTCCTCCATAAAACCACGTATCAGGCGGATAATTTTTGAGCGGGTCCGAAACAGCTCCCTAACCTCCGGGTTGACTATCAAATCAACATAACGCTGCCGGTAACGGGTCTCCACATCTTCCAGGCCATGAAATTTTTCCGGCAAGGGCCTGACCGATTTGGCAAGAAGTTGAAACCTGTCAACCCTTATGGTCAACTCACCTGTTTTGGTTAGAAAAAGACTCCCTTCCACACCAAGCCAATCACCAACCTCAACCTTGCGAAACACATCACGGTAGAGGTCAGCACCAACATGATCACGCTGTACGGCAACCTGCAACCGGCCGCTCTCATCCATCAGGGTGGCAAAGGTAAGTTTGCCAAAATGCCGGTGTAGCATCACACGGCCAGCACATTTAACCTGCACCGCTGCCAACTCATCAACATCGCTCTTTTGTCCATGCTCCTGAATAACCTGAGCCAGGGTCTGCTCTGGTTTAAAATTATTTGGATATGGGTTGACTCCTGCTGCTTGCAGAGCTGCCAACTTTTCTTTTCTAGCTGCAACCTGTGGGTTTTCCTTGATTTTTTTAACGTTCTGCTCAGTAGCCATTGGGTTCCTCAAGTGTTAAACTGCGTCCTCTGTAAAACAGAGACGGTTCTGATATCTAATTAAAATAGTTGATTTTGCTCTCTATAACCTGAAATTGCAAGCTATTGCGAGTCAGATGAGTTGATAGAATCAGGGATTTGTATGAATAATATATGGGGCCCAGTCCATCCATTTTTAAGGCGAAAGTTCCAACATGAACATCAACCACTCCTTGGTTTAGTTCATCCACAGCCCGCATGAACGTTTTATGCAAAGTCTCGACATTAACAGCAATTGGCTTGAATATATATTCCAGCATGGTGATCGTTTTTGGAGTAATTGTATCATCAGCCAATTTGTAGTTGTTTATGACCAAACTGACTTTAGCAAGAGACTCCAGGGCAAAACTCAAGCCAGGAGCAGTAAGCCAGAACATCAAAAAACAGATAATTTAAAAGTTTCCGGCCATATAAAAACCTAGAAAAAAATGTTTTGACTCGCAAACTGGATAGAGTTGGTATTTCTCTGTTTCACTCCTTATTCATGGTCTACTGCGGCATCACCATTCTAGTTACCGGCCTAAGACTGCTTAAAAAGCACTGCCTGGGAGAAACATCTAGCAACTGATATAAATGTTGGCAATTTAAGTGTTTTTTTCTCTAACTTATTGTGTGATAATGGCTACTAATTTCGGTATCTTACTTGCCTTATATTAAAGAGGAACAGAGAAAATGACCATGAAAAACCTTTCTGTTGGAGAGAGACTAGGAGTTGGTTTTGGCCTTATAGGCCTGTTATTTGCCTTAGTTGTCTGGCAGTATCACTACACTCTGTTCGGGGTCATAAAACAGTTTGACACCCTGCAAGCAAACCAGGCAGCACAAAAAACCCACTTTCTCAATGTGCACCGCTACATGCTAGAAGCAAGGCGCAGTGAAAAGGATTTCCTGTCCCGGAAAAAACTCCTTTATCCAGACCGGGTGGAAAAATATGTAAAGCTACTCGATGCCGAAACAAAAAAGATACAAGCCATTGAAAAACGCACTGGAGGCCGACCTCTAGGCGATCAAATCCATAAGTTAATCCAGATCTATCATTCCGACTTTAAAAAAATTGTTGCTGCATGGAAAATAAACGGCCTGGACCATAACTCTGGTCTCCAAGGTCGGTTCCGCACCACCATCCACACCATTGAAGCCCAGGTAAAAATGTATATTCCTGAGCTTGAAGAGGAGATACTCACTCTCAGACGCAGAGAGAAAGACTATCTACTTAGAGGCAGTTCCATATATGTGACAACAGTACGACAAACAGCAGCAAAAATTATTGAGCAGATAAACGGAGCAGGCATATCTGACGAAAATAAAAAGACTATATTAGCTGGAATTAAGCGTTATGAGGATGATTTTCTAGCTTTGGTAGAGCATAACAATGAGATATTAAAATTAACGGCCAACATGCGAATGGCGGTACATAAGATAGAACCATTAGTAGCTATTGGGGTGGACGAAGCAACTGCCCAGATGAACTCAGCCACTGATAGAACCAGAATCCAGACCAAGGAGAGAACCACTGCTGCAATGGTTGTCGCAATTATCGCTATTATTCTAGGGTTTGGTTTTGCTTACTACTTCAGCCGCAGCATCACCCGCCCGGTAAAAACCATAACCCGGCTAGCCGAACTCTTTGCCCCGCCAAAAAGTGGACAAGAGACCGCTTCGCCTGATCAAAAAGATGAGATCATGGTTCTAACTAATGCCATGGGCCGGATGACCGGACACCTGCGAGATATTATATACTACATTATTGATCATGTTGCCGAGCTTAAAAAGCTATCGGAGACCC
The DNA here is from genome assembly GCA_015232365.1 of Magnetococcales bacterium. Taxonomy (GTDB): domain Bacteria; phylum Pseudomonadota; class Magnetococcia; order Magnetococcales; family JADFYX01. The sequence continues at coordinate 34,044 of JADFZU010000001.1, read as the reverse complement.
TTACCAACAACACCAACAAAACCATCTCGCCTCAAGATAAAAAGATGATGATTGGATCTTTGAACCAAATGTCGGAATCATTAGAGAAAAAAATGAGCCAGTTGGATATATAACCCTGAATTTGCTAGTTGGGCGTGCATTAATGGCACAACATACTGACCTATCTGGTAAATCAGGAAAAATCAAACCACCTTGTTGGTGATGAGACTTTTTCCTGATTTGCCAGGTTAGTCAAGATATTGCACCAGTGATGTACGAACTACTGCCAAATCCAGGTTAAATCTCGTCCACAGAGATCCTCTGGGCCAATGCTGCTTTGATAAACTCATCCAACCCACCATCTAGCACTGCATCTGTATTGCCCTTTTCTACGCCGGTGCGAAGATCTTTGACCATACGGTATGGATGGAGAACATAGGAGCGGATCTGATGGCCCCAACCGATATCGGTTTTGGCATCAGCAGTTGCCTGAGCATCCGTGGCCCGCTTGTCCATTTCTAATTGGTAGAGGCGGGCCTTAAGCATATTAAAAGCCTCCTCCTTGTTACGGTGCTGGGAGCGACCACTCTGGCACTGGACAACAATTCCTGTTGGGTGATGGGTAATCCGAATCGCAGAGCTGGTTTTATTAATATGCTGACCACCAGCTCCTGATGCACGATAGGTATCCAAGCGGATATCTTTTTCATTGATCTCCACAGAAATTGTATCGTCAATTTCCGGATAGACATAGACGGAAGAGAAAGATGTATGCCGCCTGGCTGATGAGTCAAAAGGGCTTATTCGCACCAAGCGGTGCACACCACCCTCAGTCTTTAAATAGCCGTAGGCCATCTCACCAACTACACGCACGGAGACTGACTTGCAACCCGCCTCGTCTCCTGCCTGATAGTCTTGAATTTCAGTCTTGAAACCGTGGGACTCTGCCCAGCGCAGATACATCCTGAGCAGCATCTCAGCCCAGTCCTGGGATTCTGTTCCGCCAGCTCCAGGGTGGATTTCCAAAAAGGCGTTGTTAGGATCGGCATCACCAGAGAGCATCCGTTTAAGCTCAAGATCCTCAACCCTACCCAACATGACTGCCGACTGACTGCCGATATCTGCCAACAGATCTTGATCACCCTCCTCTACAGCCATATCGTAAAGGGCAATATTATCATCCAGCTCAGAGTCCAGAGCCTCCCACTCGCCAATGGTCTTCTCTAGCAGGCTTTTTTCCCGCATTATCTCTTTAGCCCGAACCGGATCAGCCCATAAAGCCGGATCTTCACTCAGAGCGTTGATCTCCTCAAGTCGCTTTTTGCCGTTCTCATAGTCAAAGATGCCCCCTCAGGAGAGTTAGCTTCTCCCGAATGGCATCAAAATTTTTTTTGCTGCTCTCTTCCATTATTAATAACCATTAAACCATATACATGAATAAAATAAGATTGTACAAATATATCCTCACTATATCACTATTGGTTCCCACAGTCATCTATGTACCATTTATGATGAGAAAAATTTAGGTTACTTAGGAGAAACCTATGACTGACCAAAAAAGTTTACAGGTAGACCAGGTCATTAAAATGCTTGAAGGGATTCCTTTTTTTAAAACTTTTAGCACCTATGAAAAAAAGAGAATTGCTGGGAATAGCTCCTGTATTGTAAAAGTTGGCTCAGGCAAAAAAATCATTCAAGACGGCACCAGTGACACATCTTTTTTCATATTGATCAAAGGTGAGGTTGTTGTTGAAAAAAAAGGTGCTGCAATTGTCGGGATGTCGTCTGGTGAATTTTTTGGAGAGATGGCTTTTTTAACTGGCGAAAAACGCAATACTGACGTTATCGCCCAAGAGGCATGTGTTCTGATCAAAGTAGACCACGATCTACTAACCCGCTTAAGTGCTGAAATCAGAGAGAAAATTAAAGACCAAATCATTAAAAAGCTGGTGGAAAGACTCAACAAAACCACTGAACGCCTCAGGGTACGCATGTAGTTATAAAGGAGTAATAAATGTATTTTGCTATTGTAAGTCAAGATGTAGATAACTCTTTAGAACTTCGTTTGAGTGTTAGACCTGCACATATCAAACGGCTTGAGATTTTACGTGATGAGAACAGGCTTCTGATTGCCGGCCCATTTCCAAACCCTGATGGCGATGGCTTTACCGGTAGTTTGGTGGTAGCAGATTTTGACTCACTGAATTCAGCCCAGGAGTGGGCAGATAGCGATCCCTATATGACTGCAGGAGTCTACGCCAATGTTATGGTTAAACCTTTTAAAAAGGTGTTGCCATAGATCATGCTAGAAACGGCAACGAGTATCCTTCCAAAACTCCACCAGAAAATTAAGGGCCTCTTTATAAATCCCAGCGTTATCTCTCTCCCGAGGCCCGGCAACATTCAGAATATGGATACTGTTCTGCATAATCCAACTGTTCAACATGTTACAGGCGGCCTCTTTTTTGATATCAACATAATCCATATCTAAAATCAGACACGGCTTACCCATGGTTTTTGCCAAACGGTTGGTAAGGGCAGTACCTCCATTCAAAACCCCTCTAGAGATAATTAGTGTACCGTCAGAATCACGGATATTCCACTCTGTACGTTGAGAGTAAGATGCAGAAGGGGTCTCTTTCATGTTGGAGTATTGTTCTGGGATAGGACCATCTATTGCCCGCCTGCCCTTAGGGCACCAACCACCACTGGGAAGACCACAACGATTGGCAAAATCCAAAGCAGCCCGGTCAACTCCAGTCTGCCCTCCTGACACAACTTTTTTTAAAAATATTTCAATCATAAATTACAATATAGATCATTAAAGATCCAAAGTCACCGCCATAATAGCCATGTTTAGTAATTTTAATTTCATGCACATATAATAACTTGGGTTGTGTGCTAAATGGTAGTTGTAGAGCCTTCCGACCCTTCATCATCGATACACTCAAAAGGTTCATCTAAGGCTTCATCTTTTTTATGCTCTACATATCTGGCAAAAACCACAAGACCAATAACTATTTGGACAACAGCCAGACCGATAAAAATCAATGCCCATTTATAATCTCCAGCCTTTACAGCACCAACAGCATTAGCCCGTAAAAGTGGTGATAACATTAGAACATTTAGAATATTTACAATGACAACCACAATTGCCATCCAGAGATATCTTCCCTGAACAAAAAAAGCCATTATCCCAGAGACTAGAGTAAGATAACCACCAAAGAAGGGAATACAGAGGTATAACAGGGCGGTAAACACCGCAAAAACAGCACCAGCACTACCGCTACCGCTGCGATTGATCAATGCAAAAAGAGACAAGCTTACAACTGCCACTCCAAAAGTTATGGAAATAGCGTTGACTAAAACAAAATGAAGTATGGCGTTACCCATCCATCGCCCCGCTCACCTAAAAACTTTTTCGAAAGAGACTCATACCCTAACTGGCAGAGAAATCTCATCTTACCCCTTAAATTTAACGAATCCTAGAAACAAAAATTATTTATACGTCCTGATAGCAAGGAGAGATGGTTACAATTCTTGACATATTTTAGCTAGATTAGCGGAATAATTGAGTATTTAAAAGAGTCTATATAGATGATTAACAAAAAAGTATTTATCAAATAGGTTTTATACTATTATACTCCTTGAATGTTAATTAATGCTTGAAGATAGTATATTTGAACTTTATGCAAAAAATAACAGTACCTAGCAGGAAATTTGCTGATAATGACAAAACAACACAACAGTGAACATGGCCAATCCACAAACCTCACTGCTGATGATTTTCAGCTTATGGCTATGCAGCTTCCAGGTGGGCTGATCATCCATAGAGACGGATTAATTTTATTTGCCAACAATCAAGCCCACACTATTTTTGGTGTTAGCGATGATCTTGGTCTTGCCGGAGAGCTACTAACCTCTTTTTTTCCACCTGATGCCTGGCAGCGCTTAAACCAATCGATTAAAGATGACAAAATAAACGATGGTCACAATGGCTTGCCTGCCGACATGCAATTTACCCGGCTAGATAATAAAACAGTTTATATTGAGACCGTTACGACAAAAATCAAGTTTTCTAAAGGGTCGGCTCTCTGCACCATTTTTCAAGATATATCTCAGCGTAAGCAGTCAGAAAAAATAATCCATCGTCAAGCCAACTATGACAATCTAACCGGACTCCCAAACCGAACCCTGTTTCTTGACCGTCTAACCCAAGAGCTGATAAGGGCAAAACGGCAGAATAGCCGGGTTGCTTTAATGTTTATCGACCTGGACCGTTTTAAATGGGTCAACGATACCTTGGGTCACGGTGCTGGTGATGAACTGCTACGTCAGGTATCAGAAAGACTTAAAACTTGTCTGCGAAAATCTGACACCGTAGCCCGCATGGGTGGTGATGAGTTTACCGCCATACTGCCGGACATGATCCTTGGCCCACATGCCGAACGTGTTGCAGCATCTGTACTGAAAGTATTGGAAACGGTATTTATACTCGATGGACAAGAGGCTTTCATATCTGGCTCCCTAGGTATTACCATATATCCTGACGACGCTTTGGATATGGAGGATCTTCTTAAAAATGCTGATACTGCAATGTATCGAGCTAAAAATGATGGTCGCAACGCCTTTCGCTTCTTTACACCGGATATGCATGAAGAGGCTCAAGAGAGGATGGAGTTGGAGAAAGATCTCCACCACGCTCTGAGACGTAACGAACTGGTAATCAACTATCAACCTGTGTTTGATATGCAATCCAGGAAGATAATGGGGGCAGAAAGTTTTATACGTTGGAACCACCCAACAAGAGGCTCTATACCGCCGAACACCTTTATTCCCCTGGCTGAAGAGATAGGACTTATTAGCGACATTACAAAATGGACTATTCGCACCTCATGTACCCAGGCTCAAAAATGGCGTACTGACAAAAAGGTAATCCCAGACTTTTTCATATCAGTCAATCTATCTTGTACCCGCTGCCGTGACCTTTCTACAAACGATATAATAAGCGGAATATTAGAGGAATCAGGCCTACCGCCAACGGCTTTGGTTCTGGAGATCACCGAGAATATTCTCTCTGAAAATGAGACTAAAGCAATGGAGATGTTGAACCATTTAGTCTCCCTCGGAGTTAACCTTTGGCTAGATGATTTTGGCACCGGATACTCATCACTCAGTGTTTTAAAAAAGCTCCCGGTTAATGGTATTAAAATTGACAGAGCCTTTGTGCCTGATGTTACCTCAAATGCAGAGACTACGGTTTTGGTCGAAGCAATCATGTCCCTGGCAAAAAGTCTTAACCGCCGGGTTATAGGTGAAGGTGTGGAACGGGAAGAGCAGGCGGAATTCCTGGTTAATCACGGCTGTTTATGGGGACAGGGTTACCTCTACAGTAAAGCTCTACCTTTCAAAGAGTTTGAAAAATATCTTACTGAACAATAAGCCACGGCTTGGAAACTGGAAATAGATAACTCATCAGACTTCGCGCTACAGGATTTATGTCAGCTTTGCTTGGTTTGATTGGCTTGGTGATTATTTATCTTTGAAAAATCTTAGATCATAAAGCTCTTCAGGACTTAGATGGCTCTGACTACAGCTTGACAGCCCTGGTGGCGGTGGCATTTTTTTCTCGTTTATCTGCTCGATATTTCTCTGCCAAACTCTCAGTTTGACTTCAAGTATATTCTCATTAAACGGCTTGCTTATTAAATCATCTCCACCTGAATCAAGACAGTTAACCAGCTCAAGATCATCACTAGAACTGGTAAAAAATATAATGGGTACAAATTTATCTTTCTCAGCAGCAATCGCTTTTAAAACCGGAGCGACTTCACAGCCATTCATCTCTGGCATATGAACATCTAGCAGAACTAAATCAGGATTAACCTTGCCAAACATGTCGATCCCTTCATGGGGACCAGAAGCCAGAAAAACCTTGTGCCCAGCAGGTTTCAATACCTCATTAATGAGAATATGGAAAATCCGATCATCATCAATTAACAAGATTTTCATACCAGCCCCGTGTACTCCTTTGAAATAACAAAGGCATTATCAAACAATTCGCCAAAATGTTCAAGCTTCTAACTAGATAAGTTGGTGGTTAGCAACATTTAGCTATTTTAAAGTGAGGGCATGATCCATCGGAATTGAGAAAATCCTGGGTATAAATTGAACGGCACTGCTCTAAATTTTCACACCTGTCCCCATCACGACAGACAACCCCAACATGGTGGCGACCCAACTGCTTTTTTGCTATAGCGGCACTGCTCTCCCTCAAACACTCTACACAACCAGTTGAACCAGGATGCCACGGTAGATTATGAATAATACAGTGTTTATCAATCTTTGAACCCAGACTCATTGAGCCTCATCAAAGGATATTCTTGGGTCGACCCAAACGTATGTCATGTCGGTCAACAACTTGGTCAAAAGACCCAGCATGGTATAAAAATAGAGTGTTGCCATAACCACCGGATAGTCCCGGTTGATCACCGATTCATAGCCCAACAGACCCAAGCCATCAAGACTGAAGATAGTCTCAATCAGCAGGCTACCGCTAAAAAATGCCGCAACAAAAGAGCCGGGAAAGCCGGTCACAAGGGGAATCATGGCGTTACGAAATACATGACGGTAGAGGACTCCCCGTTCAGATAGCCCTTTAGCCCTGGCAGTTAAAACATACTGTTTCGATATCTCTTCTAAAAAGCTGTTTTTGGTCAACATGGTCATGACGGCAAAAGAGCCGACTACAGAGGCGGTAATAGGCAGCACCATATGCCATAGATAGTCGGCAATCCTTGCGGGCCAGGAGAGCGCCTCCCAACCATCGGAAACTATACCACGCATGGGGAAAATATCCCAAAAACTACCGCCGCCAAAAAGAACAATCAATAAGATACCCAGAACAAAACCGGGAATAGAGTAGCCAGCAAGAATAATGGTTGAAGTCACCGTATCAAAACGGCTTCCATGGCGAACAGCCTTCCTAATCCCCAGAGGGATACTCACTAAATAGGTGATAAAAAATGTCCACAGACCCAAGGAGATAGAGACTGGTAGTTTATCTATCACCAGATCTACCACACGGCGATGGTGATAATATGATTCACCAAAGTCAAAACGCAGATAGTTACTAATCATGATAAAAAACCGCTCTGGTGCTGGCTTGTCAAAACCGTAGAGCTTTTGCAACTCCTTAATCTGCTCTGAGTCCAGACCTTTACTACCACGATAGCTACTAAAGGTCCCCCCGCCTGAAGCATCTCCTCCACCAACCAGACTCTCTTTTTCTATCAAGGAGATCATTCTCTCCACCGGCCCACCAGGGACAAACTGCAGAACCAGAAATGTCACAAGCATAATACCAAATAGAGTTGGTATCATCAGCAGTAAACGACGGAGAATATAGGCTGTCATATTATCCCTCCTAACTACTCTTTAATCCACCAGCTCCACAACCTGCTGTGGGCAGAGTAGTAGAGGGGCAATTTTTTAGGACGGTTGAATTTATTCCAAAAAGCTATGCGGTGGGAATTTAAATACCAGTTTGGAATAAGATAGTGGCCACTTAACAGAACTCGATCCAGAGCTTTGCAGGCGGTGACTAAATCATTCCTGGTTTTGGCATAGGTGATTTTTTCAACAAGAGCATCCACCACAGGGTTTTTCAGACCTATATAGTTGTTACTACCTTTGGTATCGGCACTGGCAGAACTCCACATATTCAACTGCTCATTACCTGGAGATTGAGACTGCCCAAAAACATGGACGATCATGTCATAGTCAAAATCGTCTAAACGTCGTTTATAGAGGGCCAGGTCAACAGTCCGGTAGTTAACTTTAACTCCCAACCGTTTTAAATTAGCCACATATGGAGCCATAACCCGCTCAAAACCTGCTGAAGCCAAGAGCATATCAATCTCTAGAATATTGCCATTTTTGTCGTGTAACAGCCTGTCGTCACCTACTTTCCAACCAGCCTGTTTTAACAGTTTAACGGCTTTTCTGAGGTTTTTTCGCAGAGAGTTTGGAGCTTTGGTTGACGGTGGTGGCTCTACTGCGGCAAAAACCGCAGGATCAAGTTTATCTCTGAAAGGCTCTAACAAAAGCAACTCCTCTGCACTTGGTGCACCGGTTGCTGCCATCTCTGAGTTAGAAAAAAAGCTGTCCGAGCGTACATACTGACCATGAAATAGATTTTTGTTGCTCCACTCAAAATCAAAAGCCAGTGTTAGAGCTTTGCGAACCCGTATATCTTTAAATTTATCCCGGCGCAGATTAAAAATCCACCCCTGCATACCTGCTCCGTTCTTGTGGGGCAGATACTCTTTTTTAATCAATCCACTGTCAAATTTATCGCCGTGATAATCCCTCGCCCAATGTTTGGAGTTGTTCTCCAGTATAAAATCAAACTCCCCAGCTTTAAACCCCTCCAGAGCCACTACCGAATCTTTAAAATATTTTACCACAACCCGGTCAAAATTGTAGACACCACGGTTAACCGCCCTCTTCCAGCCCCAGTAGTTGGGATTACGTTTATAGGTGATATTTTTACCAGGGGTTACAGATTCAATAGTGTACGGCCCTGAGCCTAATGGTTGGGTAAGCTCCAGATTTTCGAAGGAGTGTTTACTAAAAAATTTTTTACTAAACAGCGGCATGTCACCAAAAATAAGTGGCAACTCCCGGTTTTTCCTGGCGAAATAGAACTTAATCTTATGAGGGTCAAGCACCTCACCCCGAACAATATCCCGAAAATATCCGGCATAAAAAGGGTGGGCTTGTTTCGATTTGAGAACCTCTAAAGAGTATTTCACATCTTCTGCTGTTAATGGCGTGCCATCAGAAAAACGGGCGTCCTCATCCAGGGTAATGGTCACCGACAGTCCATCTTCCGCCACAAGAATATCGGTTGCGACAAGACCATACTGAGCAAACGCTTCATCTTGAGACTGAACCATCAATGTATCAAACAGAAGTTCCCCAAGATGGTCTGGAGCTACTCCCTTCAAGGTGAATGGGTTCATTTTATCAAAACCACCCAGAGAGTAGAGAGTCAGAGTCCCCCCAGGCTTGGCATTTTCGGATGTATAGTCAAAACCTTTAAAATCCTTGGCATATTTCAACTTACCATCTAAGCTGATCCCATGGGCAGCCAAGAGATTGTCGCTAACAAAAAACAGTAGTAAAAAAAAAGATAAAAAGATTTTTTTCATGGCCTGACCTGTTATAAGTTATATTTCTTACATAAAAGAGAACAGAATGGCCTGATATCAATCAGTTTGCAAGCAATGATCCTATATTAGGCAGTTGGGTGTGCACCACAGGGACAACCTATTGATTAACCTGCAAAGTAGAAAAAAACCTCTTTACCAGCAAAGCTGGCTTATATTTTTTTCTTATTAAACAGACATATCAATATGTTACACCATTAATATAGGCCAAGCCGGCTAATATAGGATAATGGAGAGGAGAACAGACCATGCAAGCACAAAACATCCGTCCAGCAGCCGTAGCCGGAACATTCTATCCCCAAGACCCACAAGAACTACGCAGTATGGTTCAAAGCTTTCTCGCTAAAGCTCCTCTTGCTGCTGAGGGAGAGCCTCCGGCCTTTGTCTCTCCCCATGCTGGATTTATCTACTCTGGACAAGTTGCCGCCTACGGTTATAAAAACCTTAAAAAAGCCCCTATAGAGAGACCAAGACGGGTTTTTGTCCTGGCTCCAAGCCACCGGGTCTATCTGGATGGAGTCTCGGTTGGCAACTATTCAGCCTATCAAACTCCGTTGGGAGACATAACTCTGGATCAGGAAACTATAGAGAAGCTCCTAAAGCTACCTGATGTAACAAATAACCCTGCATCACATAAAATGGACCACGCTTTAGAGGTACAGCTACCATTTCTCCAAGAGACAGTGGTCAATTTTAGGCTGGTTCCCATTATGTTTGGCGATATTAGTGGTGGTCAGCTAGCCGACATTGTAGCCACCTGCTGGCAACAAGAAGACCTTATCATCGTCTCATCAGACCTCTCCCATTTTCACCCTTACCAACAAGCCCAGAAGCTTGACCAGAACAGTCATGACGCTGTTCTATCCCAGCAACCAAGAGAGATAGAGTCCTGTGAAGCTTGCGGCCGCACCGGAATAGCAGCACTGTTGGAGATGGCCCGGCGGCAGAAATGGCAGCCTTCACTGAGCAAATACTGTAACTCTGGTGATACAGCCGGTGATAAAAATAGTGTGGTCGGCTATGCCACTTATCTATTCCACCCCAACCAGTCAACACCTGCTAGAACAACCCCGGCAACAACCACAGCAGACCTGCCAAGACTGGTTCGCAGCCACTTGGAGAAAGTTCTTGGCGGCACAAAAGGGCTTGAAGCCACTACCCTGATTAAACAGTTTCCAGACCTTGCACAACAAGGAGCGACATTTATCACCCTGACAAAAAACGGCCAACTTCGAGGCTGTATAGGCTCACTGGTTGCTCACCGCTCTCTGGCAGAAGATCTTTTGGAGAACTCCATCTCTGCTGCCACTAGAGACCCCCGTTTTGCAGCGGTCACCAGAGAAGAGCTTGCAGATTTAAGGGTTGAAGTCTCAAGATTAACAGAAGCCACACCTCTGCTCTACCATGATGGAGAAGATCTTTTAACCCGCCTTAAACCGGGAATTCATGGCGTGATTTTAGAAAAAAATGGTCACCGTTCAACATTTCTTCCCCAAGTCTGGGAACAACTTCCCAACCCGGTACAATTTTTAGAGCATCTCTGCCAAAAAGCTGGACTACAAGGCGATTGCTGGAAAAATAATCCAAATATTTCAACCTACACTGTAGAAAAAACAAAAGAAACAGGTTAAGTATGGCTGGCTTTAAAGCACATTTTTTTACCGCTGCAGTAGTTGGTGGTATAGGAGCAACTTCACTATTGTCGGCCGGCATGCTGGATCAAAACAGCCTGTTATTATGTTTTGCCGCAGTAGTTTTAGGTGGAATACTGCCAGATATAGACTCCGACACCTCAACCGTATTAACAGTTAGCTTCACATCTTTCTCAATAATCTTTTCTTTTTTTATCATCATGAGTCAGGCGGAATATCTATCTACCATAGAGTTGCTACTATTTTGGTTTGGTGTATTTTTGCTCTTTAAACTGGTAGTTTTTGGCCTCTTTACCAGTTTAACAGTCCACCGGGGTATTTTTCACTCCATACCTGCGGCATTTCTCTCAATGTTTATATGCAGTATTTCATTGAGCAGACTCTATTCACTGGATAACAGAACAGTATGGGTGGTATCAGGCTTTCTGTTTATTGGTTTTATGATTCACCTGATCTTAGATGAACTCAACAGCCTCAATATCTTCAACCTTGGCGGGGTCAGTAAATCATTTGGCACTGCGATAAAATTTTATTCACCAAACATTGCCGCTACCGGACTACTCTATCTGGCAACCGCAACTCTATATACCCTAACCCCGGCAACCGATGATCTGCTAACCACAATAACCGACCCTGCAACCTGGCAGCAAGTTGAAGAAAACTTTTACCCAAGCAACGGCTGGTTCACGGGGATTAAATTTAAAATATGGCAGTGGTGGAGCTTTTCAAATTAATAACTTGACCATATCTGCCTAAACGAATATAGTCCCGTTATGGAAAAGCTAGATCACTGGGCTGCAAACTATAAAGCTCTCTCAGAACCGTTAAGGATTCGGCTGCTCTCAATAATAAGCACAGCCAAAGATATTTGTGTATGTGATTTAGTAGCCATAACCGGGGTATCCCAGAGCATGGTTTCAAGACATCTAGCCTATCTACGCAACTCAGGATGGCTCCATGCCCGCCGGGAGAAGCTCTGGATGCACTATAGCATTGCCAAGCAGGACGATGAGATGGCCCAGGCTATTCTTAAAGCTCTGCAACAACATGGGCCATTAAGTAAACAGATAAATATTGATCTTGCTAATCTCTCCAAGCTGGGAGAATCAGCAAGTGGTTGTTAATTTTTTTTGTTGATAATTATATTCGTTAATCCGCATACACAATATTGGAGTGAAAATGTCTATTCGCATTGGAATCAATGGCTTTGGCCGCATGGGACGTTTGGGATTCAGGGCCGCTTTTGGCAGTAAAGATTTTGAGGTTGTGCATATTAATGAGTTGAAAGCTGATGCCAGATGCTCTGCACACCTATTAAAATATGATTCGGTCCACGGTATTTTCAACCATGATGTCAGCGGTAGTGGAGACTCTATAACAGTTAATGGTAATAAAATTTCTTACTCTTCAGAGGCCAAGCCTGGTGATGTAAACTGGGCCGCTATGGGTATAGATATGGTTCTTGACTGCAGTGGTAAATTTAAAAGCCAAGAGGCACTCCAGCCCTATTTTGATCAAGGAATCAAAAAAGTGGTTGTCTCTGCTCCGGTAAAAGATGGCGGCCTCAATCTGGTTATGGGAATCAACGACCACCTCTACAATCCAGAGCAACACAACATAATAACCCCTGCCTCTTGTACCACTAACTGCCTTGCTCCTGTTGTTAAAGTGATGCTGGATAACATCGGCATTAAACATGCTTCGATGACCACCATTCATGACATCACCAATACCCAAACAATTATTGACTTAGGCCATAAAGATCTACGCCGTGCCAGAGCCTGCTCTATGTCACTGATTCCAACAACCTCTGGCTCTGCCAAAGCCATTATCCAAATCTTTCCAGAGTTAGCAGGAAAAATGAACGGTATGGCAGTCCGGGTCCCCCTACTCAACGCTTCACTTACCGACATGGTTTTTGAAGTACCAAGAGCCACTAGCGTTGAGGAGATAAACGCCATGATGAAGAGTGCTGCCGAAGGGCCATTAAAAGGAATTCTTGGTTATGAAGAGCTACCGCTGGTCTCAATTGATTATAAAGATGACCCTCGCTCATCAATTGTCGATGCTCTTTCAACCATGGTAATTAACGAAACCCAGGTAAAAATCCTTGCATGGTATGATAATGAGTGGGGCTACTCTTGTCGGATGATGGAGCTTGTTGGAAAAGTTGCTAGAAGTATTAGCTGATTAAGTTGGGGCGTTGCCCCAAACCCCATTGGGAAGGGGGTGCCACCTTCCCAAACCCATCTCAATATATAAGAGAGCTGCCATGACCTCATCTGCCACAGCTAAAGCAGGAATTCGTAACTATCTATTGGTGACCATTGCCTATTGGGCCTTTACCATAACCGATGGTGCCATCCACATGTTGGTTGTGCTCCATTTTCACAATCTTGGTTATACACCAATTGAGATCGCCTTTCTGTTTCTGTTTTATGAGGTGTTTGGTATCGTAACCAATGCAGTTGGTGGCTATATAGGCTCCCGTTTAGGACTCAACACAACTATGTTGGCAGGTATGTGCCTACAAATTTTAGCTCTGACCATGCTGGCAGTAGACCCTTCCTGGCTCTCTATCTCCTATGTAATGTTTTTCATGGCTCTATCTGGTATAGCCAAAGATTTAAACAAAATGAGTGCGAAGTCCAGTGTTAAGCTGATGGTCCCTGAAGGTGAGGAGTCAGACTCCAAACTGTTTAAGATGGTAGCTGTTTTAACCGGTTCTAAAAACTCACTCAAAGGGGCGGGGTTTTTTCTTGGTGGATTTTTGCTTGCTATATGGGGATTTCAGCTTGCCCTACTCACTTTAGCTATAGGACTGTTAACTGCCATGCTTCTAACTGGCCTGTTACTGCCTAAAGATATGGGTAAAGCCAAAAGCAAAGTAAAATTCAAGCAGCTTTTTTCTAAAACCCCACAAATCAACCGTCTTTCAGCAGCCAGGTTTTTTCTTTTCGGCTCCCGTGATGTCTGGTTTACTGTTGCTTTGCCGGTATTTTTTGCTGAACATCTAAACTGGTCCCACACCCAAATAGGAACATTTTTAGCTCTATGGGTAATCGGATACGGAGTTGTTCAAGCGGTAGCTCCCGGTATCTTCAAGGGAAGAACAGACGGTGCAGGTCCAGATGGTCAATCGGCACGTCTATGGGCAACCATACTACTGATGTTCCCTGCCGGAATCTCTGTTGCACTTACTCAGCAGCTTGATCCTGCCGTTGCTATTGTCGTTGGCTTGACCCTGTTTGGAGCAGTTTTTGCCATCAACTCTTCAGTCCACTCTTTTCTGATTTTGCTCTACTCAGACCGGGACAGTGTAGCCATGAACGTTGGCTTTTATTATATGGCTAACGCTGCAGGACGATTAACCGGAACTGTTCTCTCTGGTGTAATCTACCAACTATATGGAATCCATGGCTGTTTATGGACGTCTGTAGCTTTTATTGCTGCTGCCAGCTTAATCTCCATAGGACTTCCCAGCCACACAAAATGGCAGCAGATAAGAGGGTAATATCAGACTTTATCTGCTATATCATGGGTAATTGCAGCCAGATTTATGTTAGCAGGGTTTTCCTATATTAATCAATATGTTGTGGCATATTTAGCGGAAACCCTATCATTAAATTTAAACAAAAATAGCCACTGTTCAATTGAACAGTGGCTATTTTTGTTTAATACCTCTACAGCTATACAACCAAAAATACTACCAGATAACTATCGGATGAGGATAGGAGTATACTGGAGTTGCATAGACTGGTTGAGCATAAAGAGGACCATAGTAGAGATAGGTTTGAGCTGCTTTTGGCTGCTCAACCATTTCTTGTTTTGGCTCTTCTTTTTTCTTCTCTACACTCTTATCAGCCTTTTGCTGGGCAGGTGCATAGTAATAAGGGGCAGCAACTGCCGGAGCATCATAAGTATAATAAGGTGTTTGATAGACATAAACAGGGCTTGGCACAGCCATTACTGGAGCTGGGTGACCAAGAAATTCCCAACCAGCTTCAGCCTGAGCTGGTAAAAACGCACCTGCAGCTAAAAAAGCAATACCAGCTACCAAAGTACCTTTGTTGCTAAGTTGTTTCATTATCTGTAGCCTCCTGCAAATCAAATACATACTCAGTTAATAATTGGACACAGTACAACTACTCTCAATCAATGTAGTTTCCCGATCATACACCTAAAATCACGACAAGAAAACAACAAAAAAATTTCTAGCAAAAAAACAGAGTAAATACTCTTGTAAGTTGATCATAACAGATAATTTACAACTTTTCCCGGTTTTTTTTCTCAATGTCTGAAACTTGGCGTTTTACACAGTTTACCAAAGACTTGGCAAGAAGAGCACCACGCACAAAACGCTTTTGAGGATCAATACTCAACATTTTATCAATAATTTCATTCAGACAGGGAGGAACTGCCCTATTGTGAAATGATACTGGTTTTGGTGGATCGTAAATAAGATCTTCGTCCAGGTCATAATAGAGCTGTTCATTAAGGGCAAAAGGAGACTCTCCAGTCAAAAGCTTGTAGAAAATAACTCCCAAAGAAAAAATATCTGACTGACAATCTGGAACAGCCCCCTTTGAGCACTCTGGAGAGAGATAGTAAGAGACCTCCTGGGCATGAGGGCGCAGTGAGATCATTCGGCTTCCGCCCAGATTGATCAAACTATACAGGGCAAAGTCCACAATCTTAATATCCTTGCTTTCAGGATCAAAAAGAATGTTAGATGGTTTTAAGTTACCGTGTATAGCCCCCTTTTGTTGGGCAAAATCCAGTGCCATGGCAATTTTTACAACAATTTGAATAACCAATGGCAGCGGTAAAAGGTGCTCTTTTTGCACATAAAAAGAGAGACTGCGTCCAGAGATATGCTCCATGACCATATAAGCTCGACCATAGCTATCACCACCATTTAAAACTTTGACTATGTTTGGATGATCAAGGCTTTTAACAGTTTTTAGAATTTCAACAAAATGTTGTAAGGCATCCTCCATCATTGATGCCTCAAAAATCTCAACCATAGGAATTAGTTTTACAGCTACCAAACGATTTTCACGGGAGTCACGCCCAAGAAAAACTGTCCCTAACGCACCACGGCCAAGCTCTTCACCTAGAGAGTATCGGTCAATAAAAATTACCGACTGCTGATCAGAAGAGGTCTGCTCGTCCATATCCAACCGCTGATTGATCGCTATTTGATTCTGCTCCAAACGTGCAGGGACATCCCGGTATTCAGGTTGGGCCGCTGATATGTATTGCAACACCTCTATACTCTGCTCAAAACGACGATTCCGTTCATAATCTGTCGCCAGGTCGTAGAGCATCTCCATCACTACGCTATCGAGCTTGCAGTTGACAAACTTGGCAAAAGCCAGGTCCAACTGCCCCTGCCCCTGGAAAGCCAACCCCAACATACGCTGCGACTCATCTCTCTCTTGACCAAACCTGGATATTTGAATCAAGCCAGACATATCACCTTTGGCAAAATTTACGGATGATCCAATAACCAACAGCAAAAGCGGCCCCATAACCTGAACCCAAATCGAGTAAGCAAGTAGTTGATAGTAGACAATAACAAGCAACAAACTAGCTAAAACAACAGTGGTAACGGCAAAACGTCTTGGCAACTTAGGCAGCAATAGAAGAAGGAAACCACCAATAGCAATATAGAGAGTAATTTTTACAATACCGGCCCAACTGGGAATTCGGTATGGGGCTTGATTAAGGAGGGTGGTAATCTGCTGAGCAAGAAGAACAACCGGTGCGACACTATTGGCAACTGGGGTAACTATGCCAGGAGAGATACTCACTGCTGTAGCTCCGACCAGGACTATTTTATTATAGAAAATTTCAGGATTTACCCGGCCATTAAGCAGGTCAAAAAATGACACTGTCTTAAAAGCAGGCTCTCCGGCTTCACCATCATAAAAATGCTGATAAAAGTAGAGATCTTTATCAATTCCAATCTCAAGGTGGCCAATATCAAGATGGTTTTGTCTATACTCCACTTTGGAGACAGGAATATTTTGACTTTTTGCAACCACAGCTAAAGCGAGAGATGGTAGCTGGACTCCAGCATAGTCCACCACCAACCGGCTTTTACGGGCAACTCCATCAAAATCCCACTCATGAAGAAAAACCCCAACGGCAGCAGCAGATTTTCCTAAAAGATCGTCAGGTAAGGTAATTGCGTATCCATGCGCCTCATCACTACGGGATGAAGGCATATGTAGTTCCCCACTCCCATTGTTATCAAGCAAATATTCAGGCAACTTGATTGCATCAGCAGTGCTCAACTCATCATCCACTACCATCTCGATTCCCTGAATAACATTACCGGCACTCTTATAGGCTGCTACTAATTGCTGATCCTCATCCATCGACTCCAAACCGGCCATTAAAATATTCCGTAATTTAGAAAAATGGTTGATCACCTCGTGCTTTAAAGAGGTTCCTGGCTGAAGAGATCTGGCAAGCTTCTCCTCAATTGCGACACTTTTCAGGTAACGGAGAGTCTCCCCCAACTCAGAAGCTTTGGGCTTGGCTTTCTCTTTGGAAAAAGTCATTGTATTAACAAGTATTTTAGGAACACCCTGAGAGAGTATATTGATCAACTCGACAAATCTTTTTCTGGACCAGGGCCAGGAACCAATGTGGTTAAGGCTCCGGTTATCAATAGCGACCAGCATAACCTCCCCATCTGCCACATGCCGGTTGCTACTCACCACAAGGTCGTAGGCAGCAATCTCTAAACGCTGCATCGCTTTACTACTGTCAAAAGCAATAAAGAGAACGATCAGCAAGAGAATAACGCTCCAAAGATTTTTACCCAACCATTTCATTATCAACGTCTTGAAACAACCCAGTTAATAGTCCTGGAATTGGTGGTTGAAAGTAGATTAATGGTACAACGCTTTGGTTTGTCTGGTTAATAAGAAAAAATGAAGTCACTCTGTTGCTTATAAGACTTTTTTCTGTTTTTCCAGATGGATCAAGAGGTTGTTCCAGAGATATACGCCCAACTACCGAATCTAGGGTAGTAGATGTGTGCCACCACTTCACAAGACCAATTTATAAAGTTGGTAAGCAGGTAACTTTGTTAATAAACCTTTTTTTGCATAGCCTCGTATGATAAACCATTAAGGGGCGTTGATACAATCCAAACTGCGTTAAACCAGCGAATATGATTAAAATTCAAGATAACCGGTTTTTTCTGTGACTGCTGAAATTGACAAATAAACTGAAATTGGCTGAGCTATCTAGATTGTAGGACAGCCATGGATTAGACTGGAAAGTTATAAAGTTCATCACACTGATTCTTGAGTGCTATTAATGGAATACCTGCATAGGAGCAGGAAGAGGTCAGATCAACAGACAAACCCAGCTTTAATATAGATGATTTTACAGTAATCCACCGTGTGGGGCGGTTGGAGCCGGAAGATAATTTTTTCCTGGTTCTTACTGTTGATAGAGATCGCAATACGGGATTTGATGCCTGCCGCCATGACAAGTAAATCATTTTATATGTAACTTTCTAAAAAACAGTGAACAAGTGCTGTAGCAAAAATAACCAGACAAAAGCAGATAATTAACAATGATTTCATTCTTTGAAGCTCAAAAACGGATTCTTGCCAATATTACTCCAATCCAAGAACGAGAGGCGGTATCACCTATCTTTGGCTTGGGAAGAGTACTATCCCACCCTGCCCATGCTCCAGCCAATGTACCCAATCATGACAACTCAGCCATGGACGGTTACGGGGTGCGTTTTTCTGATCTATACAGCGATCAAACAACCAAGCTACATGTTATTGCCGAACTGCCAGCCGGAGAGATTATTACCACCCCTCTTCTCTCTGGGCAGGCTATTCGTATTATGACCGGTGCACCAATTCCAAGCGGTTGCGACTGTGTTGTGATGCAGGAGGTGGTAATAAAAAAAGGGAAGCACATTCTGGTCCCCAGCGGACAGAGACAATATCAACATATTCGTAAGGCTGGGGAAGATATTCAAGTAGGCAGTGAGGTTCTACCAGCAGGCAGGAGACTTAAACCTGCCGACCTCGGCCTACTCACATCTTTGGGGATTTCTGAACTATCTGTTTTCCGTCGCCCGGTTGTCGCCCTTATCTCATCTGGCAATGAGGTTGTGGAGCCGGGACAACCTCTCAAACCAGGCTATGTCTATGACAGCAACCGTACCACTCTCAACTCTACCTTGAAAGCTCTTGGAGTTGAAGTTCTAGATTTGGGTGTAGTAAGAGACAGCAGACCAGAAGTTGAGCGTATACTGCATCGAGGTGGTGAAGAGGCTGATGTCATTATCAGCACTGGCGGAGTATCGGTTGGTGACTACGATCTTATAAAAGATGTCCTCAAACAGTGGGGTAACATCAATTTTTGGAAGGTAGCCATGAAACCTGGCAAACCTCAGGCCTATGGTAAACTGGGAAAAGCCCTGTTTTTTGGGCTCCCTGGCAACCCAGTCTCAAGCCTCACAGTATTTCTCACCATGGTTCGCCCTGCTCTTATACGGCTGATGGGGGCAAATGACGAACAACCACAATTATTGACAATGAAATTTAGAGGTACAATAAATAAAAGAAATAACCGAATGAATTTTGTTCGTGGTATTGTTCACTATGATGCTGAAGGTCCATGGGTTGAAACAACTGGTTCTCAAGGCTCTGGAATCTTAACCAGCCTCTCCAAAGCAAACGCATTTATTGTGCTCCCAGAAGAACAACTCTCAATAAATGATGGTGATATGGTAACTGTTCAATTAATTCAATATAGCTAAGAGTGCCACAGAGACAAATAGATATATATTTTGACAACTCACAAAACCATAAAAAAAACTCGCTCAATTGTCCTATGGGCGAGTTTTTTGCTTTGGATATTAAAAACGTCTAAAAGTGTTTAGCCAAAATAATCTTTATATTTACAAACAACTACTCCGCAAACATCCAAACCACCATCAATATCAATAAGAGGGTAGCGGGCATTTAGCGGTTTAAGATAGCGGCGGTTGCCAAGAACTATCAACTGTTTAAAAGTCGGACGGGAGTCACCCTCAAGGCGGGCTACCAAAAATTGATTATGTGCACCTTTCTGGGTAGGATCTACAATCAGAGTCTCACCTTCTGAGAACTCCGGCTCCATGGAGTCATCAGGAACAGTAAGAGCATAACACCTTTCACTAGTCCGTGGTGCCACGGGAATCCAAGAGCTAGCTTCAGACTCGATCTGCTCAAAATCATCGTTAGAACAGAGAGAATCAATTAGATCCCAAGCAATTAAAGGTACTCTGGCAATTAAAGGAAACGGACGGTATGGCTGATCATCTTCTCCAACAGACATCCCGCCCACTCCAGTACCAGAACCTGGCAACAGCATGTCGCCCCGCCCGGTATCAAGCCATATAGGGTCAACACCACACGTTAGGGCAATGGTCACGGTTCGCCGAGAAGAGCGAGACCTGCCACATTCAAGCTTATGCACAGCGGTCTGGCTAATACCCACTTTATCAGCCAGCCCTTTCTGGGTTAGGCCTGCATTTTTTCTTGCTAGTTGAATACGATCACTCAAGGTCATGCTCATGGAGTTCTATTCCTTACAATGTTGAACTATTAAAAATAAACTTATATGTTCTGTATATTCTTTTCTGCCTTTACGCAAGAGTAAATCTGGTTTTAAGAATCCAAGCCATTACCCTACTCTTTACCAACACAAAAAACTCAATATTTTACCAACACATACAACAGCAGATACTTATAAAACAATTAGCCAATTACACTTTAAAATACCACATCAAAACTAGCTGACAACACTTTATCACTTTATCACTTTAAAAAACAACTTTTCGACGCCATGATGAAGCAGAACAGATCATTTAAAAATTTGCACAATCAAACTATAGTTTGTATATTTTTGGACATATTCAGCTAAAAAAAACAGTTTCAAGAAAAAATAAACCTACTGATTTCAAATGTTATTTCTTAACTTAAATTCAAGGGAACCAAACAGTGGCAAGCAAAAGTCAGTTCCAAGCAAAAAAAGAGACCACTAAACAAAATCAAACCGAGGCCGAGCGAAATGCAGCTATGGAACGTATCGTCTCCATGGCCAGAAGCAATAATGACAACCGTGCATCTGGATACCGAGAACAATCACTACGCATTCACAGCCACGTATGTGCTAAGTGTGGCCGGGAATTTTCCCAGGAAAACCTAACCGAGCTAACTGTCCACCACAAAGACCACAACCATGATAACAACCCTGCAGATGGAAGTAACTGGGAAAATTTATGTATTTACTGTCATGATAACGAGCATAGCCGTTATACAGAACACCTTGCTGCAAACAAACCGCTTTTGGAAAAAGAGAGGGAGCCAGAAGGAGCAACTCACAACCCATTTGCCAACCTGAAACAACTACTAAAAAAATAAAGACTTCTTCTTACGCTTTATCTATTGAATTATACTTCTTTGACAACATTAATCTAAATTCATTCGCAATATAATCAAAAATAATTTAAACACTCCATTCATCACATACTCCAAACTTCGCACATTTTAACATACCATTAACGTTTATAACAGAAAAAATATCTCTACTTGGCACACACCAATATAACTTTAGCAAATGCTTTACATAAAATTTGTGCTATATATGTACATATAAATATCTAATGTTGCCACAACAACCAGATGAAGAGAGCAAATGACAACGCCAATGAAAAACACAAAATTATTTAAAGAATAAATTATTGAAAATTTTATAATTAAGAGAAGCAAAACTTCATTATGAATTATTCAATTAAATTAGAAAGCAGTTGTCAACCACCAACAAAGCATGTTGATTTTACGTGCAAATATTGTAACGCACTCAAAACCGACCAGGTAAATTAAATTTTTCTTATTCACCAGACAGACAAATACATTGCACCACATATGCACAGCAAATTGTAAAATCAAGAGCAAACTGTATCTTTGAAAAAAAGGCGAGATTAATACTTGAGGGTATGCAAGCAGGCAAATAGGGGCTTAAACCCATATTTGCCTGCTTGCAACCTAGATTCAGCAGTTATTCATACATACTTGCAACCCTGAAAAACGGTGATACTTTACCAACAAGGTGACTTCTATTTTTCCTGATTCTCCAGACAAGCAAATACCTTATACAATTAAAGCATGCCAACTGCCGAATCTAGGTTTAACAACGAAAAGTTAGTTAGCCATCTTTGGTTATCGAGTCCACCAACTCTTTTAGCGTCTCTTCAGCTACAGCTGTATCAACCTGACAAGTACCAGCATTTTGATGACCGCCACCGCCATATTTAAGAGCCAACTCTCCAACATTGGTTTTGGAGTCTCTTTTTAGGATCGACTTACCAATAGCAAAAACTGTATTCTGCTTTTTAAAGCCCCAAAGAACATGGATTGAAATATTAGTCTCTGGAAACAGGGCATAGATCATAAAACGGTTGCCAGCATAAATTGTCTCTTCGTTGCGAAGATCCAAAACCACCAGATTATCATGAACTGTTGCACAATTTTTTATCTGCTCAATAAATTGCTTCTCATGCTCAAAATAGAGATCAACACGCTCTTTAACATCAGGTAATTCCAGAATTTTATCGATGCTATGGTCCCGGCAGTTATCAATCAACTGCATCATCAACTGGTAGTTTGAGACCGTGAACTGACGGAAACGACCCAGACCGGTTCTTGCATCCATCAAAAAGTTTAACAGCACCCAATCTGTTGGATTAAGAATTTCATCTTTGTTGAAACGTGCCGCATCCCCCTTATCTACAGCTTCCATCATATCGACTGGAATTCCAGGATAGCCCTTTGCACCACCATAATAATCGTAAACCACCCTAGCCGCAGACGGTGCTTTAGGATCGATAATATGATTCTCTGGTTTAGAACCACCACGACGTATTATCTCACTCAAGTGGTGATCAAAAGCTAGATAAACACCCTCAACATATGGGAGGTTTGTTGTAATATCACGACTGGTAATATCAATTTTTCCATCTTGCATATCTTTTGGATGAACAAACTTGATATCATCAATCATATCCAACTCTTTTAATAAAACTGCACACACCAGCCCATCAAAGTCACTTCTGGTAACGAGTCGGAATTTATTTTTCTGTGCCATTATTAAGCTCCTTAACTCCTATCTAACACTATTAATAAGCGTTTATTTTTAATGATATAACCACTACATGTTACACTATTATACATAAAATATGTAAAAAAGTTAACTCTAATATGCATATTTACGACACACTTGGGGTTTGCCAATGTAATGATTTGATTTTTAAATAACTTTTAAATATTCGTCGCAACAAAAACTAAAACATAACAACTAATAATTAGCACTATTTTTTTTGAATTCTCCAACAGTTATGGATTTTTTTGTTCCGCATAAAATCTTGGTCGAAAGTCTGACTGGTAATATCATCAACTATCAACCCGGACGACAACAGTGTATCATCCATTTTAAAACGCCGGTGATTATTAGAAAAAATCAAGATTCCACCTGAATCAAGAAGATTGACTACAGAGCGTATCAACTCACCATGATCACGCTGGATGTCAAAGTTACCATTCATACTTTTCGAGTTTGAAAATGTTGGAGGGTCCAAAAATATTAGATCAAAACGTCCGTGACAGCGACTGATCCAGCCCAGACAGTCTGCGGTAATAAATGCGTGATCTTGGCCTTTAAAGCTGTTCATGGCCATGTTTTCCCTGGCCCACTCTAAATATGTGTTGGAGAGGTCAACGGTTAAAGTTGATGCAGCACCGCCGTCTGCAGCATATACAGAGGCTGCTCCGGTATAACCAAATAAATTTAAAAATCTGCGGCCATGGGCTAACTCACGAATTATACGACGGGTTGGTGCGTGGTCCAAAAACAGGCCGGTATCCAGATAGTCGGTAAAATTAACCAAAAACCTTAACCCGCCTTCTCGAACCTCCCGAAGTGTTCCACGCTTATCAAGTTTACCATACTGAGAACCACCCGAACGTTTACGCCTGACCTTCAAAAACACATTTTGGGCAGGAACATCCAAAACAGTTGGAATTACCGCCAGCGCTGCATTCAATCTTTCTCTGGCCTTTCCGGGGTCAACAGTTTCAGGTGCCTGATACTCCTGGACATGAACCCACTGCTCATAGACATCTATCGCTACAGCATACTCTGGCATATCAGCATCATAAAGCCGGTAGCAGGTAACATTTTCCTTTTTCAACCAACGCCGCAACTGTTTTAGATTTTTTTTCAAACGGTTGGCAAACATCTCCGCTTGCTGATTGGCAACTTCAGAAATAACACTCTTTTTTTCAGGGGCTGGTATATATGCCAACAGAGTACACGGCAGAGGTCCATTGTAGAGGGTGATATTTTTTGCTGGAGTGACCCCCAACGCCTGAGCTGCATCAGGCAGCCCGGTGAAGACTGTTCGGTGCCAATCGACAAAACGGTAGCGGATAATCTCCCCCAAAGAGCGATAGAGACTTTGCAACGCTGCCATATGGCCTTGCCGCTCTCCATAAGGTGGGTTGAAAGCCAGCAACCCCCGCCCCTTTCTGGTCGGCTGCACATCAAGTGCCTCACCCTCTCTAAACTGAATATGCTGTTCAAACCCGGCATTGATGCAGTTCTGTTGAGCGGCACGAACCATCTTGGGGTCGGCATCAAAACCCAATATAGGCGGTAGCTGCTCTTTACCGGCTTCAGACCGCTCACGAGCCTCAATAATCAGCTCATCCCAACCTTGGGCATCGTGGCCCAACCAACCAAGAAAACCAAAATAGTTCCTGGTAAGACCAGGAGCAGTATCGCTAGCTATCATAGCAGCTTCAATTGGCAAGGTTCCAGAGCCGCACATAGGATCAAGAAACGGCCCACCCTGTTTGGCAATTTTTTTCCATCCGGAAAAGAGCAAAATTGCTGCAGCAAGGTTCTGTTTAAGTGGGGCGTTACCAGCTTGGGTCCGATAACCACGACGGTGAAGACTCTCCCCCGATAGATCAATATTAACAGATACCCGGTTATCATCCCTCAAACGAACATTAATTCGCAGATCTGGTTGCTCAGTATTGACCGATGGACGAACTCCAGTTAACTCCCTGAATCTATCAACAATAGCATCTTTTACCTTTCGAGCGGCAAAACCGGTATGTTTTATCAGCTCATTGGTTCCGGTGAAATCAACCGCAAGGGTTCCCCCTCTATCAAGATGCTCTTCCCAGGGAATTTTATAGATTCCATCGTATAGGGCCTGTTGATCAATAGCATGAAACCTACCCAGAGGGTATATCACACGACTAGCTGTGCGAGACCAGAGACAGACTGCATAAGCGAGACGAACCGGACCTCGGAAAGCCACACCAGCCCTTGCCGGACGCACTCCACCCGCTCCAAGATCACGCAACTCTTGAGCTAACAGAGACTCCATACCAAATGCAGTTGTTGCAAAAAAATCTATTTTATCATCCGAACCGGCCAAACTATGCTCCCATACCCAACGCCTGTTTATAGAGGTGAATCATCGCCTCTTCTTCATCTACTTCATGGGGGTCCATAGTTCTAAGGCGAACAATTTTCCGCATGATTTTAGGATCAAACCCTTGCGACTTTGCCTCAGCATAAACCTCACGCACATTTGTTGCTATTGCCGATTTTTCCTCTTCCAATCGCTCGATTCGATCAACAAACCGAGCCAATTGTTCAGCAGCAATGCCCTCACCATCAACAATCTCACCAGCCTTTTCATCCCGCCCCTCTTCTTCACTGACCTCCAAACCCATAGCTTTAATCCTCACTTTTAAACAATGGTTACAAAATATCCAACCGCAAGGTTATACCCATATCTGTTTGTTTGCCAATATTTAAACATGATTGATGAAGGATTACTGAAGAATAGTATTCTGGGCAATATTGCGTTTTATTAAAAAAAGGCAATATTTATAAATGGTAACCACAGCTTTGTAAAAGCTTGATCATATGGGATGGAGGCTGGGCCTCAACAATAATTGCTGAACGTTTTGGATAGAGAGGAATCTCTATCATTTGTGCGTGAAGATGTAGAGGTGGACTAGATTTTCTAGATTCAGCACTACCATAAAGATAGTCTCCGACTATGGGAAACCCCATGTGGGCACAGTGCACCCTAAGCTGATGGGTCCGTCCAGTATGGGGAGTTAACTCCAGCCAGTAGCATCCATCTCCCCTACCCAACAAACGATACTCACTCTGTGCCGGTTTTCCTGATTCATCAACCACCATGTGCCAACGGTGATTATCTCTACCTTTTTTAAGCAGAGGTAGGTCAATAATCCCTGATGATTCTGGTGGCTCTGAGGAGACAACCGCCCAGTAGCGTTTTTTTACCTGCCCAGACGAGAAAAGACGACCAAGCCGCCGCAACGCCTTGGGATGCCGCCCCAAAACCAAACAACCACTAGTAGCCCGATCTAAGCGATGGGCTAACGATGGTTTTTTTGGCAGACCAAACCGTAAAGCATCGAAATAACTCTCTAACGCCACGCCGCCACCTGGGGAGGCATGAACAGCTATACCGGCTGGTTTATCCACCACCAGCATCAGGCCGTCCCGATAGAGCGTTCGCTCTAGCAGCTCTTTAGCGGTCACTTGAAGCTACGTAACTAACAGGCCATCCGTCGCTGCTCACCAGTAATCTCATCACGGAGTTCCTGTACCTCTTCGGCCTCTTTTTTCTCACGAAAAATTTGTGTCTTACGAGCTGACACTACGAGAGACTCCATACACTGCATCAACTCTTCGTTAACTTGTGCACGACCCTCTTTAACCTCTAGAACAAGTTCTCCTGCCATCTGTTCTAAAATAGACTCCATAGCTATTAGCTTCGCAATACTGGCCATCAGATACGCTCCTTCATTGGTGAAAACATATTATGACGATAACGACAAAGACCGTCACTTATAATTCTTATTCACCAATCAAATTCAATATACGTGCCACAAAAAAAACCAACTGTTGTCAAACTTTTCCGTTCCCATTGTCAAACATATATTATGCTTATTTATCAGCCACATGGAAAAACAAAAAAAATCAACCCACTCTTTTAAAACAACTGATTTGTCAGCAAAGACGAAAGAATAGATACCATGTTTTTGCTAAATATTGTTAATAAAAAGGAACAATTTTCTCCATTGCACTGCCAAAAGGGAAAAATTGCCCACCCTTGTAAATAACGAACAACCGTGCCAAACGATTTTATTATCATGTCTCCATGAAATACTTCAGTTTATTGAATTTTAGTTCAACAAATAGATGCCAACAGTAAAGCATATTAAAATTGTACCACATTTTAAATTCAATTAGACTTAAAGCATCATATTAACAACAGTTAACAATGATTACAGCTTTACAAGGCCTAGGAGGTAAAGATAACACTATGACCAATGTAGAGGATGAAATTAGTATAGAGAACCTAATCAATTTTCTAGCTAAAATTCCTGGCCTCAAAGATCTCTCCCATAGTGAGATGGAGAGCCTGATTGCTCCAATTATAAGCATAACGAATTATGAACCAGGACAGAACATAATTCGCTTTGGAGCAGATGGTAATACAGTACTGTTTATATACAAAGGCCAAGCAAGAGTAGACATCCCAATGGATGCTGGTGAAAACATTCAGTTTGTTATCAATTCAGGAGAGATTCTTGGAGAGATGGCTTTGGTAACCAGAGAGAAACGCAGTGCTGATGTTTTTGCTGTTACCGGGGTAATGTGTCTAACCATTGATATTGAAACATTCCAGACCCTTATGTTGAATAACTGGAGAGTTACCAAAGCTGTAGCTGGTCTGATTGGAGAACGGAGAATCAAGCGGCTTACATCGATAAAAAATTAAAAAAACAAAGACCATAAATATTCAGAGCTAATCCTCTTCCACCCACTCCTGCACTTGTGGAATATTTAAACCAACTCCTTTCATACGACCACCAACCTCTTCAGCTTTGGCACGACTGTTATACGGCCCGACATAGACACTCTTAACCGGCTTGAACTTAGCAACCTTGACTATACGCAGTGGAGATATGCCCATTAAGTCAAATTTCTCGATACTTGTTAAAGCTGGAGCTAGCTTGGCAGACTTACCAAGAGAGATAATAAAGCCGTCATCACTGGACTCAACATTGACATTCCAACCAGAAGCCCGAAGCTTTATTTCAGACTCACGTGCCTTTTCCATAGTTCTATACGGCCCAGCCTGAACGTTATTCAAAAAACTTTTTTGCTGGAGTACGTGGACTTTAGGGTTGTAACCTTTATCCTGCATTATCTTAACCAGATCATTTACTCCAGAATCATTGATAAACTGGCCAATCTGAACAATATATTTCGCCCTATTATTAGCAACACTTTTCTGGGCAGGAGGTTGGATGTTATCTGTTTGTGGTGCAGATACTTCACCGACTGAAGGGGAAACCAACTGTTTGGGGATATTCTCTTTTGTTGGTGCTATACGGACTCCTGTAGTGCTGACAATTTTTGCCGTAGCTGGATCTGGCAAGGCATAGAGCTTATTGGTCATAAGGTGACCGTCAGTGACGACCATCTCTTCATCAATAGAGCTATCGCTAAAAAAAATGATAATATTCAGAACTAGCAACACAACCACCAACACCACTGGCCCAACACCAGATACGATAGGCTGGAGGGCTGCCGGTAGGTGAATTTTAGAGGTTAAACTACCCAGAGCAGAAATCCCCGGCAAGGAGGTGAGGTTTACTGATCCAATGGTTGTTTTTAAGTTAGCAATAGCACTCATATTAAATAATCTTATATATTACGTTCATAAAGTAATCTTAGACCGTTCAGAGTGAGAAACTCATCAATAATTTCAATTTTACCACTCTCACTAGCAATCAAACGGGCCAAACCTCCAGTTGCAACAACCTTGACCGAGTCAAAGTCAGACTCAGTAACAATTCGCCCAATTAGCCCATCAACCAAACCAACATATCCCCAAAACAGTCCTGACTGCATTGATGCTACCGTATCACGTCCGACAACTTTTTTTGGCCTTACCAACTCGATCCGAGGCAGTTTGGCGGTTTTTTCAAATAGAGCGTTCATGGAGAGACCCAAGCCCGGAGCAATCGCCCCCCCCAGGTAGTCACCATCTGGACCAATAAGGTCAAATGTTGTTGCTGTACCAAAATCGACCACAACAACAGCATCACCCACCAGATCGTAAGCAGCTACGCCATTAACAATCCTGTCAGCTCCTACCTCCCGCGGGTTATCATAACGAATCGGCATACTGGTTTTCAAACCGGGACCGACAATAAGTGGTGGTATATCCAGATATCGCCTTAAAGCCCTAACAATAGCCGACTGAACTGGCGGCACAACGCTAGCAATAATCACCCCGGATATTTTCTCAAGATGAATATCAGCCATATGAAAAAGATTGGCAATCAGTATACCATATTCATCGCCTGTCTGGTCAACACGGGTCGCTAAACGCCAGTGACGCACCAACTCATTTTCTCTATATACACCCAATACCAAGTTGGTATTGCCAATATCAACAACCAGCAGCATCAGCCATCCTTATCTGATTAAAAAAACATCTCCAGCCAACACCCTGGCTTCCACTCCTGTATCTTCTCGTTTTACCAACAAAAAGCCGTCAACATCAAGATCAACAGCCCAACCAGTAAAACTTTCATCCAACAAATTAACCTGCACCCGCCTGCCTTTAATACGGGACTGCTTAAGCCATATTGACCTGATTGGGGCAAATCCTTCAGCCAGATACCAGCGATACCATCCTAGGAACCTACTTAAAAAGTCGGCTAAAAAAGCCGATCTCTTGATCTGTTTTTTTAAATGCCCTGACAGGGTAGCTGCAATATTGCCAATTTCCTCTGTAAAACCAGTCAACTCAACATTGACATTTACCCCAACACCAATAACAACAAATTGAATTTGGCTCTCTTCAACCGCCATCTCGGTAAGAATTCCAGCAACTTTACGCCCACCAAGCAGAAGATCGTTAGGCCACTTGATCTCAACACCATCCGCCCCCACACCACTTATGGCCTCTGCGAGGGCTAAACCTGTGAGCAGGGTTAACTGTGCCGCATAACGTGGTTCTATTTCCGGGCGCAGAATCAGAGAGAAATAGAGGTTACCACCAATTGGTGACTCCCAGACCCGGCCCAACCGCCCTTTACCTTCGGTCTGGTGATCAGCAACCACTACAGTACCATCTTTGGCACCTTGGCGGGCCAAAATCCCTGCCTGGACATTGGTTGAATCTGTTTTCTGGTAAAAAATAATTTTTTCCGGCCCAAAAAGCCCATCATCCAGAACCACACTGCTTAAAAAGCCACCAACGGCCTCAGGGGTTGGAGTCTCTGGCTCGGAAATTAGGGTATAGCCACGGCGAGGTACGGATTCAATCTGGTAGCCAAGGCTGCGCAACCCCTCTATCCTTTTCCATACCGCAGCTCTTGAGACTCCTAACTCCTGACCAATCGCCTCTCCTGATACCGGCTCTCCATTGGCCCTCCGCAAACTATTTACCAGTTGCAGAGTCTCAACATCTTTATGTGGTGATAAGGAGAGAGACATCCCGGCTTCCGGCACTATGGGTTATAGCACCAACTGAGATCAGATCAACCCCGGTCTGAGCAATTTCATATACATTGTCCAGAGTAACATTGCCGCTGGCCTCTAAAACAGCTTTACCTCCAGCAATTGCTACCGCTTTTTCTAATGTTGGCAGATCCATATTATCCAATAAAATAGCTTGTGCCCCAGCATCTATAGCCTCACGAACCTGCTCTAGGGTCTCAACCTCAATCTCAATCCGGTGCAGGTGGCTTGCAGAGTCATCCATTAACTTGAGAGCCTGGGAAATACCTCCGGCCAAGGTGATATGGTTCTCTTTAATCAACACGCCATCGTCCAGCCCCATACGGTGGTTATAACCACCACCTACACGAACCGCATATTTTTGCAGTTGACGCAGCCCCGGAGTAGTTTTACGGGTATCAACAATTCTGGCGTTGGTCCCCTCTATTTTTTCAACAAACTGTCTGGTTGCCGAGGCAACTGCTGAGAGGTTCTGAAAAAAATTGAGAGCCACCCTCTCCCCAGTCAAAATACCTCGTGCCGGACCGGTTATAGTACAGATCCGATTTCCAGACCTAACTCCATCACCATCAGGTATGTCAGGCAACATGCGAATCCGTGGATCAACCAGACGGAAAACCTCAACCATAACCGGCAGGCCACAGACAACAAAATCCTCTCTGGCTACCATCTCTGCCTCGGCCTTCTGACCAGCTGCTACTAAAGTATTGGTGGTTATGTCACCCCGGCCCACATCTTGAGCTAAGGCGTTTTTACAAATATCAGCCCAAATTGGAATCATATTGCACTCCGTAGTTTTTCAATGCGTACCAAAGCTTTACTCAAGCCTGTCTTTTTCTCTTCCATCTCTTGCTTTTTGCGCTGCTCTTTTTCTACGACATCAGGTTTGGCCTTAGCCATAAAATTGGGGTTGGAGAGTTTGCCAACTACCCGGTCCAACTCTTTTTGCAGTTTTTCCAGGCCTTTTTGTAGACGGGCACTCTCTACATCAAAATCTATCAGACCAGCTAGAGGGATAAATATCTGCATCTCCTCCACCACTCCAGTTGCCGCCCCTTCAGGAGCCTCACCTTCTAATAGCTGCCATGATTCTAGCTTGGCCAAAGGAGTAATCAACCCTGAATGTCTCTCAAGACGCTCAACCATCTCCTGGCTGCCAGTCACAAGAATTGCCAACCGCTTACCAGGGGAGAGATCCATCTCTGAGCGGATGGTGCGGACTGCAGTAACCAAAGACATAACCCAGGTTAGCTCTTTTTCCAACTTCAGATCAACACTATCTGCTGCTGGCAAAGGCCACGGAGCAACCATAATTGAGTCACCACCACGACCTATCAGCGGTGCTACCTTCTGCCATAACTCTTCGGTAATAAACGGCATTAAAGGATGAAGCAGTCGCAGAGACTCCTCCAGCACTCCAACCATACAGTTTCTAGCAGCAATTTTATCCCCATCAACTACATCATCACCATAAATAACAGGTTTTACCATCTCCAGATACCAGTCACAATAACTCCCCCAGACAAACTGGTATGCAACAGTGGCAGCATCATTAAATCGATACTCTTCAATAGCTGTTGCCATATCTTTTTTCACCTGTTGCAAACGGGAAAGAATCCAACGGTCGGCATATGAGTAATTCAGCTCCCCACTCCCCCCTCCACACTCTTCATGCTCAGTGTTCATCAATACAAAACGGGTGGCGTTCCAGAGTTTATTACAAAAATTCCGGTACCCCTCGATCCGGCCCAGGTCAAACTTGATATCCCGACCCTGGGTAGCCAGAGAAGCCATTGTAAAACGCAGAGCATCCGCACCAAAGGGAGGAATGCCATCAGGAAACTCTTTACGGGTAGCCTTGGCAATTTTTTCAGCCAGATGGGGCTGCATCATATCCTTGGTTCTTTTGCTAACCAGATCCTCTAAACCTATACCATCAATCAGATCCAGAGGGTCCAAGACATTCCCCTTGGATTTGCTCATCTTATTACCTTCGCCATCACGAACCAAGCCAGTAATATAGACATCGTGGAACGGAACCTGTTTGGTGAACTTAAGCCCCATCATCACCATTCTAGCAACCCAGAAAAAGATAATATCAAAGGCAGTTACCAAAACATTGGTCGGGTAGAAATCTTCCATCTCCTGGGTGAGTTTGGGCCAGCCAAGAGTAGCAAAAGGCCAAAGAGCTGATGAGAACCAGGTATCCAGAACATCAGGGTCTCGGACAAGAGGTACTGGGCAACCATAATGTTCTGCTGCCCACTCATAGACCTCCTCTTCACAGTTACAGACAAACAGATGGCCATCAGGACCATACCAGGCAGGGATTTGATGGCCCCACCAGATCTGCCTGGAGATACACCAATCTTGAATATTCCGCATCCACTCAAAATAGGTTTTGTCCCAGTTAGCCGGGACAAAACGGATTCTACCATCCTCTACCGCTTTAATGGCCTCATCTGCCAAAGATGCGGTTTTTACATACCACTGATCGGTAAGGTACGGCTCAATAATTGCTTTTGAACGATCACCACGGGGAATCATCAATTTATGAGGTTCAATACTCTCCAGAAGCCCCAACTCTTCTAAATCGGCAACTATTTTTTTCCTGGCTACAAAGCGGTCAAGGCCCCGGTAGGCTTCAGGGGCGGTATCGTTAATAGCGGCATCATTATCAAATATATTGATCAACTCAAGATCGTGACGACTGCCAACCTCATTATCGTTAAAATCGTGGGCCGGAGTAATTTTCACACAGCCGGAGCCAAACTCCTGGTCAACATAATCATCAGCAATAATCGGGATTGTCCGTCCGGTAAGAGGCAGGGTAACCTCTTTACCAACTAATGACAGATAGCGTTCGTCTTCAGGATGGACCGCAACAGCAGAGTCACCCAGCATGGTCTCAGGTCTGGTGGTAGCAACAACCAAAAAGCCGGAGCCATCAGCCAGCGGATAACGGATATTCCACATATGACCATCTTCTTGCTCGGAGATTACCTCCAGATCTGAGACTGCCGTATGGAGAACCGGGTCCCAGTTGACCAACCGCTTACCACGATAGATCAACCCCTCGTTATAGAGACGGACAAACTCCTCACGAACAGCATCGGACATAGCTGGGTCCATGGTAAACTTTTCACGACTCCAGTCGCATGAAGCTCCAAGGCGACGAAGTTGCCGGACAATATTACCGCCAGACTGCTCCTTCCACTGCCAGACCCGTTCTACAAATCCCTCCCTGCCCAAATCATGACGGGTTTTCCCTTCAGCTTCCAACTGACGCTCAACTACCATCTGGGTAGCGATACCTGCATGATCGGTCCCCACTTGCCAAAGAGTCTGTTTCCCCTGCATACGATGATAACGAACCAAAGCATCCATGATGGTATCTTGAAAAGCATGCCCCATATGCAGATTGCCGGTTACGTTGGGAGGAGGAATCATTAAGCTATAAGATTCTCGTCCAGCTTTAGGACCAGGAGTAA
>JADFZU010000019.1 GCA_015232365.1 Magnetococcales bacterium | reverse complement strand
AGCGGGAGTAACTCAGGGGTAGAGTGCAACCTTGCCAAGGTTGATGTCGAGGGTTCAAATCCCTTCTCCCGCTCCATTTTTTATTCTGGCAATTCATTCTGGAATAGTGAATGTCACTGCTTTATCTCTTATGGCCCTGATGTTCTACTGGGCCTACTTCACCAACGGTATTTGTCAAGTAGCCACCTTATTTTATTCTTGTTTTACGGGAATCAGCCATGTTTGATTTGTTGATCAAAGGTGGGGTTGTCATGATCCCTATCGGTATATGCTCCATACTGGCCCTAGCTATTATCATTGAGAGATTCTGGTCCCTGCGTTCTCAGCAGATTGTGCCAAAGCGAGAGATCCAGTACATAGAGTCTTTGGTTAACAGAGGCAGGCTGAACGAAGCTATAGATGTTTGTGAAGGGAACCCAAGCAATAGTAGCTACAGAAGAATAGTCTTGAGCGGCCTTGATAAAGCCGGGGAGAAGCGGCACATAATCAAAGAGGTTGTCGAGGAGGCGGGGCGGCAGGAGGTTGTATATCTGGAGCGTTATCTGACTCTTCTTGGTACAATCGCCTCTATCACCCCTCTCCTTGGTCTCCTCGGTACGGTTTTAGGAATGATCAAGGTATTTGCAACAATTTCTGCTGTTGGTGTAGGTGATCCTTCTGTTCTGGCTAGTGGAATAGGCGAATCATTGATTACCACCGCAGCAGGCCTGACTGTAGCTATTCCAACAGTATCCTTCCACCGCTACTTCAACCGGGTAATTGATCGCCATGTAGTGGCTTTAGAGAGATCTGCACTGGTTATTGTCGAACATATTAAGTCTGGGCACTGATATGAGATTTCGCAACAATAAAAAACCGCCTCTGATGATGGATGTTACCCCGCTGGTTGATGTGGTGTTTTTATTGCTGATTTTTTTCATGGTTACTACCACTTTCTCCAATGATCAGGGAATAAAGCTGGATCTGCCAAAGGCTGATACAGCAGAAAAAACCGGATCAAACCTTCAAGATAACAGTATCAGGGCTGTTGTTGATTCCCAAGGCCGCTACTATATTGATAACTCTGAGGTCATGGCCGAGCAACTTTCATCAGCTCTTTTGTCAGCAGCAAAGGGTAAAAAAGATGTTCTTATCCATGTTCAAGCCGATAAAAACAGCTCCCACGGCTCTATTGTCTATCTGATGGATACAGCAAGAAAGCTGAATTTAAACCGCTTTAGTTTGGTAACTTTGGATCAATTTTCTAGTGAGAGTGAAAAATAATCTGCTGTTTTTTTGTGCGTTGCAAAAATAAAATTGTTTAAAGAGACCAACAGAGATAGACATAGCTGATTGAGAGATGTTTTAATATTCAGCGGCAAGAGGTAAAATCTCTTGAGTCCGGTTTAATATATAAATTTCAAAATAGGATCAACTGTTAATGGGTAAATCAGCTTTTTTGTTTCCTGGTCAAGGGGCACAGTCTGTTGGTATGGGGAAGGCTCTTGCCGATTTCGGTGGTTCAAGTTCCGAGCTGTTTAAATCTGTGGATCAAGTGGTGGGTTTTGCCCTGACAGATCTGATGTTCAACGGTCCTATTGATACCCTGACCTTAACAGAGAACACTCAACCAGCTTTGGTAACTACGGCCCTTGCCGCTTTTCTAATGGTAACCGAACAGACCAGCTTTAAGCCAGACTATGTTGCTGGCCACTCATTGGGTGAGTATGCAGCTATTAGTGCTGCTGGTGGTTTCTCTCCTGAAGAGGCAGTCCGTCTGGTTCGTGTCCGTGGCGAAGCTATGCGTGGGGCGGTGGCTCCAGGTGAAGGTAGTATGGCTGCCATGCTGAATATGGATATTAAAGCTGTTGAGGATGTCTGCCGGGATGCTGCTGCCATGAGTGGTGGAGTCTGTGTGCCAGCCAACTATAACACTTCGGCACAAATTGTTATATCTGGTCATAAAAATGCTGTTGATCAAGCTCTGCTACTAGCAAAAGAGCGTGGAGCCAAACGCTGCATTCCTCTGCAAGTATCAGCACCGTTTCACTCTCCGCTAATGGCTCCAGCAGCAGAAATAATGGCTGCAGAGTTGGCTAAAACAGAAATTTCTGACCTTGCAACTCCCCTGATAGCCAATGTAACTGCCCAGCCAACCAGCTCAGCATCAGAAGTACGTAGCCAGCTTGTTGAGCAGGTAACCGGTGCAGTTCGCTGGGAGGAGTCCATGCTGCGGTTGTTGGAGTTGGGGGTTGATACCTTTGTTGAGTTGGGTAGTGGAAAAGTGTTGAGTGGCATGATGAAACGGATTGATAAGAGTGCTAGAACAATTACAATTAATGGCCCGGACGATTTAGAAAAACTGAATTTTTAATATATTGGGATTAGATTATGTTCAAGGATCGTGTTGCAATAGTTACCGGCTCCAGCAGTGGTATAGGCCGGGTTATAGCTGTAGAGCTTGCCAAGCAGGGGGCGAAACTTCTGCTTATCAGTAATGAGTCCATTCGTATTCTTGAAGCCTTGGAAGAGGTAAAAGAGTTCTCTCCTGAATCTCAGGCATATGAAGCGGATGTCACATCTTTCCCATGTCTTGAAGAGGGGGTAAAACATGCCATTAAGGATTTTGGCAAGATTGATATCTTGGTCAACAATGCAGGTATCACCCGTGATGGGCTTATGATGCGGATGAAAGATGAAGATTGGGACCGGGTTATGGAGGTTAATCTCACCAGTGTCTTTAAATTAACCAAATTGGTGATAAAGCCGATGATGAAGGCCCGCTATGGCCGGATTGTCAATATCGCCTCAGTGGTAGGAGCTACTGGTAATCCCGGACAGGTAAACTATGTGGCCTCTAAAGCGGGTTTGGTCGGCTTTACCAAATCTTTGGCTCTGGAGGTTGCGGCCAGAAATATTACGGCAAACTGTGTTGCTCCAGGTTTTATCACCAGCAAAATGACCGATAAGTTGAATCAAAAAGCTAGTGAATCCATTCTCAGCAGGATTCCAATGGGTAGAATGGGTACTCAGGAAGATGTTGCGGCTGCTGTCTCCTTCTTGGCCTCAGAACAGGCTAAATACATAACTGGAGAGACTCTGCATGTAAATGGTGGTATGTATATGGGATAGATGGCAAAAAGAACCATGGACTTTTTGTTTATCTTTCATTAAGTTTATCGAAGTATCATAGTTATTACACTAAGGAAGGGACAAGAACTGATGAGTGACATTATTGAGCGTGTAACAAAGATTGTTATTGAGCAACTGGGTGTTGATGCGGATCAGGTAAAAGAAGAGTCTAATTTTGTTGATGATTTGGGTGCTGACTCTTTGGATACCGTTGAGTTGGTTATGGCTCTTGAGGAAGAGTTTGGCTGTGAAATTCCCGATGAGGCAGCTGAGAAGATTGTAACTGTTAAACAGGCTGTTGAGTATATCAACGCCAACGCTTGATTTTGGATTAGTCAGAAAATTTAATGAATTATTCTGG
Organism: Magnetococcales bacterium; assembly: GCA_015232365.1. GTDB lineage: Bacteria > Pseudomonadota > Magnetococcia > Magnetococcales > JADFYX01. The sequence goes on along the minus strand of JADFZU010000019.1, from coordinate 44,678 downwards.
CTAGATTGCCTGGAAGATTTTCAACTATTCCAGAGCTTGGATTTCTTGACCGCCTTCTTGATTTAAGGAGGGCGGTCACGTTTAATCTAGAGAGTGCTGTTGCAGGTGGGCTTAGTGCAGCCTATTGATCTCCTTCATAAATAATTGGAGGTTGCTGGGTTCTCTATTTGCGTAAAGTTGTGACCGCATTTTATGGGTTTAATGTTTTTGTGGAGATAATGGCTGTGGAGCGTCGTGTTGTAATCACTGGATTAGGCTTGGTAACCCCTCTTGGTGTTGGCACAGAGGCCACATGGTCAGGTATAAAAAGTGGCAAATCAGGCATTGGCCCTATAACGCTTTTTGATCCAACTGACTTTGCCAGTAAAATTGCTGGTGAGTGCAGCGATTTCAATCCTGAAGATTGGATAAACAAAAAAGAGCAGAAAAAGATGGACCGCTTCATGCAGTTTGGCGTAGTTGCAGCCCGTTTAGCATGGGAAGAGGCTGGAATTACCGTTACCGATGAAAATGCTGCCAGAATAGGGGTTATGATCGGCTCTGGGATTGGTGGTTTAACAGCAATTCAAAATCAGGCTATAGTCCTGAAAGAGCGAGGCCCCAGACGGATCTCTCCATTTTTCATTCCTAGCTGCTTGATCAACCTTATATCTGGTCATGTTGCTATCGAACACGGTCTTAAAGGGCCGAATCATTCAGTAGTTACCGCCTGTGCAACCGGAACCCATGCTATAGGCGACGCTGCAACAATTATTAAAAACAACCATGCTGACGTGATGATTGCTGGCGGTGCTGAAGCTGCAATTAACGAACTTGCTGTTGGTGGTTTTGCTGCTGCAAAAGCTCTCTCAACCAGAAATGACGACCCTACAACCGCCTCTCGACCTTGGGATGTGGGCCGGGATGGTTTTGTGATTGCTGAGGGTGCTGGAATTATTGTTCTTGAGGAGTATGAGGCGGCTAAAAAGCGTGGTGCAAACATCTATGCTGAGGTGAGTGGTTACGGTATGTCTGGTGATGCCCACCATATTACCGCTCCATCTCCAGGTGGTGAAGGTGCAGCACGGTGTATGGAAGCTGCACTGAAAAATGCTGGAATCAACTCTGATCAGGTCGGATATATAAATGCACATGGAACCTCTACACCGTTGGGTGATATTGGTGAGACCATGGCGGTTAAAAAGGTTTTGGGCGAGGCCCATGCCAAAAAAATCATGATGTCGTCGACAAAATCAATGGTTGGCCATCTTTTGGGAGCTGCTGGTGGTGTTGAAGCTATATTTACTGCTTTAGCCATCAAAGAGGGGCTTATTCCTCCAACCATAAATCTTCACAATCAAGATCCTGAATGTGATCTGGATTATGTTGCCAATGAAGTTCGGCAAGCTCAGGTGGATGTGGCACTATCCAATTCGTTTGGTTTTGGCGGAACCAACGCAACTCTGGTTTTAAAGCGGGTCCATTGAGTCGTAAAAAGATTCTAGTTACTCTGTCTGCACTGTTTATATTGGCTGGTATAGCAATTGGAACAGTTGCTATGGAGTATTTTTCTTTTATCTCCAAACCTCTGCTTAATAACGTAAATATCACAATTGGCAAGGGCTGGGGCCTATCTCGTGTTGCAACTGAGCTTGAGAAAAAGCAGATTATCTCATCAGCTCGTTACTTTCTCCTATTAAGTAAAATTAACAGTAAAGGCTTCGTTCAGGCAGGTGAGTACCGTTTCATGGCTGGAGATACTCCGGTTGATATTCTTGCTGATTTAAGAAGTGGCAGTGTGGTCCAGCACCGAATATCATTTCCTGAGGGGGTGACCGTCAAAGAGATGGTTAAGATTATGCAGAAGGCTGATATTCCTGGCAGTGAGACTGTTCTAGACACTCCAGGTTTAAAAGAAAAATTAAAAATCAGTTCAGCAAATTTTGAGGGGTGGTTTTTTCCTGACACCTATCAATATACCAAAGGTGAAACAGCAGAGTCACTGGTTACCAGGATGGTAAACCAGACTAAAAAGATTCTTGAAAAAGAGTGGGCAGCACGCCCCCCTGATTATAAATTAACTGCGTATGAGACTCTTATTCTGGCATCAATCATAGAAAAAGAGACAGGGGTTGCCAGAGAGAGAGGGATTATTTCTGGTGTGTTTCACAATAGATTGCGTAAAAAAATGAAGTTGCAAACCGACCCTACGGTGATTTATGGGATTAAAAACTTTGATGGTAATATTACCAGGAAACATCTAAGGACTCCAACACCATATAACACCTACACCAATTTTGGCCTGCCGCCTACACCGATTAGTAACTCAGGACGAGAGGCTATCCATGCTGCTATTCATCCAGAGTCAAGTTCATATCTCTACTTTGTCTCTCGTGGTGATGGTTCACATGTTTTTTCCAAAACATTTGCTGAACATGATGCAAATGTGGACTGCTATCAACGCAAAAAAAACTGTAAGAGGGTGAAGTGATGGAAAGGGGGACCAAATTTGGTAAGTTCATCACTTTTGAGGGTGGTGAGGGGTCTGGAAAATCAACTCAGATTCAAAACCTGGCTAGACATCTTCGGGACTCTCAATCCATGGCAGGGGTTGAGGTGGTAACTAGCAGAGAGCCTGGTGGCTCCAAGGTTGCTGAACAGATCCGGGAGTTACTGGTTACTGGTGATCCCAACAGTTTAGAGCCGAAAGCTGAGTTGATGCTGGTTATGGCAGCACGCATAGAGCATGTCCAGAAGCTGATCTATCCAATTTTACGTCAGGGTGGTTGGGTATTGTGTGACCGGTTTGTTGATAGCACAATTGCGTATCAGGGATACGGCAGGGGGATGAGCACGGAACACCTGATCATGCTAAACCAGTGGGCACTCTCAGGACTGCGTCCAGACCTGACGTTGCTATTGGATATTGATCCTGCTGTCGGTCTTCTTCGCACCCAGCCTCGTAGTGTAAAGAGTAGACTGACTGGGGTAACAGAGGACCGTTTTGAGCAGGCAGGAGATGAGTTTCATCAAAATGTTAACGAAGGATTCCGAACCTTAGCCAAGGTTGAACCAGAGCGAATCAAGCTAGTTGATGCCAGTCAGAGCGAAGCCATGGTTGAAAAAGATATTTGGGAGATCGTCAGTGGCGTTTTTCCCAACCTTTGAGACCATTATCGGTCATGACAGCAACATCAGTGGGATGTGTGCTGCAATAAAAGTTGGAAAACCGGGACACTCCCACCTTTTTCATGGTCCTAAGGGGGTTGGCAAAGCAGCAACTGCTCTGGCGTTTGCCCAGGTTCTGCTCTGTAAAGATAGGGAAGAAGGTAGTGCAAAAAGTTGTGGGGTCTGCTCTAGTTGTAAAAAAATAGAGGGTGGTCAGCACCCGGATTTTACCTTGGTTGAGATGTTAGAGGATAAGACCAGGATTACAGTCGAACAGATTCGGGAACTTTCGGCCTTTTTGTCATTAACGCCAATGGAGTCACAGTGGAAGATAGCTCTTATTGACGATGGGGCACAGATGAATATTAGTGCTTCAAATGCCCTTCTTAAAACTTTGGAAGAGCCACCTGATCAATCAATTCTCATTATAAACAGCTCCCGTCCTGGCCTGTTATTGCCGACTATTCGTTCCCGGTGTACCAAAACCAGGTTTTCTGGGCTGAGGGATGAAGAGTTGTTTGAGATTGTTGGAAAAATTGTTAAAAGCAGTAGTGAGGATATTAAACAAGCTGTAGCTATGAGTGGTGGAGATGTTGCTCAGGCGGTTGGTTTGTGTGAGAGTGGTCTTGGCGAAGAAAGGCAGCGTTTTCTCCGGGATATTGAGGAGATAGGAAGTGTAAATTTGAGCAGAACCTGCTCTATTGCCGAGTATTGGAGTACAGCAGCACGTTTTGCAACGATGTTGTTACTTCTCAAAGCATGGTTTCAAGAGCAGATTCGTGGTAGCGTAGAGAGTGATGGTGGGGGGGAGTCCACAAGAAACTGGCTATCATTGGTTCAGTGGGCCGATGATATAATGAGACAGGCCATGGTGGTTAATTTAAATCGGCGTTTAGTTTTGGAGTCGGTTTTTATTAAGCTGGCTCGGTTACGTGGAGCCAAATTTTAGAGAAATTATTCTGGTAAACTACAGTTTCCAGATTTAACCAATAAATTATGAATAGATTAGCTGATGTTTCAGTAAAAGACGACTCTGAAGAGTCTCCAGAACCTACAGTATCTGTTGACGAAAGTTGTGAGGCGGCCTCTCAAGTTGATAGCGGCAGCCAATCAAAAGAAAAAATAACCGAAGAGAGCAGAGACTTAGCTGGTGCTGATGGGCCGCCCAATGCTTCACCTGCGGATGTAGCTGTTGATAAGCAAGAGAGTAAAAAAGTGGTTACCAGTGGACAACGAGTAATTGGCCTAAAGTTGCCAGACTCAATTATGGTCTACCGGGTTGCAGTCAATTTTCCTGAACTAGCTGCTAATGACTCTTTGCTTCTACAAACTCGCAGCGGTGAGGTTATCGGGCGTGTTGTTTATGTATCTTCCGACCCCACAGATAAGAGTATCGATCCTAGTCGTCTGTTCACAGGCAAGATAACCAGGATTATCCGCAAGCTTAGCAGTGCTGATCTTCAGAGCATAGAGAATAACCGTGAGATTGAGAAGAGAGCTAAACTTGTCTGCCGGCAGACAATCCGTGAGCTAAAACTAGCCATGAAGTTAGCTAAGGTTACCTATCAGCAAAGCAGCTCTAAAATCCTTTTCCATTTTACCTCTGAAGGCCGGGTCGACTTTAGAGAGTTGGTGCGTCAGCTTGGTACCAAGCTAAAAACCCGTATTGAGATGCGTCACGTAGGGGTGCGAGACGAAACCCGCCTGTTGAGTGGTATAGGCCCTTGTGGTAAGGAGTTGTGCTGCTCCCAGTTTTTACAAAAATTCCACCCGGTCTCGGTACGGATGGCAAAAAATCAAGATCTCTCTTTAAATCCAGATGGTATTTCTGGAGTGTGTGGACGGCTACTATGCTGTTTAGCTTATGAAAATGATACCTATGTCGAGTTAAAGAAAGGCCTGCCAAAAGTTAGAAAATGTTGTTGGACAGCCGATGGAAAAGAGGCGACTGTCAAATCAGTCCATACTTTAACTCGAATGGTTACCCTTCAACGTCGGGATGGCACTTATGAGACATTACCTGCGAATGATGTAAGTAAGGAGAAGCCTGAGACCCCTATAAAAGGTGCTAATGATCAGGATCTGTTATCATCTAAAGAGGTTCCGGTTGGTAGAATTAAGCAGAGTACCCCCAATAAAAAAACCTCTGATGGATCTGCAAAAACATCTGCTAAACCTTCGAATAAACCCGATGCAGAGCAAGATGATAAAGCCGCAGAATCCACCAGTAAGTCACAACAGAGAAGAAAGAGCCGTAGGCGAAGGCGTAAACGTAGTAAGGGACAGGGCGGAGGTGATGATGGTTTACAACAGAACCAGCAGCCTCAACAGGCCGGTTCAACCGAGAATAGTCAACCAGAGGCTAAAGCTTCCCAAAATCCTGCTCAAGGCGGAGAGGTAAAAGATGGGGGCTCTGCCAGCAAAACAGGACAGGGAAAGCGGCGGAGACGTAGAAGGCGGCGAGGAGGTAACCGTGGTGGAGGCGGAGAGGGTGGGGCAAGCTCTTCCACTCCAGCTCCAGCAAGTTGATTATGAAATGGAACAAATATGAAAATACTTAAAAAAACTCTTTTTATACTTATGCTTTGTCCGTCAATTGCTTATGGCGAGGTAGTAGGTAGTGTCAGTACGGTTTTTAAACTTTTAGGGTCAAACGATAAAATTGTTATTGAAGCTTTTGACGACCCAAAGGTTGACGGTGTGTCTTGCCACCTAAGCCGGGCAAAAAAGGGTGGTTTAAGAGGGAGCATCGGTATAGCTGAAGACCCTTCCAACGCCTCAATTGCTTGTCGTCAGATTGGGCCGATCAGGATTAATAAAGATCTGGAAGATGGTGATGAGGTTTTTTCAAAAAACACATCAATACTCTTCAAAACTCTGCATGTTGTGCGGTTTTTTGATAAAAAACGGCACACTTTGATCTATCTAGTCTATAGCGATAAACTTGTTGACGGCTCGCCTAAAAACTCCATTTCAACTGTGCCGATTATGCCGTGGAAAAAATAGGCGGCTTTACGGTAAAGCTCCTGACTCTCTTGTTGGGGGTCCTGATTGTTGTGATTTTGTTCAACTTTCTGGATATCTCCTATACTGAGATGCTGATCTCAGTCAAAAATATTCCGCCGCCATACCTTATCATCTACGCTTTTTTTCAAGCATCATTTATCTTTCTCCTCTCCCACCGTTGGAAGTTGTTGGTATTTTCTGCTGAGCCTGACCTGATTTATAAAAGGGGGTTTTTCTTTTGTTGCATAAGTTTCAGCAATTTAATGAACTCCTTTATGTTGGGACCTGCAGCCAGCGTCAGCACCAAAAGTCTGGCTTTGAAAGTAATCCATAAAATTAGTATCAAGAAAGGGGTTTTTATTGCTTTAACCGAGCATGCACTGAATATATTTATCGTTGGCTTGAGTATTCTTTCGTCGATTCTCGCTTATTTAAAATTGGGGCCGCCACTTTTAAATACTGTTGTCTGCACTTTGCTGCCACCAGTAGCTGTTCTGGCAATTTTATATAAGTTTGATTTTTTTAGAGAGGCTTTTTTTGCAGTTATTGGAGTTGTTGAAAGGATTATGCGGCACCTTTTGCCAAAAATTATATCCAAGTTCAATGGTAAGGGGTATCTGCTGATTGTTGAAAGTTTTTTTAAGCAAGCAAAGTTTAAGCAATCTTTGTTTTTTTCACTTTTGATCTACTATTTGATAGTTTGCAAGGCATTTTTTTTGGCTACGGCATTAAATCTGGACCTGAATTTTTTACAGTTTTTGCTCTTTTATCCATTCATATACTTAACTGGAGCCTTTGGACCCACTCCAGGCTCGTTGGGGTTTCTTGAAATGGGCTGGGTCGGTATTTTATCGCTGCATGGGATAGATGCTCAAACAGCAATGACTTTTGCCCTGGTCAAGCGGGTTATGGACGATCTGTTAGAGATTATATTGGGGCTTTTAGGTTATATCTATTACAACTGGAGAATAGTGACCCCTAACATTTAGTCATATTCCCAGTAACTCATCAATAAACTCCATATCAATCTGCTGCTCAAAACTATCTGCCAAACGGTTAAAAGCTTTAGACTGCTCATTTTCCAGATCAAGATCTTGGCTTTTTTGCAACCCAGCCCAATCAAGTAAGCTGCGAAGGGCTTCCGGGTGGTCAAATATACCATGGATGTAATGTCCGATAACTTGATTGTCGGCGGAAATAGCTCCATGTGGCACTCCTGCCAATCTTAAAGCTGACCTATCCAATCCTGCTCCGGTAGTCTGGCCCATATGGATCTCATAACCAACAACAGTAGGGGAGCCTGTAAAATTCAACTCTCCTTCTATGTTGAGTAGACGCTTGGTTTTATTAAATTTAGTGTTGATATCCAGAACTCCAAACCCTTTGGAGATACCGGGCTTGCCTTCAACTCCATTGCTATCGTCTAGCTCCTTGCCCAACATCTGAAAGCCGCCACAAATCCCCATCAACTTTCCCCCATAACGGAGATGCCTTCCTATCGCCTTGGTCCATCCCTGTTTTTGTAACCAGTGCAGATCTCCACGGGTACTTTTGCTGCCAGGAATGATGATAAGGTCGGCAGGAGGGATCTCGTCACCATGGTTGATCCATATAAGCTCTACCTGGGGATGTAGGCGCAGTGGGTCAAGGTCGGTATGGTTGCTGATTCGTGGCAGTCGTGGGATTACCACCTTAAGTTGAGATATTTCACTCTTTTGCTGTCTGCTGGTATCAAAGAAACTATCTTCTGAAGCCAGGTATAATCCAGGCAGGTAGTGGAGTACTCCTAGTACTGGTTTGCCGGTTTTTTTTTCCAACCACTGCAAGCCTGGTTTTAGGAGGTTAATATCTCCACGAAATTTATTGATAATAAATCCCTTAACCCTCTCCTGTTCCGACACTGAGAGCAGAGCAAGAGTGCCAACAAACTGGGCAAATACCCCACCTCGGTCAATATCACCAACAATCAAGACCGGACAGTCGACCTTTTCGGCAAAGCCCATGTTTGCAATATCATTTTTCCGCAGATTAATCTCCGCAGGACTACCAGCCCCTTCAACAATAACATGGTCGTAGCGATTTAGAAGGTTGTTAAACGTTTCAGCTACCGCATCAAGGAGTTGAGGCTTTCTTTCATGGTAGCTCATGGCATCTTGATTGGTAATCGGGTGGCCTCTGAAGATAACCTGAGCCTCTTTATCTGAGTTTGGTTTTAGCAGAATCGGGTTCATATCGGTATGGGGCTTTAAGCCGCAGGCCAGGGCTTGAACCGCCTGGGCACGACCAATTTCACCGCCATCTTCGGTAACTGCACTGTTTAAGGCCATATTTTGTGGTTTAAAAGGGGCAACCCGAATGTTGCGACGATGTAGTGCCCGGCAAATGGCAGTTACAACCAGGCTTTTGCCTGCATCCGATGTTGTCCCCTGGATCATGATAGCACTACCCATGGGAGAGTTGAAAATCCTTGATAATTATGTTGTTGCGAATTGCATTTCCGGTATTTGTAGTGGGGCCAGCAGTTCGTATATTTTATCTGATGCTGATTGTTTTTCAGTTGTGGTTGCTGGAACTGGAGATAGGGTGGTGTGATAGAGCAGGTTCTGGTTATAGGCGGCAATTTTTTGAAAGTCAGACTGCTCTTGGGTCTGAAATGCTTTTGTTAACAACGACATGCCATCTGAGTCAGGAGTTACCATCTCAGTTAAACCATCTTCAGAGATGATGTTGAACAGTGATGACTTAGCGTTGATAAACAGCAGCTCTATATAGGTATCTCGTTCTGGTTCTCGCTCTCTTGGTAGCTCTTGGAGGTTGGTATCGACACTGCTATTTGTCTGGGCTTGAGTAAAGTTTGCATCATCAAAACCGCTTCCAAACTGGCTTAAACTATCTGAATCTTTAGAATTTAGGGTATTGATTAGTTCAAAAGTTACAGCTTCAGGGGTGCTGTGCAAAAGAGGGTTGTTTAATGTAGGTGAAAATCTTTGTGATATTGGCCTATTGTTTAAAATATTTTGTGCGAAAGCGTTGTAGGAATTGATCATCATGATGTATTTCTCCTTCAGACCACTCGATTATCACAATCTCGTTAATCTAACAATTTAATGTGATTTAGACAACTGCTTGCTAAGATTTTTCTCACTGAATCCACAACTGCCGAATCTGGATAGTATGACATGGTGCAAGTTGTTGATCTTACAATGATTGCAAATAACAGCCGCTTTACGGTTAAAATAAATACTACTAACTACTGGTTGGTCTAAAATTGAGAAAATGTTAAAGTGTTGCGAGCTTTTCAAGTTAAGATGAATGAATAGGAGTGGTAGATGTCAAAAATTATAAAGATAAATGTCATTCCAGGTGTTGAGTGGGTTGAGATTCCCAATGTTGATTTTCGACTGCTGTGCGGCTGTCCCAGTGATGTTATTAAACATGTAATGAAACGTGGTTTGATCTCTCCAGCAGAAAAAGCTGGAGTATCTTATGAGACCGGGCCCAATGCGATTTTGCTCTCGGACGTAATGTTGCAAGGTGGGGGGTTCTCCAACCTTGCCGAATTCCCCATTTTCCAGATGTTCTACCGTCAGGGGATGCTCTTGCCAGGCCACCCCAATAATACTGGAGCAAAACCACTGCTGATAGGTAGCAGACAGCAGCTAGAGGCTCAGATTCGTTATATCTACCGGGGTAATTATGGTCTGGTTTCCGAACGTGAGGTGCTAGACACAGGTGTTTCGCCTCGCTGGGCTAAAGATTTGATGCGGATGAAACTCTTTTTTACCGGCGGCCAGGTTAGACCAGCCGATACATTTATCGACACCTGCATTATAGAACATGACGATATGGAGCTTGTTGATGGAGTCACCATTAGTCGCATTGAGACCAATATTTTTAAAATATCCTATGGTGGAGAGTCGGTAACAGTCAATCTCAACCTCAAGCCAGCAGAGAGATATCCATCACCATACCCTCTCAACTACTACAATCTGCACCGGGACTATTTCTCGGTAATTCATTCCGGTATTGGCGATGGTTGGGATGTCAACCGGCCCAGTTTATCCTCAATAATAATCTATCAAGGTGGTGTATACCTAGTAGATGCTGGCCCTAATGTTGTTAATAATTTGGTTGCTTTAGGTATTGGTATAAATGAGATAGAGGGGATTTTTCATACCCACTCCCACGATGACCATTTTGCTGGGTTGGCTAACTTGATTCGTGGTGATAGACGAATCAAATATTTTGCCACTTCATTGGTCCGTGCTTCGGTTACCAAAAAACTTGCAGCTCTGCTCAATTTTGAAGAGGAGCAGTTTGGCGATTTTTTTGAAGTTCATGATTTAAAATACGATACTTGGAACAGTGTCCAAGGCTTAGAGGTTAAACCGCTGCATTCACCACATCCGGTGGAAAATTCTGTTTTTATTTTCCGAACTCTCTGGGAGGGAGGGTATAGGAGTTATGGCCATTTTGCTGATTTGACTTCTAAATCTGTGTTAACCGATATGGTTGTTGATGATGGTAACCTGCCAGGAATTAGCAAAAATGAGTTTAACCGGGTCATTACTAACTATCTAGAGCCTGTTGATCTTAAAAAAATCGATATAGGTGGTGGGCTTATTCACGGTAATGCTAGTGATTTTTGCGAAGATAAGTCAAAAAAAATCATTCTTGGTCATTTAGCCAGGCCACTTAACCGTAGTGAAAAAGAGATCGGCTCTGGAGCACCTTTTGGAACTATTGATACTCTTATCCCAGATTATCAAAACCATTTTTGGCGATGTGCCAATGACTATCTGTCAGAATATTTTCCAGGTGCAACCCCTTATCAGATAAAAAGCCTGTTAAACAACCCAGTTGAGACATTTAACCCGGAAGAGATTATTCTAAAGGAGAGTGAGGTCAATAACAATATATACTTGGTATTAAGCGGTAATGTGGAAATGTTAAGCCCATTAAATGAGCTGGCAAATACTCTCTATGCAGGCTCTATTCTTGGTGAAATGTCCGGTATCTATAACAGCCAATCGACCACAACCTATCTTGCTGTCAGTTATGTAAAAGCTCTGCGTATTCCATGCAACCTATACATAGACTTTATCACCAATAACAATATGTTTACTCTGCTTGAGAAGTTTCAGAAGCAGCGTGACTTTATGCATAACTCATGGTTGTTTGGTGAAGGAATATCTTATGCTACACAAAATAGTATTGCTCGTGTAATGGAGCCTTTAACCCTTTTTAAAGGTGATGAGATTATCTTGGATGAGGATAATCCTGCAATCTATTTTATCATCTCTGGTACTGTTGAGCGGTTTGTTGGTAGCTCAGTTCTAGAGAGTATTACTGCCGAAAATATATTTGGTGAAGAGCAGCTTTTATTTGGAATTCCAGGACTATTTCGTCTTAGGGTTGCCTCTGAGTTGATCGCTTATAAAATCCCCCAGATACCATCCGTCACATTCCTATAGTTCGCTGGAAGCTGCTTGAGTCATACAATAAACGTAGTCGGGGCTGGATGGAGTCTGATTCTGGCCATGAACAGCTATTCCAATGGCATGAAGAGTTTTCTGTAGCAGTGGATGAGATGGATGATCATCATAAAAAGCTGTTTAACATGTCTGAAAAGGTCATACGGGCAGTGGACCTGGCAGATGAAAAGGTAGCTGAGCGTGCTCTTGACTTTCTTATCGAGTATTCCCAGTCACACTTTTTAGACGAAGAGGATCTGATGTTAAGACATGGCTATCCTGAACTACATCAGCATAAAAGAATACACAAACGGTTGACTGAGAGTATAATTAAGTTACAAAAAGAGCTGGAAGCTAACAGTTATAAGGCAGGTATAGATTTGGGCCTGTTTCTTAAAGAGTGGATTTTAAACCATGTTTTAACAGAAGACCAAAAATATGCTCATTTTTTAGGCCATAGTAACTCAGCGAAGTAGATGTACTGATATATACTCTAATACTGTTCTAATTGTTACCAGCGGATCAAGGCAGATCCCCAGGTGAAACCGGCCCCAAAGGCTTCAAGAAGAATTAACTGCCCAGGCTTTATCCTGCCGTCACGAACAGCTACATCGAGGGCAATAGGCACACTGGCAGCAGATGTATTGCCGTGTTGTTCTACGGTAAGAATCACCCGGTCCATACCCATATCAAGCCGCTTGGCTGTGCTTTTTATTATGCGGATGTTGGCTTGATGGGGAACCAGCCAGTCAATCTGTTCCCGTTGCAGGTTGTTGGCTTCCAAGGTCTCTTCAACAATATGGCCCAAAGCTTTGACCGCCTGTTTGTAAACCTCATTACCCTGCATGTATACAAATCCCAAACCGCTGCCAGATTTTAGGTGGGGAGGTCCTTGAGAGACTCCGCCAGTGGTCTGCAAGAGACTGCAATGGCTGCCATCTGAATGTATGTGGGTAGAGATGAGTCCAGCTTCAGTCCCATCTTTTCCGCTGGCCTCCAAAATAACTGCTCCTGCTCCATCACCAAATAATATACAGGTGCTGCGGTCGTTCCAGTCGACAATCCTGGACATTGTTTCAGCACCTATAACCAAGATGCGCTTTGCCATTCCTCCACGTATGTAAGCTTCAGCAGAAGAGATGGCAAATATAAAACCACTACAGGCAGCAGAGATGTCATAAGCGGGAATTTTTGAGTTTGAGATGCCTAGTTTATTTTGAACAATTGTTGCCGTAGCAGGGAAAATCAGGTCATTAGTGCATGATGCGACGAGAATCATATCTAGAGATGATGCCTCAATACCTGCTGCTTCAATAGCTTTTTGGGCCGCTATTGTCGCAAGGTCAGAGGTTAATTCGTCCTTTGCAGCTATATGCCGCTCTTTGATGCCGGTTCTGGTATAGATCCACTCATCAGTGGTATTGACCATTTTGGCAAGATCGTAATTGCTCAACCGTTTTTCTGGAAGGTAGGAGCCGGTTCCAATTATTTTTGGTATAATTTGTGACATCAGGCAAGGTTACTCTGTATTTTATCGTTTACTTTCCCAGCGACAAGATCTACTGCTACTTGGGTTGCGTGAGCAAATGCAAAGGAATCTGCCCCGCCATGGCTTTTAACCACAACCCCATTTAAACCCAGCAGCATGGCACCATTGTATGAGCGTGGATCAAACCGGTCACGAAACTGTTTGAGAGCAGGGCGGGCAATAAGGTAACGGAGCTTTGAGAGCCATGATTTGCTAAAAGACTCTTTTAAAAAAAAGGTCATCATTTTAGCCACACCTTCGGTAGTCTTTAGGCTGACGTTGCCGACAAAACCATCACAGACCACCACATCAACATTGCCAAGGAATATATCTGTTGCCTCGACGTTACCGATAAAATTATTACCTTCTATAAGCTTAAGCCGCTCACCAGCCTCTTTGACCACTTCGTTGCCTTTAACATCCTCTGATCCGATGTTTAAAAGACCAATACGTGGTTTGGATATCTCTTCAACAGCGGTGGCATACACTTCACCCATAATAGCAAACTGGCATAGGTTGTCAGCACTGCAGTCAACGTTGGCACCCAGGTCCAACATCAAGGTCTGGCCGGTAATTGATGGTATGTTGGAGGCCATTGCCGGACGGTCAATACCGGGAAGCATTTTCAAGACAAAGCGAGCAGTTGCCATCAAGGCTCCTGAGTTACCTGCAGAGACCATAGCATCAGCCTCGCCAGACTTTACCATGTTGCAACCAACCCGCATTGATGAGTCTTTCTTTTTGCGAAGAGCAACGGCTGGCTTTTCACCCATTCCGACAACTTCTGCTGCCCCGTGGAGAGAAATCTGATCACCACTATAGGCAAGTCGTTCCAACTCCTGATGAATTTTATTCTCTTGCCCAACTAGAATAAACTTTACACCAGGGTTGCGTTTACAAGCCTGGATAGCACCCTCAACAACTGAAGCTGGGGCGTTATCTCCCCCCATCGCATCTAAAGCAATTCTAATTGTCACAAAAAAGACGGTCCTTTTTACTGGTTAAGGGTTGTAAAAAAATTAACTTAAACATCTTGCTTCTCTATTTAGCCTGCCAGTTATGTTAACAAAGTTTAAAAGACAAACAGTAAGTGAACTTTTTTAACCAAACAGCCTAAGCGAAACAGTGTTATATGTCCAAGTTATTGAATTACAAATCCTAGATGCGATTGCTCTTCTAATCTTCTATTTCAACAACTTCACGACCATCATACCAGCCACATTTTGGGCAGACACGATGGGGCATGATAGCCTCTTGGCAGTTAGAACAGCTGGAAAGAGCTGGGCTTTTTAGAGCATTGTGCGAACGACGTGAGCCACGGCGAGCAGAGGAAATTTTCTTCTTTGGAACGGCCATCTTTAACTTCTCCTAAAAAAACATCAAACGATCAATAAATTTTCAACTAAGTTTCATATTACCCAAAATTGCAAATGGGTTATCTATCTTTTCAGCAGGGCAACTACACCCTGTACTGTTTTTGTCAGCTCCACAGTTTTGACATAATCCCACACAGGCATCAGCACAGAGAGGAATCATCGGTAGAACCAGTATAAACTCCTCTTCAGCAAAACGGAGAGGGGAGAACTTGCCACATTCAAGGTATACAACATCCGTATCCATCTCAGATTGACCAAAATCCTCTGCTGGATCATGGCCAATTGAGAAAAACCGGTCTACCGCTACCATCAAGGTGTTGGTGTATTTTACAAGGCATCTAGAGCAAACAAGTGTTACTGCAATCTCTAAATTTCCCTGAACCCGCCACAGCTCTTTCTCTTTTGTTATTGTAACATTGACCAAGCCAGGTGCAGATGGTTCACTCTCTGCACCAAGCTCTGTCAGAGACTCCACAGGCAACATCCCTGCAACTCTCCAGGTATCTAAACCGCCGGAGCCAAGCTCTATTATTACCTTGCTAAGATCTCTATCTCTTTCCAAAGGCGACATCTGGGATGTCTGTTGATCATCTCCTGTCATGAGCGCACCAGGTAGACAACCAGAAGGCCTATAGCCATCATTATAAAACCAGTTTTTCTCAGGGTTTCATCCGGCAGCTTTGCTACTTGGATTACCCACATTCGCATTTTATTTGGAGAGAGGAAGTAAGGCACTCCCTCTAAAACCAAGACTAGACCCAATGCGGTCAAAAAATCATTCATTAGCTTATTTTTGCAAACTTCCTAAATGTTAAGGACTTTGCAAAGGTCCGAAAAAGCCAGATGGTTCTAACACAACTGTGGTATCTTCTGCAAAAGCTTTTCCATAAGCTTCCAAGGTACGCTTGAATATATAAAAATCTTTATCCAAATTATAGGCGTCGGCATAGATGCGGGTTGCTTCAGCATCGCCATTACCACGCAGCTCTTGGGCGGTTCTGTATGCTTCAGCTAGAGTAACTTCTCGCTCACGGTCTGCTTTTGCCCTGATTTTTACAGCCTCCTCTTCACCTTGGGCACGGTACTGTTTAGCCTGGCGGTCACGTTCGGTCTGCATCCGCCTGAATACAGCTTTGGAGTTTTCTGCTGGAAGGTCGGTACGTTTGATACGAACGTCAACAATTTCAATGCCATATTTTGAGGCTTGAAGACTGGCTTTGCTGCGGATCTGATCCCGAATTTCACTACGAGTTCCGGCGACAATCTCCATCATTGTAGCCCGACCCAACACCTCACGGATATTGGAGTAGATGATATCGTTCAGGCGTGCACTGGCCCCAGCTTCGTTACGAACAGTTTGATAAAATTTCAGGGGATCGACTATACGCCAGCGAGCGTAGTTGTCAACTTTCAGGTTCTTTTTATCTGATGATAGAATCTCTTGTGGGTCTTGATCAAAAACCAGAAGCCGCTTATCAAATTTATGGACCTCTTGGATCATGGGCAGTTTAAAATGGAGTCCGGGTTCAGTTATCGGCCCGACCAATTTACCCAACTGGATGACAATAGCCTGCTCTATCTGGTGCACGGTAAAAACAGATTGGGAGAGGATGACCAAGCCAGCGACAATAACGACTAACATTCCTGAGCTAAGTTTACTTTTCATCGTCCAACTCCTTCTTCAGCTTTAGGCATACCCTTGCCACCTAGTGGCAGGTAGGGGAGAACTCCATTGCTTGCCTTTGAGCCAATTATCACTTTGTTTATGCCTGGAAGAACCTCTTCCATTGTCTCAATGTAGAGACGGGTTTTGGTAACCTCCTTGGCTTTTTTATACTCATCCAAAACTGCTAGGAAACGGTGGATATCACCTTGGGCACGGGAGACTTTGGCTGTTTTGTATGCTTCTGCCTCTTGTATCTGCCGGGCAGCTTCACCCTTGGCTTTAGGTAGAATATCGTTGGCGTAGCCTTGAGCTTCGTTGACTGCTCTCTCTCTATCTTCACGGGCACTGGCAACATCTTTGAAGGCGTGGATAACCTCTGTAGGTGGAGCCACCTGTTGAAGCTGCACTGCTATAATTTGAATACCACTATTATAGTTGTCCAAAATTTTCTGCATGGTCAGTTTGGTGACAGCCTGAATCTTATCTTTACCAGAGGTCAGAGCTGTATCTATGGTATTACGGCCAATAACTTGACGAATGGCTGACTCACCAGCGTTGCGAACCGCTTTGTGCGGGTCGCGTGGCGGGTTGCGGATATTAAAGAGATAGTTGGAGGCTCCGCCTGGTTTAATGTGATACTGGATGGATATATCAATGTCGATAATGTTCTCATCACCAGTAAGCATCAAGGATTCAGCAGGGACATCAACTGTGTTTCTGCCTCTGGTCCGGTAGCCAACCTCAATCCGTTGCACCTGGGTAACTTTAGGTTTGTATACAGTTTCAATAGGGAAGGGGAGGTGAAAATGGGGGCCTGGTACTGTTGTTTCAACGTAACGTCCCCAGCGAACAACCACACCCTCCTCATCAGGCCCAACCACATAGATGCCGGTCATCATCCAGAGAGTAAAGACAATACCCAATAAAATTGGAAAGAACTTTTTACCGGGCATGTTTTTACCAAAGCGTTCCCTGGCAATACGGATAACTTCATCCATGTCAGGTGGTTGAGGTGGATTTGACCCTTGTCCCCACGGTCCTTGAGATCCACCGCCGTTATCGTTCCAAGCCATGATTTACTCCTTAAAATCCAAACCAAAAGTTTTGCTTATCATTTGTATAAATAGTGCTCTTTTACAGAGCAAAAGTACTAAACAGAGCAATAAAACTGCTAATAATCCACTAGGTTCCTCCTATAGTAAAGGGCCAATCGACTGAAGTGGCGATTAGCTTCCATTGTCATAATATCCACTCTCACCTTTACTTTACCTATATATTGTTGAAAATCAAATGTTTCCAATATAAAGTTGTTATTTTTCCAGTAATCTTTTTCTTGAGGCAGTGGTTTCACTAAGCACTCCTCGAAGAATTGCAATCTCTCTTCGGTCAAGGGCGGCCCTATGGTAGATCGCTTTCAAGCTGCCCATAATATGTTTTTTCTGGCGGATCTTGATAAAGTCTATCTCAATAAGAGTCTCTTCCAGATGGTTGAAAAAACGGTCCATATCAGCGGCTGTAGCGAGTGGCGACTGTTTCTTGGGGTTGTTATTGATTTGTGTTGCACCTTTTCCCATGCCTATCATCATTTCGTAGGTAGTCACCATGACTGCCTGGGCAAGGTTTAGGGAGCCGAGGTCGCCAGCGGTTGGAATGTTGCAGAGTAGGTCTGCCCGTTCCACATCAATACTCTCCAAACCGGTACGTTCGGTGCCAAATAGAATACCAATTTTGGTTTCTGGTCTCTGTTGGACCTCTAGAAGATGCTGGCCTAGATCTCTTGGTGAGACCATTTTCTGTCTCTGTCCACGGTTACGGTTGGTGGTTGCTACAATATAGTTTAAATCTGCACAAGCAGAGTTAATGTCAGGGTAAATCTCCACCTTATCTAGTACTTTTACCCCGCCAGCGGCAAAGTCAACTGCAATTTGGTGTGGAAATTGCTTTGGTTTGACTAGCCTGAGCCATTCAAATCCCATATTTGCCATTGCCCTTGCTGCTGCACCAACATTTCCGGCATGGGCAGGGCGGTCAAGTATGATTACTGGTTGCTGGATGGTGTCTTGTCTTGGGGTGGTATGTTTCATTGGTTGTGTAATCTTTTTAAAAAGAGCATTGAAGATGTTGATAAACCTTCCCTTTACAGATAATACGGTCCATTATACACGATTAACGTAGATCACAACATGAGTATCTGTTTTTGTTTTGACCAGGCTGCTTGTGAGTGAGGGGGGAACTATTGAAAACTAGAACAAATAGTCTTTTAAAGCAGCAAAAAAGAGATAGAGAGTCTTAACCAATGATCAAGAAGAGAAAAAAGAGGGATGGGTCTTTGAGAGGACTATCCGCACTTTTTGACGGTTTTGATCTGAAAAGAGGTGTGGTCTTTACCCTTATATTTAGTGGGGCTGCGGTTGTAGCTTGGGGTGTTTTGTCGTTGATGAAAGAGCCAGTTGTGCCAATTACTTGGCAATCTTGTCTGGTCGAACAGGACGATGGCTCTACATACCCGGTTATGGAAGAGGTCCCTGCAGGAGTTTATGCTCTGCCTGTCTCTCTAGTTGGTGGTGGTCCCGGGCAGATTGTCTCCGCCGAGATAACCAGCCCTTTTTTAGTCCAGAAAGAAGAGGTTAAACTGCGTGAGTTTAAAAAGTATGCTGACTACGTTATGGATCTCCCGGACAGTGCAGATAAAGAGCGGTTGCTGGTCAGGCTTGGAGTTTCTTGGAAAAAAGGTGATAAAGGTAGTTCTGCAGTTAATGCAGTCTCTTGGGAAGGGGCCAGGGATTATGCCCATTGGCTTGGGCAGAGAACAGGGTGCTCGTACGATATACCATCCTATGATGAGTGGTTGGCGACGGTAAGTTTTCTTCAGTCCCGTGATAAAAGCGAACTGAATGGTGCGATTGCTCCGTCTGGTCCATTGAAAAACCTGCTATGGGGAGTGCGTGAGTGGTCTAGAACCTGGTGTGCTTCTGGTTATTATCTGTTGGGACGTGATGATCTGACCACAAACTCCCACGAAGATAGTGCGGTATGTATGCCGCCAATGTTTTCTGTAGCTGGTTTCAGGTTGGTTTTGAACCCAGCACAGCAGTATCAAATCAACTAACTCTGGATGTTTCATTAAATATCTGGTGAAAAAAATTTAAATAACAGTTTTCTTGCGGAAGTAGAAATAAAATGAATAGACGGCAAACGATTGGGGGGAAATCAATGAAAACCCAGACTAATAAAATCTTGCTTGCATTAGGGAGCACGGTTTTTCTTCTCTTGGCAACTTTCTCTACAGAGGCGGTTGCATCTAGTTATGGCCATTGTGGTGAATACGATTTTGATCGGTTTTATCAGGGTGAAAAACTACAGTGGGCTGGTCTGGCAAGGGTTCTTCGTCAAGATGCACCTCTGTATTCCAAACAGACTGGAGAAAATAGAGCCGGATCATTGGTTTTCAACCAACATGCTGAGGTGTTGGCCGAGAAGGGGGATTGGATTAAAGTCCACGCTTTCCGCTATAAAGGTTTCCCTGAGTTGACCGGTTGGGCAAGAAAGACCGACCTACTTTGTCGTGATCAACCTGTTAAGGGTGAATCTGGCCTGGAGATGAAATTTTTCATCAAGACCAATATGGTGGCTCGTGGCGAGGGTAAATTGCCGCCAACTGTTCATGTCTACCAGGACCCGGAACTACTAAACTGTGTTGGTGGAAAAGGTAACTGCCGTGAAGGGGCATCCCGCTTTCATATGTACTTCGTATTTGACCAGAATGAAGATGCCTACCTGCTAGCTGACCGTTTTCGTTTGGAAGAGGATGATACTGTACTTGGTTGGGTAGCGAAGAAAGATGGTTTTTTGTGGAACAACGCTTTTAGTATTCGCCCTCGTGAAGATCTTAAATCTCCAGATGGTAAAGGTGATGGAACCATCTGTACTTATGAAAAACTGAGAGATGCTGTCTCCAAAAACCAGAAAGCCTGTAGCCCGGTACAGGGTGGTCAGAAGTGGTTTAAATCAGCTCTACGGATTCCTGTTCTTGAGATGGTAGATAGCCAAAATCGTCACATATCACCCACAGGTTTGGGTGGGCAGACCAAGCAGCGGCGGTTCTTCAAGGTTGCCTTGGCTCGTCCAGGTTTGGTGGGTAGGCGGTTGAGTGATGATAAAATTGCAATTTCAACAGGGCTGGCATCTCAAATTATTCCCGGTTTTAAAGGTTATAAATCTCTCTCATCCAAGAAAAATGTTGATATCTTCTTTCTTTTAGATGCGACTGCAAGTATGGAACAGGTTTTTGATGCGGTACGTGGAACAAAAACCAAAAAGGGTGTTATTCAAGAGATTATTCAAGACCTGAAGAAGGTCCAGGGATTCAAAGATACCCAGTTTCGTTTTGGTTTCCGGGTCTATCGAGATCCATATGCTGACAAGCTATTTCCCAATGGTTTAGGTGATGGAGTTGGTGAAGGCCATCCACTACCAGCAGCTTGTGACCTTAACAGTGCTCAACAGGCGGCAGCTTATAACTCATTTCAGAGAGCTATCTCCAAGGTTAAAGTCTCAGAAATCGATACCAACGATGACTATCAAGAGAATCTTTACGGTGGTTTAAATCAAGTACTTAAAAATGATATCGTCTCCTGTCCTGACCATCTGAAAATCATGTTTGTCATCGGTGATAATGGCTACAAATCCAGGACTAGAGGCCGAAAGCCTAAATATTCCAACCCTGTAGACCGGAACACATTGGTTAGCCTGTTGAAGGGTGGCAAAAAGGGCAACAACATTGTTCCGTTTTTTATCCAGACTCCATCCAGGGCTAAAGGTGTAAAACATCCTAATGCTTACCGTAGGGCATACAGAGACTTCACCAATCAGACAAAATATCTACTCCAGAATAGCCTGCCATCCAACTCATTTTATGGCGAGCACTCGCTGCGTATGGGTGAAGAGCGTATGGTTCACCGTTTAGTCTCAACCGTAGAAAAACTAGGTAGTAGTGAGCTGATTGATGAGATCATCCTCGATGTTAGAGGTGGTGCAGCACTAACCGCTGTAATCGAAAGGTTGCGTCGGGAGCGGATTGATATTCCAGGTGTCTACTGGCACATCCTAAAAAAAGGTGCTTGTGGTGATTTGGGTAAACAGTGTGAGAACCGGGTATTTGATACCACAAAAATTGGCTACATTGAGGCTACTGATGATGTGGTAGAGGAGTTGTGGGTCAGCAGTAGTGCACTATCTTCCTGGATTCGGATTCTACGTGGATTTGAGGGCTATTTTGATCTGCCAGAATCCCAACTACGCCGGGCTTTGATCAGTGCAATGATTCTTGGTCTGCAACAGGAGATTCGCCGTCCACCAATTGATGTCTCTGGCGAGACTCCAGCAGAGTATGCTCAGCGTCGTGGTGGTTTGCCGGTCAGGAGCCACAGCCCTCTACTTAGTTATAATGTCAACTCCCTCTCCGCAGAGCGGATGGAGCGGAATAAGGATGGCCGGTTTATTGTTTTAGATCACAACAAAAAACCGCTGCTTGACCATAACAGTAGAGAGATTCCTGCCGTACCAGCTTGTGAGTTGCGTCGTCTGGCTTTGTGGGCAATTAAATCCAAAGAGATGCTAGAGATAGTTGAGCGGGATTATATGCGTCCAACCTTTGAAGTTTCTAAATTTGAGTCACGTCGCTGCCCTGACGCAACCCAAAATGGCCGGGCGTTGATGCGTATTAAAGGCTCGATTCAGCGTACCCCGCTGGGACCAGATAAGTCCTACCGTTTTGCCCATACCTTTGGAGGACGCAGAGGTTATTGGATTCCTCAGGAATATCTGCCGTGAAGTGGGGGGTACAAATACGGTCGGCTAATGTTGGTTGGGGTGGAACATTTGATCTGCGAGTTGGCGGTCTAAAGCTAGAGGCTGGTGAGATATCCGGCCGTCTGCCGGTGCTGGGGAGAAGTGGAAGCGGTAAAAGCACACTGTTATATCTGCTTACATTTCTTAAAAAACCAAGCGATGGTTGGGTGCGTTGGGTGTTTCCTGATGGCAACCGGGCAACTTGGGGGCCTAAAGGGTTGGATACCAAAGCCTCAACCCTCTCTCTTACCGATATTCGTCGCCGCTGTTTTGGGTTTGCATATCAAAACAGCACTTTGACTCCATATTTGCGGGTAAGGGAAAATTTACGCTACCCACTGGAGTTGCTTGGCGGCATGAGCAAAGATGAAATGGATCGCCGGGTTTATGCAGCTATGGATCGGGTTTTGTTGCGTGATAACAGCGGCGTGCGGATTGAGGAGACCACTGCTGAGGAGTTCTTGGAGCGGTTTCCAAACGAGCTGTCCGGTGGTCAGTTCCAACGGGTAGCTCTAGCCCAGGCCATGATTCACGATCCCCATGTACTGTTTGCTGATGAACCAACTGGCAACCTTGATTCTGAAACCCGTCGTGAAGTTATGGGTCTGGTTGACCGTTGGCTGGCTAAAGGTGACCGTCTGGTTATTTGGGTGACTCATCATCAATCCGACGCGTTGGACCCCAAGGTGAGCCACTGGTTGATGGTATCAAATAATCGTTGTCATCTCCGGTTGAAAGGTGGAAACAAAAAAAAGGAAGGAACCCCTGTAGATGCCAGATAAGTCCCTTGAAGAACCGCAAAAAAAGGGAGCTAAAAAATGGTTGCCGGTTTGGATGACTCTCGGCTCCCGTTCTTATTGGCGCTCCTTTGTTTGCGGCCGTTTTGGCTGTTCCGGTGGTAGCAGGGATTTTGCCTGGTTATCACTACTGTTGGCATTAGTTCTTAGTATGGCCCTGCTTTTGGTCGGTACTAGAGCCGGACTTCTCGAGCGTTTTACCGATGCTCTCTTAGGAACTCTCAGACCTCACGGTGTTCCAGTATGGGCCAAAGCCCATTGGCAGAACCACGATGGCATTCAAACCACGCTCCTTGATCAACTAAAAGAGCTGGAGAAGCACCTGCCAGGAGAGTCGTTTGGCCTGAAAATCCACCCCTACCGCAGATTAGCAACCAGAACCCCAAGCATAACCATGCCTGGAACAGATATTTGGAACTCTGGCGTACCTATGCTTGGCTGGGCAGTCTATCCTCAAGATCCTCTATGGCAATTGGGAGCAGAGCCTGAGCCGGAGGCCAATCCTGACCATATGCCGGGTCAGCAAAGGTGGATTGGTCTGCCAATGAGTGTGGTTTTGAGTGAGTCACTCTTTACGACACAGTTTAATTATGAAGCGTACCGGGCTAGGATTCAGCCAATTTTAAAAGCTAAAAAATTGCGTCGCCTACCAGCTAAACTACCAAATGGTTCTATACGCAGTGCTCTGGATACAATCTGGTTGCAGGTACAAATTGGTGATAGAGAAGAGCTTCTACAGTTTAAAACCCGTTGGGTACACCATATCCCAGCTATGGAAAAAGTTGCTTATCTTTTTCCTCTAAGCACCTATAACGCTCTACTGGCATCGTATCACTTTCCTGAAATTCGTTATGATCCAAATAGTTTGGGGCGTGGAGACGGGGATGGTGCCAAGAACCTTACATCTAATGCCTACCCAGCCAATCTTATTAGCACTTATGCTTACTGTATTCAAAATGAGATTAACAAAACCGGCTTGACCACTCTGCCCAATGTTAAAGATGAATCATGTCACAAACCTGTTTTGCCGTTTGGTCTTGGCGAACTGTCAGGTAAGGCGGACCCTGGAGCGTGGGACACATTGAATCATGATGACCAGAACCGCCTCTGGCTACCTTGCCATCGGCTGCCAAGAGACAACGCCATGCGTAGGTCTCTCTGCCCAAGGTGGCAGAAAAACTCTGCTGGTGCCACGATCTACGTCCCGTGGGATGTGACCGGTTATGGCACTGCCTTTGAGGCTATTCACGCTTATGTTCCAGACCCGACCAAGCTGACCAAGGGTATTAATGCTCTCCTGGCACTAAAAGTAGATGAGTCGGCACAGGCTCTTAATATTCATCCTATGTATCAAGATGCTCTCAACCGTTTTAACCTTCTAAGTGATCTGCTGTCGACCATGGTTCCTGCATATGCGTTGACTTTTGGAATCTTTCTGGGGGCTCTGTTGCTGGCACAAATTGGAGCATTGATTGGTCATAGACGACACCACTACGGAATTCTTCTCAGTCGTGGTGTTACGTGGTTAGGGATATATGCCAAACTTTTCTGGCAGATGGTTTTAGCGACACTAACAGCAGGCACTTTTGCAGTTTTTGTTGTGATTCCCGGACTACGTTATCTATTAGAAGATGGTTTTGATGATATTATTCTAGAATATCAAGGTCTGTTGCCTCCAGATTACAACTTTGAAGTGCTGCCTCTTATGTGGCAATCAGTGTTGTTTACGATTGCAGAGGTGTTTGTTGTGATTATTTTTGTGACTATTATTCTTCTCTTTCGCCTACCTTTAAGAGGAAATACAGCACCATCTGATCTTCTTCATGGTGATGGACGTGCACCTAATAATGAGCGACGTAAGGGGCCGTAATACTGTTTTGGAGAGAATAATTGTGATGATTTTTTTCAGTCTTTCCAGTCAACTGGCTCAGAAATGAGGCTATCAAGAAGGTTTTTTATTCCTCTGCTGGTTTTGGTAGTTGCCGGTGCTGTGGGTGTTGTTCTATTGAAAACCGGCCCTACAGCAAAACGAAAACAATCTTCTCCAGTTAAAATTGTTGTCGATACATTAGCAGTAAAGCCAGACTCTTTTGCAGTTTTTGTCTCCTCACAAGGGGTGATGGCTCCATCTGTTCGTACCGCGTTAACCTCTGAAGCTGCTGGTCGTCTGGTAGAAGTCTCTCCTAACTTCGTCCGTGGGGCATACTTTGAAAAGGGTGAACTTCTTGCTAGAATTGATCCAGAATCCTACCGGTTAAAGGTTGCCAACCTTGAGGCTTCACTCAAGGTTGTGGCTGCCAGAGTTGAGGAGTTGGAGACAGTCGCCAAGAATCAGAAAAAGAGTTTGGTTATCGAAAGCCAGAATCTAAACCTTTCCAAGCGGCAGTTTGAGCGTCTGCGAATATTGAAAAAATCTGGAACCGTGACCGAGAGTGCTCTTGAGAGCGGAGAGCGAGAACTTCTTAGCCGTCGTTCATCTCTGCTAAATCTGCAAAATGCCATGGATCTTATTCCTGCCCAGCTCAACAACCTAAAAGCAGAACAGCAGCTAAAACAGGCGGAGATGGATGCGGCCATTTTGGATCTGGACAGGACGGCTATCTTAGCCCCGTTCACTGGACGGGTGTTGGATAAACAGGCGGAGTTAGGGCAGTTTGTCACCAAGGGGCAGACTCTGGGCGAGATCTATGCTTTGGGAAAGTGGGAGGTTCGCCTGCCTGTCAGTAACCGGGAACTTGCTCTGTTGGATATTGGCGACCTAAAAAATGGTGTTGGACCAAAGGTTGAACTAACCTCTTCCAGTGACGGTGATGCTAACAGAAGTTGGAATGGAGAGATTGTCCGTATTGAGTCAGCGGTTGACCCCAACACCCGCCAGGTGATTCTTGTGGCAAATATAAATGTCGATACTAATGTTACTGATGAAAAACCAGACATTGACCTCCTTGATGGACGTTATGTAAAAGCATCTATTTCCGGCAAAACCCTAAATGGAGTTTTTATCCTGCCACGGCACACTGTCGGTCCTGGGGACCGTCTATTGGTAATCACACCTGAAAACCGTCTTGAGCGTCGTTTGGTGGATATTATATGGCGGGATGAGAAATCCGTTGTCTTAAAAGATGGACTAAATCCTGGAGAGTACATCTCTTTAACACCTCTGCCCTATGCCCCGGAAGGGGTTTTGCTCACCATAGCCAAAAAAAAGTCTAGTGTAGATACAACAGATCAAAAAAATTCCATGCACAATCAGGTGAAATAATATGCAGGGGATGATCGACTGGTTTGCCCGTAATGGGGTTGCAGCCAATCTTCTCATGATAGCCATCCTTGTCCTTGGCGGCTGGATGATGAGCAATAAGATCCCTCTAGAGGTGTTCCCAGAGTTTGAGCGAGATGTTGTCAATATTACCGTGGCCTACCGGGGGGCATCTCCTGAAGAGGTGGAGGAGGCCGCTGTTATCCGTATCGAAGAGGCTATCTCCGGTCTCAACAGTATTGAATCTATCACTTCGTCAGCTTTTGAAGGGCAGGGGTTGGTGCAGGTTGAGGTTCAGAAAGGGCGTAATACCCGTGATGTACTTGATGATATCAAAAATAAAGTCGATGCCATCTCGGCCTTTCCAGATGAGGTAGAGTCGCCTATTGTCAGTGTTCAGGAGTTTCGCCGGGAGGTGATCAGTGTTGTGGTGGCTGCAGATATTCCAGAGGAGTCTCTGCGCAAACTAGGTGAACAGGTTCGGGATGATATTATCAACCTGCCTGATGTGACCCAGGCCGAGCTTACCGGCATAAGACCTTTTGAAATTTCCATAGAGATAAACGACAGGGTTCTTGAAAAGTTTAATTTAACCTACTCCCAGGTGGTTGAGGCGATTCGCCGCCACTCTGTTGACTTTCCAGCAGGCTCTCTTAAAACCAAGGATGGTGAGATAACCCTAAGGACCAAGGCTCAAGCTTATCGAGGTGCTGATTTTTCCAAGATTCCCATTCTTACCAATGCAGACGGCAGTCGTCTGAATTTGGGTGAAATTGCTATAATTCGTGACGGTTTTGAGGAGGAGTCGGTCTTCTCCAGGTTTAATGGTCAACCTGCAGTTTTAATCGAGGTATACCGTACTGGCAAGCAGAATGCCATGGATATTGGTGCAGCGGTTAAAGGTTATATAAAAGAGAGTAAACAAAAATTTCCTCCAGGAGTGTATGTGGAGTATTGGCGGGACCGCTCGCGGATTGTACGGCTCCGGTTGGATACTCTTCTCACCAGTGCCTGGCAGGGAGGAATTTTGGTTTTTCTCTGTCTGACGCTATTTTTACGTCTACCAGTGGCGGTCTGGGTCTGTGTTGGAATTCCCATAAGCTTTATGGGGGCCATGCTTCTGATGCCGTGGCTGGGTGTCACCATCAACGTTGTCACTCTGTTTGCCTTTATTCTTGTGCTTGGTGTTGTGGTGGACGATGCCATCATTACCGGGGAGAATATCTATCGTCGCCTGAAAGATGGTAAAGAGGGTGTGGAGTCGGCGATTATTGGAGCACAAGAGGTTTCGGTTCCAGTGACATTCGGCCTACTGACTACCGTGGCAGCATTTTTACCGTTACTCTTTATGGAGGGGCGACGGGGGCCGATTTTTGCTCAGATTCCCATGGTAATAATTCCAGTTCTACTTTTCTCCTGGGTTGAGTCAAAACTGATTCTGCCAGCCCATCTGGCCCATGTTAAGGTTATTAACCATGACAGCCCTGGAGTCTTTCAACGTTTTCAGCAATATTTTGCTGATGGTTTGGAGCAGTTGATAAAAAAGTATTACCAGCCAGTTTTGGAAATTGCTCTTAGCCGTAGATATCTTACTGTTGCTCTATTCACAGGGTTTTCCTTTGTGGTGATAGCGTTTGTGGCTAGTGGGAGGTACGGATTTACCTTTTTCCCTAGAATTCAGAGCGAAACCGCCAGAGCCACCCTGGTTATGCAGACTGGAACCGCTGTTGAACGCACCCAGGCCCATGCTGACCGTATGGAGGAGGTGGCTCTGCAACTGCAAGAGAAATATCGTGATCCCAAAACCGGTATTTCGGTAATTCGCCACGCTTTGACAAGCATTGGCTGGCAAGCAGGGCGGACCTCAGCTCGGGGCGGAAACCCTGAACTTGCCCAGGTCAGCCTGGAGTTGGTGCCACCTGAAGAGCGTACTATGGATATATCAACCTCAGCTCTGGTTCGGGAGTGGCGGAGAGGGATTGGTGATATTCCCGGATATAAAGAGTTGAACTTTAAAGCTGAGATAGGTCATGGCGGCGACCCTATAGATGTTCAGCTTATGGGGCAGAACTTTGAGCAGTTAAGTGAGATAGCCCAGAAAATCCGGGAGAGGCTGGTTGGCTATGATGGGGTCTTTGATATTCAGGATAGTTTTGATAAGGGTAAACCAGAAATCACACTGACCATGCGTCCTGAGGCCGAGTTGCTAGGTCTGTCGGCAACCGATCTTGGCAGGCAGGTGCGACAGGCATTTTTTGGTGCAGAGGCACAGCGACTGCAACGGGGGCGGGATGATGTAAGGGTGATGGTTAGACTGCCAAGGGATGACCGAAAAAGTCTGGCTAGCCTGGAATCTATGCGTATTAGAGATGCTAAAGGCCATCCGGTTCCTATTAAAACCGTGGCTACAGTTGCTATAGATGAGGGTTTTTCCACCATTCGCCGGGTAGATAGAAACCGGGCGGTAAATGTAACTGCCGATGCGGAAAAAGGTCGGGTAAACGTCAACGCCATTGCAGATGATCTCAAGGTTTTTCTTGATGAGTTACTCAGAGATTATCCTGGGGTTCGTTATAGTTTGGAAGGGGAGATGCGAGAGCAGAGCGACTCTTTTAGTAGTCTGCTGATGGGGATTGGTTTTGTTCTTTTTACCATTTACGGCCTGCTTGCAGTTCCTTTGCGTTCATATGTTCAGCCGTTTTTGGTGATGATAGTGATTCCATTCAGTCTGGTCGGGGCGGTATTGGGACATATTTTACTAGGAATGAACCTAAGCTTGCTGAGCATCATGGGAATGCTGGCTCTAGCTGGGGTTGTGGTGAACGATAGCTTGGTATTGGTTGACTGGATCAATCGTCGCCTAAGAGATGGTTATAGTATTTATGAAGCTGCCAATGCTGCTGGTGCCAAACGTTTCCGGCCAATTCTGCTTACATCCATAACCACCTTTTTTGGTTTAACTCCACTGTTGTTAGAGAAAAGCACCCAAGCACAATTTCTTATTCCAATGGCAGTCTCTCTGGGGTTTGGTATTCTTTATGCTACCATGTTGAGTCTTATTTTAGTCCCTGCTGGTTTTATGATACTAGAAGATATTAAGATATGGTGGTCAAACCTCTTGGGAAAATAGTCTATAGCTACTACTCAAGCAGTTGTCGCTTTATACAAATCAGGTTCATTGCTTTTGAGGGCTTTTTTTGCAAAGGTCTTTTGCCAATAGGGTGGAAAAAATTTTAGCACCTTTAGAATTCATGTGGCTAATCGTCGATAGGTTTTCACCATTAAACAGCTCCGGCCAGCGGTTGGGAAAATTATAATGCCATAGAGGAGTTTCCGGCACTTTTTCACTGAAAATTTCTCGCAACGGTTCCGAATAGGCATAGTGGGGAAAGCCTGGAGCTAAAACCACAGCAAATTTCAACCCAATACCCTGGAGTTTTTTCAATATTGGCTGTAGCCGGGCAAAGTGGCCCTTTTGGTTTCTTTTCGCATAACCATCCTTCCAAACATCAGTCTCCACTACAAGGTTCTCAGCCTGCTTTATCAATAACTGTTTTTTCTTTAGTTCTGTGCTGGCTTTTTCCAAACTGGAAACTTTTTTAGTCTGTTGCAGGTGGTTTTTTTGCTGGTTAGGTGGTGGCAATAGAGGTGCTAAGAGCCTAGATAGGCTATTTATACCGGTTCGCTCATAGATAAATGCCAGGAAGAAGTCATATAGCAGAATAGACCGGGTTTTTCTAAACCTTGGCAGGCTCCATATTTCGTAGACGAAAGGAAAAAAATTAGACCAAGAGTTGAAGAATCTGGTTCGGGTTGATGCGTATAGGTGAGAACGGTAATGTGGTGATGGAAGGTCGATGATGATAGTAGACAGTTTGAGTGGGTTGCTCTGTTTTATCTGCTCAAGAACAAACATATATTCAATAGCGTTTAGTCCATCTGCACCAAACTTGAAGGATCTTACCCGACAGCCAAGTTTATTCATCTCCTGATCAATATGTTCTGAATTAATGGCATCTTTATAATAACTTGAACCCAAAAAAAGTATGTCAAATTCATCTTTTTCTTCTAAAAATGCCGTTAAACGGGCAGAAATTCCCCCCAAATGTGGAATTGGAACCACCCATCTAGCAAAACCGGTGATTGCTGTTGCTGTTACCAAGTAGGAGAGGAGAAACAGAGTTGGCAGCTTCCACCACTTTAAGAGAGAATCTTTAATATGCATAAGCTGGAAATATGCCCAAAATGGCCATCACTTAGATTAAATAGTTCTACTCTAGGTCTAGCAAAATATTGACTAAAACAGATAATACACATTATCTCAGGAAATAGTATAGAGAAACATAAAATAGGAAAGCTAACCAAAATGTTTATTATCTGTTGTGTTCATGGATGTGCCTGCTAACAAATAAAAAACAACACTGGATTTTTTGTATAATATATTGTAAATCTTAATAGAAACAGCTTTGAACAATTTATTGTATGACTGTCTGCGTAGACTGGTACAATAGATATGGATGATGTATATTGCTGGCTGAGGTGTAATTATGTCTGATGTTGAAAGGGTAACTGTTGTTATCGATAAAGATTTGGAGGATATTGTGCCAGGTTATCTGGTTAACCGCCAGAAGGATTTGGCTGTTATTTCCAAAGCACTGCAAGAGAAAGACTTTCAAACTATTCAGACTTCAGGACACAGGATGAAAGGTTCTGGTTCCGGTTATGGTTTTGATTGCATCTCGGAGATAGGACGTGATCTTGAAATTGCGGCAAAAGAGCATAACAGTGGTCAGATTGCCGGCTTGGTAGCTGATCTTGCAACCTATATTGAGTCAGTTGATATTGAGTATGAAGAAGTTTAATTGCAAAGGCATGTTGTGAACTTATGACAGCTTTAGACCACATCCTTATTGTTGATGATGATCCTGATCTATGTGTTTTAGTTGGTGAAGTTCTAAAGAAAAATGGCTATCAGGTCAGTATTGCTGCCGATGGCAACGGGCTGCGTGAGGCTCTGGCTAGCAGCACAATTGATCTGATTGTGCTTGATCTGATTCTGCCTGGTGAAGATGGTCTGGAACTCTGCCGTAACATCCGAGCCCGTTCTAATATACCTGTGATTATTCTCAGTGCAAAAGGTAGTGAGATGGACCGGATTATCGGTCTTGAGATGGGGGCTGATGACTATCTGCCTAAACCTTTTCACCCTCGTGAGTTGTTAGCCAGGGTAAAAAGTGTTTTGCGACGTTCCAGAACACTTCCTGACGACTCCATTGAAGCAGATCAAAACGCCTGTTACCGTTTTGCAGGTTGGACTTTGGATGTTCCTACTCGGCAGCTTTATTCTCCAGGTGGAGATAAAATTTTTCTTAGTGGTGGAGAGTTCTCACTGCTTAGGGTTTTTCTCAACAATCCAAACCGGGTTCTGCCCCGTGATCAACTTTTGGTTTTTTCCAATGGCCGTGAGATAGAGCCATTTGACCGCACTATTGATATGCAGGTTAGTCGCCTGAGGCGGCGACTGCAAGATGATCCAAAAAGCCCCAGCCTAATCAAAACCGTACGCAGCGTTGGTTATGTTTTTTCTGTTCGTGTCGAGAGGGGAAGCCCCATGTCTTGATTATTTAACCTGGCTAGAAACCGTCTGGTTATGCCTTGCACCACCTTCCAACTGCCGTTTCTAGGCTTGTAACCAAGTAAAAACAGACCGCCCATTTCACATTTCCGGGTAATGTCTTTCCACTGCTGAATCTAGATTTATGGATCACACACACGTTATTCCAACTGTCGCTTCTATCTACAGGTTGAATTGTTGTCTGCAGCCAGTTTCCAAGAGTTTAACCGTAATGAGTGTCAACTGTATAATCCTAGATGCAGTAGTTGGGTGTACATTAATGGTGCAACATATTGGTGTGTATGGTGAATCTGGAAAAATCGGAATCATCTTGTTGGTGGTAAGATTTTTTTCTGGCTTGCCAGGTGAATCAAGAGGTTGTGCCAGTGATGTACAGACAGCTGCCGAATTTATGATAATAGGTATTGACTTATGCGAGCTTTAATCCAGCGTGTTAGCGAGGCATCGGTTAGTGTTGATGGTGAGATAGTAGGAGAGATAGAGCAGGGGATTCTGCTCTTTTTAGCAGTTGTTGTTGGTGATTCAGGTCAGCAGTGCAGCAAAATGGTGCGCAAGGTGGCTGGGTTGAGAATTTTCCCGGATCAGCAGGGTAGGATGAACCTATCAGTTAAAGATATTTGCGGCAAGATATTGGTAGTTTCTCAATTTACCTTGGCTGCTGACCTTAAAAAAGGCTATCGTCCCTCTTTTGGTCAGGCCCAAGAGCCAAAGTTGGCTGCAGCTATGTGTAAAGATTTTTGCCAGGAGCTTGCAGAGACCGGAATAGAAGTGGAGCAGGGCATATTTGGAGCCGATATGCGTGTGGCTTTGGTGAACGATGGACCTGTCACTTTCTGGCTGGATTTTCCTCCTCAGCCAGTGGTTGTATAGGTGGAAAAATAATTGACTATTAAGAGGGGTTGACTAGATGAATTTAATGGTTTCTCCCTCCCTTAATTAGGATTAAATAAGGCTATTTTTTTTAATGACAGTGTGAAAGTTATTCACAGTTAGCCATTTTTGCACATATAAATGGCTACATTAAGTGCCAGCATGATTGACGGTCTGTTTTTAAGATGAAGCTATTCATCAACTATTTGATAAATATAGTGTTTTTTGTAACACCTTTGACTTTGCAAGGCTTTTTGTCTAGGGCTTTTTTTGCAGAAAAGCCGAGGGGTTTCCCCTTTTGTCCCAATTTTATCCACAGATTTATCCACAGAGTAACCAGGAGAATAATATGGCTGTAGAGCGCACTTTTTCAATAATTAAACCAGATGCAGTTGCCAAGAATGTTATTGGGCAAATTTATGCCCGTTTTGAGGCTGCTGGCCTTAAAATTGTTGCATCACGTATGGTCCATTTAACCAAGGCACAAGCGGGAGAATTTTACGCTGTGCACAAAGAGCGGCCTTTTTACAACGACCTGACAGATTACATGAGTTCCGGTCCAATTGTCGCTCAAATTTTAGAGGGAGAAGGGGCAA
Organism: Magnetococcales bacterium; assembly: GCA_015232365.1. GTDB lineage: Bacteria > Pseudomonadota > Magnetococcia > Magnetococcales > JADFYX01. The sequence goes on along the minus strand of JADFZU010000019.1, from coordinate 11,474 downwards.
TTCTTAAAAACCGTGAGGTTATGGGGGCAACTAACCCAAAAGAGGCGAAACCTGGAACTATTCGTGCCGATTTTGCTGAGAGCATTGAGGCAAATGCAGTTCATGGTTCAGATGCTCCAGAGACTGCTGCTGTTGAGATGGCATTTTTCTTTAATGGGACACAAATTTGCCATAGATAGTATTTGTTTTAACTGTTGAGTTGGGGCTTTGCCCCAAACCCCACTGGGAAGGGGAGTCACCCCTTCCCAGACCATCCCATTTTCATATATTCGGCAGTTAGTTACTTTGTTTAGTTTTTGGGTGAAGCTTTGAAAGCTGTGAGAACTGCTGTCAGATGAGTAAAAAAAATATTAGACTAACCGGCCTTAGTCGTGAAGAGCTGGACCAGCTATTTGTTGGCGAGTGGGGTGAGCGTCCATTTCGTACTAAACAGCTATGGTCTTGGTTGTATGTCAAATTAGTCAGTGAAGTTGGTGAGATGACTGATCTCTCCAAGGTGTTTAGAGCCAAATTGGAGGAGGTGTGCCAGCCTCTTCGTCCCAAAGTTAAATCCCGGCAGACATCCAATGATGGAACTATCAAATGGCTGCTTTCTTTTGACGATGGAGAGCAGGTTGAGACTGTTTTTATCCCCGAAGAGGATCGTGGAACTGTCTGTGTCTCTTCTCAAGTTGGCTGCAGCCTCTCCTGTCCATTCTGTTTTACTGGTACTCAAAAGCTGGTCCGTAACCTGACTACATCTGAAATTGTTGAGCAGGTAACATTTGTTCGTTCCCAGGTTGAGGCTGGTGGACAGCGGTTGACCAATATCGTTCTGATGGGTATGGGAGAGCCTCTCTATAACTATGATGCAGTAGTTAAGGCGGTACGGATTATACTTGACGGCTCAGGTCTGGCTATAGGCACCAGGAAGATAACCCTATCTACTTCTGGTATTGTGCCGCAAATGGTACAGGCAGGTTATGATCTTGGTGTTAATCTAGCTATATCTCTGCATAGTGTTCGTGATGAGGTGCGAGATAGACTGGTGCCAATAAATAAAAAATATAACTTGTCTGCCCTGCGTAAGGGGGCAAAAGAGTTTCCTTTAAAAGGCAGCCGTAGTATCACCTGGGAGTATGTCATGTTAGATGGTGTTAACGACTCCCCTGAAGATGCCCATGAGCTGGTTCGCTACCTTAAAGGTATACCATCTAAAATCAACCTGATTCCTTTCAATCCATGGCCTGGAACAGTTTACCGGCCATCCTCAGCAGAAAAAATTACCCAGTTTCAAAACATAGTTGGCAAAACCGGCTTGGTTACGGTGATCCGTGAACGACGTGGAGAAGATATTCAAGCTGCTTGTGGTCAGTTAAAAGGGCTTCGTTGATATAGCTCAAAATTTTTTCAGTAACAACCACCAATAGTTGTGGGGTCACACTTTCTTCAGATCCTTGAGTTTTTTGTCAATTACCAGTTGATCACTCTTGATAAAGGCGGTGAACTCATCACCTGGAATAGGTCGGCTTATTAGATAGCCTTGAAGTTCGTGACAGCCAATTTCTTTTAAAAACTCCATCTGTTCAGGAGTCTCAACACCCTCAGCAACAACACGCAGCTTTAAACTTTTAGCCATAGAGACTATAGCTGAGACGATGGCAGAATCATCGGAGTCCAGTGTTAGATCTCGGACAAATGATTGGTCTATTTTTAGAGTGTGAATCGGAAATTTTTTCAGATAACTCAATGATGAATAACCGGTTCCAAAATCATCCATAGAGATACTAAGTTTGAGGTCTCGTAATTTGTTGAGAATGGATGTGGCCTTTTCCGAGTCGTCCATCATCATGCCTTCGGTAACTTCCAACTCTAAATACTCCGCGGGCATACCTGTCTCATTGAGCACAGTCTCCACCATCTCTTGAATATCAACCTGCTGAAACTGCAATGGAGAGAGGTTGACTGCCACTCTAAGGTGGATATTTTCAGTATCCATTAAATTTTTATTGTAAATACACGCCATCTCCAAAATTCGTCTGCCAAGAGGAATAATCATACCGATCTCCTCCGCCAACGGGATAAAGTTAAATGGTGGTACCATGGTTCCATCACTACGCTGCCACCTAACAAGAGCCTCCATGCTTAGAATTCTACCGGATTCAATATCCATCTTAGGCTGATAGTGGAGCACAAACTCATCATCTTCAAGGGCAGCATGCATCTCATTTTCCAGCTTCATCCGGTTGGTAAACTTGGCGTTCATATCCTCTTTATAAAACTTGAAATTACCTCTGCCACTATCTTTTGCATGATACATAGCAACATCTGCATGTTTTGTGATGGTATCAAAATCATCTCCATCATCAGGATAAACCGCTATGCCAATGCTTGCCCCAACGTGGGCTTTGTGTTCATCGATCATCACTGTTTTTTGCAGTGATAATATGATGTTATTGGCAATTGCTGCCACATCTTTGGTGTTTGTAATATCTGTTAAAATTACAGTAAATTCATCCCCACCCAGCCTTGATACTGTATCGGTTTGCCGTACACACTTATTTAAACGTCTGGAAATTTCAATAAGAAGCTGATCACCAGCAGCATGGCCAAGGGTGTCGTTGACATGTTTGAAACGGTCAAGATCTATAAACATGACCGCAACCTGTTTTTTGCTTCGCCTGGCTCCTTGAAACTCTTGATTCAGGCGGTCTTGAAACAGCATACGGTTTGGCAGCCTGGTAAGGGGATCATAAAAAGCCAACTGCTCCAGCCGCTCTTCGGTAGCTTTTGTCCGGCTAATATCTGAGAAAATGCCGACATAATGTGTTGTTTTTCCATGTTTATCTTTTACTACATTGATCGTCAGCCATTTTGGGTAGATTTTCCCTGCTTTATTCCGGTCCCATATTTCTCCTGCCCACTGTCCAGTCTCAATAATTTTTTTCCACATGGATTTGTAAAAAAACTGGTCATGTCTACCAGATTTACCAATACTTGGGTTTTTCCCAATAATATCTTCCCTCTCAAATCCGGTAATGTTTATGTAGGCATTGTTAACATCAATTACATTAACGTTATGGTCAGTTATAAGAATTGCTTCACTGGCGTTTTCAAAAACTTTGGATGCCAGTATCAACCCTTGCTCAGCTTTGTTGCGTTCCTCGGCCTCTAACAAAAGCTGTTTGTTTGCCTCTTCTAACTCACTGGTTCTGTTTTTAACCCGTTGTTCCAGTTCATTGTATGCCTCATCCAGCGCCTCTTTAGCCAATTTACGTTCTGTAATATCGTGGAGAATGCCGGTATAAAAAGTTTTCCCATCAACTGTTAATTCACTAACCGAAAGCTCTAAAGGAAACTTACCACCATCCGGGCAGATACCTTCAACCTCTCTGATAGAACCTATAATATTTTTAACACCAGTGGAGAGGTATTTTTCAAGGTAAGAGTCATGAGCATCCCGGTATGGTTGGGGCATTAGAATTTTTATGTTTTTACCAATAAGTGTTCCTGGAGCATGGCCAAAAATGTTCTCAACGGCATGGTTTGCAGTTTGAATTATACCTCGCTCATCGATTGTTACAATACCGTCAATGGCTGATTGCAGTATCGCATGATTTTTACTCTCGCTTATGCTGATTTCATTAAATGCAGTTAGGTTTTTTCGATAGAAGATGATAAAGGCTACAATCGTGAAGAGGAGTGCGATGGTAAGGCCTAGAGAAATTGTGGTACGTTCATCATCAAGTTTATTTACTCTTTTTTCTAATAATAGTGATAGCTCATCGCTTAGATTATCATAACAGGAGGATATGGTATGAATAGCATATGTGCCGGTCTCAAAAAAGAGGTTGGCATCAACGCCTACAGCCTGATTGAGTAATATGGCTTCGCTAAGCAGGAGAAAACGCTCAGCAGACTGTTTTTTGTTTTCAATAAAACAGGAAAAGAGTGGTTTTAAATGTGGGGAAGAGTTTAGGATAATTTGCTTGCTTCTATCAATCTTTCTCAAATTATACCGCATACCTTCAATTTTTTCAGAAAATCTAAAGCGGTCAACCTCACTTTGATTGTCAATACTCAAAAAACCACTACCCATACCTCTGACTGCCCCAATTGATTCCAAAAGAGTAGGGATTCTGTGCACCACCAAGCTCATGATAAAATGGGACTCAGTGATTGGGTCGAGAATAAGATTGGAGCGGGTAGCTATTTCTTGGCTTATATCCTCTGCTTGACTTAACAGGGCAGAATGTTCTTTAAAAAGTCTGTTTTTGTCGTGATAGGTATGTAGATTTAACCCCATGTTTTTGGTTTTTTTACCAAGATTGGAAACCATCTCACCAACTTTAAACTGGTCATGGTTTAACTGCTCAATAAACTGGCTGATACTATTTTGGAGTTTTTGTGATTGCTCTTTGAGCTTTGATTCGACGGCCTTGTCTGGTTTTTGTGCTTGAATCTGACTCAACCCCCTGATTTTCTGCATGGTGTTGATTGATTCATGCAGTTGCCTGATTTGAGTAAGCCCTATCTGTTCGTTATTGGTAAATTCTATTTCGTTGTTTATCCGTGTTAGCACGATAACCAGGGAGGTGACGATTAATAGAATTGGTACAAAAATCGCCATGCCATAGTGCCAAATCGAAATTGTAGATTTATTGTTCAATGGATCTCTCTATTATTTTGTCTGTTACCACTTGAATTTGTATATAAGTTTGTAGACAACCTAACATAGCACAATTTTATTGTAATCTCTTGTAACAAATAATAAACTGCTTTAACATTCAATAATAAAAATTAACGAACATAAAAAAAATTTAAATTTTACTGCAATATGCAGTGTCACAAAAGGCTCTTTTGGGTGTAGTAATGAATTCAACAAAGCTAAAAAAAGATCAAAAAGGGTACTCTCTAATCTATCAAGGCAGCGTGCTTGTAAATGGACTAACCATGGATGATGTTTTTTCTATCATTCCTGATTTGAGCGAAGAAGATGTGCAGAAAGTTCAAAAAGGCCATATATTGGCTGTGAAACCGATTCAAAAATTGTCTATTCAAGAGATCTATAACGCCAAGAATTGACTCCCAGAAGTTGCTTTTTACCTCTGACAGCTTATTTTTGTAAATAAAAATATAATATATCATTCAAGCTTATTGTTGCACCTTGGGCAAAGTATTTCTTTACCACCATTTTTGGTCGCCCACTGTTCTTTAATAGCGTCTTCAATAGTTCCTATAAACCAAGATTTTCCATCAAAAGGGCGGCGGCCTATAGATCTTTTGATACCTCTTCTGTTAACAGGATAGATTTCTTTTAATCTTCGGTCTAAAACTTTTCTGCGATCTGGTTTTGGCTGACGTTTATTTTTTCGTATTGGAATAATCTCTGCAGATTTTCTTCTATCTTCTTGATGATGGCGTTCTGGATTGCAGTTTTTACAATACAGAATTATTGGTTCTTCCATTTAGACCGCCCCTATAATAACTAAATAATGCCATAGATTATCTTTATTTTATTATAAATAGCAATGGAAGCTAACTAACAATTATCAAATCATCTTAAATCAATCTGCTTGGGTTGATTTTTTTTTAATATTTCAATATTCAATTAGTTGTATTTGTGTTGCGCTGCGACATTATGCAGCAATATTGCAATATCATATGGTTACATTGATTGTTTGATGGTTGGATTTAAAAAAAAAATGTAAAATACAGTTTTTTGGTTGATTAAAATATTATTATCATATAAACCTGTGTTTCGATAACAGATCAATAGGCATGTATCTAGAGGTGGGTAGGTCATGGCTTCACAACTATTCAGTAATAATAATCTATTCAAATATGGTAGTTTACACCATTTCTCCGTATGTCGTAGTGGCTGGCTTGGTTCTAGGTTGATCAGAAGAGGGCTCTTTTGGTTGCATAACTTCACTGAGAGGAAATGATTTAAAATGCACGAAATGATAGAGACTGAATTTCAAAAAAAAGTTACTCCTTCAGGATCTGACGTTCATTTATGGTTGTCTGTGTTGGATAGGGCAGTAAGAGATTTAAACTCATTAAAACGCTTTGAGAATGATCCTGTAATTTCTGAAGATCCAGTTTATATTTATGATTTTCGTTCATTAAAGAGGTGGTTTCGTTCCACCGAGATGGAAATTGGTTCATTTCGCTGGATATGTAATTTGGTGGAAGTTGATCCGGTATGGGCTTTGAAAAAACTTGAAAAGCAGATGGGGATCAAGTTAATTGCAAAATCAGCACGATATGATCGAGCCAGGAGCAGTTCTGTTGCAGACGATGTTGCTATAGCTGCTTGATCTATTAAATTTTGACAAAAAATTAAAAGTAAAACTGCGGGTGGTTATTCATCGCAGACAAAGACCCACTCCGTGTTATTAGAAAGGTGGGCTTGGAAATGGTAGCCATCTTCGTTATAATTTTTAAGTGGTTCAGGCTCTAAAAGACGGTTTTGTATAATAAATCTGGCCATTTTTCCACGGGCTTTTTTTGCTTTTATACCAATAACCTTGAGCTTTCCCCCACGGTTGTCTTTAAAAATTGGGGTGATAACCGTTCCAACAACCTCTTCTGGTAAAACAACTTTAAAATACTCATGAGAGGCTAAATTAACTACCCAGCTATTTTCTTTATGCTCTAATAGCCGGTTTATCTCATTAGTAACCACATCTTTCCAAAATGCGTATAGAGTCTCTCCTCGTGGATTTTTTAGTCGGTTTCCCATCTCCAGCCTATGGGGGTGGACGAGGTCAACTGGTGATAGGAGGCCGTATAGTCCAGAGAGAATAGCTAGATTTTTTTCGGCAAAACTCCAATCTTCCTTGGAAAAAGAGCTACTATCCAAACCAACATAAGTGTCTCCTTGAAACATCAAGCCTGCTTGGATGCTATTTTTGGCAGTTGTTGGAGTGGAGAGTTTCTGATTTCGCTCTACATTCAGAGCCGCCAGGCCAGGGCTGATTTTCATTTGACTCATCAACCCTTCAGCATCAAACTTAGCCAGTAATTTTGCTAGAATTGCCGTATCTGCGATAAAACGTGGCTGCCTGCTGGGAATGTTGGTAGCAACTGGAGGGGCTAGCTGTTTTTTGGCTGGAGAGATCAAGGTTAATATCATCGTTTATTTATCCATTTTTATGCCGGCCCATATCAGACATAGCCACGCTGTTATGAGTGTTGTTCCACCGATAGGTGTTAACCATCTAATAGGTGAAAAATCTGTTATTGCCAAAATATAGAGGCTTCCAGAAAAAAGAACAACTCCTGCCAACATCAACCACCCTGCCAACTTTATAAAAGATGATTGGGAAAGTTGATAGCAGATAATGCCAATCAAAATCAACCCCAGGCCATTGTGTATCTGATAATCACCTGCAGTCTGAAAAATTTCAAAGGCGTGTTCATCAAAGTTGTCTCTTACGTTATGTTTGCCAAAAGCTGCCAAAGCAACAGCAAGCAAACAGTTTAAAGCACCTGAAATAATAAAAAAACGGGACATAAGTGATTTGTAGCCTTTATTAACGGAATAAGTTTGGGAAGTTGCAATACCCCAAGATTCTAACCTAGCTTTTGATAATAGAGCAAAAACTCTATATTACCTTTTGGTCCGGTAATTGGTGAAGGGGTAGTTCCCAGGCTTTTAAGGTTCCAGTTAACCATTTGTTCAAGAATTAAATCAACAGCTTTTTTTTGCAAACCTGGGTTGCTAACAACTCCTCCTTGTTCAACGTCCTGTGGTGGTAGTTCAAATTGTGGTTTTATTAAAGCTACACCGTATCCATTTGGTTTTAAGGTCGCTACAGCTGGAGGAAGGGCCTTTCTCAAGGATATGAAGCTTACATCAGTGGTGATAAAATCCATTGCTTCAGGAATCTGTTCAGGGGTTAAGTTCCTTATATTGCTTCGATCCATAACGACAACTCTTGGATCTGAAACCAGTTTCCAGTCAAGAATACCGTAACCAACATCAAGTGCATAGACTCGTGTTGCTCCATTTGCCAACATAACATCAGTGAAACCACCGGTTGAAGCTCCCACATCCAGGCAGGTTTTTTCTGTTAGGTTGATGGACCACTTTTCTAGTGCACCTACAAGTTTTAGGCCGCCTCTTGAGACCCATTTTTTATCATTACCACCTTTAATTCTTACAGTAGCACTGTTGGGGACTGGGGTGCCTGGTTTGTTTTCTGGGCGGTCGTTAATCAATACCTCACCTGCCATGATTAGCCCGCGGGCTTTTGCCATGGAGTTAACTAGACCATTTTCTAGTAGATATTGATCAAGGCGTAGTTTCATGGATCTACTGAAGGTAATGGAGTTTTTGTTTTTATTGTCAATAGTTCATGGGGATATTCCCATGCTTTGTCTGGATTGCTTATTTTAGAAGCTCTTTTACCATGTCGATAATGCCAGCACTGTCCATGCCTATCTTGGCCCGTTGACTACTCTGATCTGCATGGGGAATATTCCGGTCTGGTATGCCTGCAATACGAATTTTCAAGCCACTGTCAATAACGCCATCTCTGGCATAAAACTCTAGAACTGCTGCACCAAAACCACCACAGATAGTGCTCTCTTCCAAGGTTAAAACAGATGGTGCTGCTTTGGCTGCCACCCTTAAAAGCTGCTCATCAAGTGGTTTTATATAGCGCATGTCATAGACTCCGGCTGAGATTCCCTCTTTTTCTAGAATCTCCGCTGCCTGCAAAGCCTGGTGTACGGGATAACCAACACCAACCAGAGATATATGTGTGCCGGATTTAAGGGTTCGTCCCTGTCCAAGTGGAACTGGGGCCGGGGAAGCAGGCGGAAGACCCAGTGTGCTGCCTCTTGGGTAGCGAATGGCTACCGGTTTTCCCAACTCAACTGCTGTTGCCAACATATGGCGAAGCTCGTTCTCGTCGGCAGGAGCCATAATAACCAAGCCAGGCAGCGACCTTAAAAATGTTAAGTCAAAAACGCCGGCATGTGTGGCTCCATCGGCTCCAACTAGTCCAGCCCGGTCAAGTGCAAAGACAACCGGTAGTTTTTGCAAAACCACATCATGGGCTACCTGATCAAATGCCCGTTGCAAAAAGGTTGAATAGATAGCCACAACCGGAATATGACCGTTACAGGCTAAACCGGCTGCAAAAGTTACAGCATGTTGTTCGGCAATTCCTACATCAAAAAACCGGTCTGGAAACCTTTTCTGGAAGGCGTTTAAACCTGTTCCTTCCGGCATTGCTGCCGTGATCGCCATTATTTTATTGTTGTTCTGAGCCAGCTCTATCAGGGTGTCAGAAAAAACATTGGTATAGCTAGGCTTTTTACCGTTAGTTGGTAAAATACCTGTATTGCGGTTAAATGGTGATACCCCGTGATATGTGCAGGGGTTGGCCTCTGCCGGTAGAAAACCCTTGCCCTTTTTTGTAACTACATGGAGTAAAATCGGGCCATCTAGGTGTTTGATATTGTTTAACGTTGGTAGAAGTTGATTAAAATCGTGACCGTCAACCGGGCCAAAATATTCAAAACCCAACTCCTCAAAAAAAGTTCCAGGGATCAGCATCCCCTTAACATGCTCCTCTGCCTTCCTTGCGGCATCCAGCAGAGGCATGGAAATTTTACCAAGCACCCTGCCGGTACCATCTTTTAATCTGGTATAGACCTGGCCACTCAACATACGGCTTAGATAGGCCGAAAGAGCACCAACATTAGGTGAAATGGACATCTCGTTATCGTTGAGAATTACCAGTAGTTTCAGGTCAGAGTCAAAACTACCGGCGTTATTAAGAGCCTCAAAAGCCATGCCGGCAGACATAGCACCATCGCCGATAACCGCAATAGCCCACCTATCCTCTTTAAGATTGCGGTTGGCTATTGCATATCCCAACGCAGCAGAAATGGATGTAGAGGAGTGCCCTGTACCAAAAGGGTCGTATGAGCTTTCTGACCTTTTTGTAAAACCAGATAGACCGTTCTCTTGACGAATGGTGTGCATCTGGTCTCGTCGTCCTGTGAGAATTTTGTGGGGGTATGATTGGTGCCCTACATCCCAAATCAGAGCATCTTCTGGTGTCTCAAATACATAGTGCAACGCAACCGTCAGCTCAACAACACCCAAACTTGCACCAAGATGACCACCGGTTCTGGCAACCGAGTCTATAGTGAACTCCCGAACTTGGTTTGATAAACTCTCTAGATCACTCTCCTTGAGTTTCCTTAGGTCAATTGGGCTTTCGATTTGTTCTAAAAGAGGTTTCATTATTTAGTTATCTAATGCTCAGTGAGTTCTATCGGTAATATAACTTGCCAACTCTCGCAGGGGATCAGCAGCAGAAGAGAAGCCATCCAAGCAACTGATCGCCTTCTCAACTAAAAGTGCTGCTTCGTCTCGTGCCTGTCCAAGTCCCATTAAAGAGGGATAGGTGGCTTTGTCATGTTGCTGGTCTTGGCCGGTAGATTTGCCAAGAAGTTTACTATCTCCAACAACATCTAAAATATCATCAGTAATCTGAAAAGCCAAACCAATGGCCTCTCCATAGTGTTTGATCTTTTTGATCTCAGAGTCACTTCCTCCGCCTAGACAGGCTCCAGCCATACATGATGAGCGGATCAATGCTCCGGTTTTATGAATATGTATATACTGTAACTCAGCAAGCTCAACTACTCTATCTTCTGCTTCCATATCCATCATCTGTCCACCAACCATGCCATGGATTCCGGCATCTTTGGCCAACTGAACCACCATAGCCAGAGAGTCAGAGGCTGACACCCCCTCTATAGGACGGGCTGCAAGTTCAAAAGCCATGGTTAGAAGAGCGTCTCCAGCTAAAATTGCTGTAGCTTCATCAAACTGTTTATGGCAGGTGGGGCGGCCTCTACGAAGGTCATCATCATCCATAGCTGGTAGATCGTCATGGATTAATGAGTATGTGTGGATACACTCCAATGCACAGGCAAAAGGTATTAAACGGTCTGTGTTACCGCCTACAGCCTCGGCTGCGGCTAAAACCAAGATAGGTCGCAGACGTTTACCACCATCAATAAGGCTGTGGCGGATGGCTTGGTTGAGTCTTGTTGGTGGTTTGTTGGGGGCAGGAGTCAACCGGTCTAGAGCTTCATCCACAAGCTTTTTTTGCTTGCTAAGGTAGTCGGTAAGGTTCACGGCTAACTTGACCCCTTAGTGGTGCTGGCATCAGAAGCGGTAAGCTCCTCAATCCGTTTTTCGCAAGAGTCCAGCTTGGCCTGGCACCCCTTGGAGAGTTTTATCCCCTCTTCAAAGGCTTTCAGTCCATCTTCAAGGGGCAGGTCGCCACGTTCAAGGCGTTGGACAATACCCTCAAGTTGGTTAAGTGACTCTTCAAAGCTGAGCTTTTTCATAAAAAAAACCATAAGGGATTAGTAGATAAAAATTTGTTGCCCCGGGCTTTTAAGCATCAAATATTAAAAACCCCCCACCAAATTCACCGGGGAGTGTAAACCCATTC
>JADFZU010000018.1 GCA_015232365.1 Magnetococcales bacterium | reverse complement strand
TGTGCCTGTAAAGAAGGTTCTGCGTGAATTTAGAGTTGATGATTCAGCAAGCTACGAGATCGGTCAGACGCTGACAGTAAATGCTTTTGCTGTTGACTCTCTCGTAGATGTTACAGGAGAGACAATAGGTAAGGGTTTTGCTGGTGGAATGAAGCGTTGGGGCTTTAAAGGTGGACGTGCATCACATGGTGCACATCGTACCCATAGGTCAAACGGTTCAATTGGTCAGTGTCAAACACCGGGACGTGTTTATAAGAATAAAAAAATGTCAGGACATATGGGTACAGACACCCAGACGATTTTAAACCTGCGAGTCGCAGCTATCGATGAGGAAAAAAATCTCCTGGTTGTTAGTGGCAGCATCCCAGGTGCAAAGGGTTCTGTAGTATATGTTCGGGATGCAACAAGAAGCACTGCACAATAGGCAGAGACAGTAAAATGATTGATTATTCAGTTAAAGATGTCACAAACCAAGAGTTACGTCGTGTAGAACTAAGCGATAAAGTTTTTGGTAGAGAGATACGGAAAGATCTTTTGTCTCGTATTGTTAGTTACCAACTAGCATCGCGGCGTAGATCTATTGCTTCTACCAAAGGTAGATCTGATGTTCGTGGTGGTGGACATAAGCCTTATCGTCAGAAGGGTACAGGTAATGCCCGGCAAGGAACTGTCAGTGCACCTCACTATCGTTCAGGCGGTGTTGTCTTTGGTCCTCAGACAAGAGACTTTGCAGTAAAGATGTTGAAAAAAGAGCGGCGTTTGGCTCTCCAAACAGCTCTTTCACTTAAAGTAAATAGCGAAGAGATGGTTGTGCTTGAGAGTCTCACGTTGGATTCGGTTAGCACAAAGTCGATGGTTAAGATCCTTGGAGGTCTTGGTATAGCCAAGTCTGCAGTTATTGTTTTGGATCAAGCGGATGAAAAGGTTTCGCTATCAGCTAGGAATATACCTGGAATCAAGGTATGTCTAGTTGATGGAGTAAATGCATATGATCTATTGGCATATGAGAACCTTATCGTTACAGAATCAGCCTTAAAGAAGATTGAAGAGAGATTGGCATGAGTGATCAATACTCCTTATATAATGTCCTGTCTGCACCCAAAATTTCAGAGAAGTCAACTCTCTGCAGTGAGAAGGGTAACCAGATAATTTTCAAGGTTGCCAACTGGGCCAATAAGATTCAGATCAAGGCTGCTGTTGAGAAGCTGTTTAATGTTGAAGTCGTCTCTATCCAGACCATGGTCGTAAAAGGTAAAAACAAACGGTTTGGTCAGACAATGGGGCGTAGAAATGATTGGAAAAAGGCAATCGTTCGTCTAAAAGAGGGTCAAACTGTAGATTTCTTTGCTGGTGCATAGAGGCTAGATAGGTTTTTGACCAAGAACGGTTAGCGGGAGTAGAGTGATGGGACTGAAAAAATATAAACCAACATCAAACGGTAAACGGACTCAGGTTTCTGTTGATTATGCTACACTGTCAGATGTAGCTCCAGAATCAAGCCTGCTAGTTGGTATCCCTAAAAAGGGTGGCAGGAATGTCTATGGCCGGATGACAGTTCGTCATCGTGGTGGTGGTCATAAGCGTCGTTACCGTATTATTGATTTCAAGCGTAACAAGTTAGAAATACCTGGACGGGTCGCAACAATTGAGTATGATCCAAATAGGACAGCATTTATCGCACTATTGCACTATGCAGATGGTGAAAAACGGTATATATTGGCTCCTCAGCGTGTTGCCGTTGGTGATGAGTTGATTTCAGGGAAAAATGTTGAAGTCAAGCCTGGTAATGCCATGCCTCTTCGGAATATTCCTGTCGGAACAATTGTGCACAATGTTGAGTTGAAGCCAGAAAAAGGTGGACAACTTGCCCGTTCTGCTGGTAATTCTATCCAGTTGATGGGTAAAGAGGGGAAGTATGCACAGATCAAGCTCCCTTCTGGTGAAATGCGGATGGTTCTCCTGGATTGTCGTGCGACTATAGGACTGGTTTCCAACTCTGACCATGGCAACATAAAGCTAGGTAAAGCTGGACGGACAAGATGGCAAGGTTTTCGGCCCTCGGTTAGGGGTGTTGTTATGAATCCTGTAGATCACCCTCATGGTGGTGGTGAAGGCCGCACATCTGGTGGACGCCATCCTGTGACACCTTGGGGTGTACCGACCAAAGGTAAGAAGACCCGTAAACCTGGTAAAGCATCTGATCGTTTGATCATGCGACGTCGCAAATAGAAAAATAGTTTTTATTAGAGTGAGGTGAAGTGTGGCACGGTCAATTAAAAAAGGTCCATTTTACGACGAGTTCTTGTTAACTCGGGTGCAAAAAATGCGGGTAGATGGGCGTAAAGAACTCGTAAAAACGTGGTCTAGAAGATCAACAATAATTCCTGACTTTGTCGGCTTTACGTTTGGAGTGCATAATGGCAGAAAGTTTGTCCCGGTATTGATTACCGAGAACATGGTTGGCCATAAGTTAGGTGAATTTTCACCAACCCGGACCTTTTACGGTCACGTGGGTGGTGATAAGAAGGCGGGTCGCTAAGGAGCAGACTTATGGAAGCGATAGCATCAACAAAAAATCTTAGAGTTTCGCCAACAAAAGTGAGACCTATTATTGATCAGATCCGCGGAATGCATGTAGAGTCTGCACTTCAGGTTCTACAGTTTTCAAAAAAACGTGCGTCCAAATATGTTCGGGATACACTAAAGTCAGCAGTTGCCAATGCAGAGGATAGTCACGGTATGGATGTTGATACCTTGATTGTATCTCGAGCATTCGTAGACTCTGGGCCGACACTAAAACGTTTCCGTCCTAGAGCAAGAGGTCGGGCAAGTCGTATTTTAAAAAGAACATCACATGTTACCCTGGCAGTTACTGCCAAAGAGTAAGGGTATCAATTGAACAAAACGATGGAGTAGTGATAAATGGGCCAGAAGGTACATCCAGTCGGCTTTCGTCTTGGGATAACTAAGACTTGGGATAATCGTTGGTACGCAGACAAGACGTATGCAAGTTTACTCCTTGAAGATGATAAGCTGCGTAAGTGGTTACATAAAAGATTAGAGCATGCAAGTGTCTCAAAAATTATCATTGAAAGACCGGCAAAAAAAGCTCGTATCAATATTCATTCAGCTAGACCTGGAATTATTATTGGTAAAAAAGGCGTAGATATTGAAAAGTTGAAAGCCGATATCTCCCAAGTTGCAAATACAGAGGTTCAGCTCAATATTGTAGAGGTAAGAAAACCTGAGGCTGATGCACAATTGATCGCTGATGGAATTGGCCAGCAGTTGATGAGACGTGTAGCGTTTCGTCGGGCCATGAAGAGATCAGTTACCTCCGCTATGCGTTTAGGTGCTCAAGGTATTCGTATCAATTGTTCCGGGCGTTTGGGTGGTGGTGAGATAGCACGTGTAGAGTGGTATCGTGAGGGAAGGGTTCCTCTGCACACGCTGCGTGCTGATATTGATTATGGATTCTCCGGTGCTCTGACCGCTTATGGAATTATTGGTGTTAAAGTCTGGGTCTTTAAGGGTGAGATCATAGACAGAGAAAAGATTAGCTGAGGGTTAGTTTCATGTTGTTGCAACCAAAACGCACTAAATACCGCAAGTCGCATAAGGGACGTATTCACGGCCTGGCCTATAAAGGCTCTGAATTGACCTATGGTCAGTACGGACTCAAGGCAATGACGGCTGGGCGGATAACAGGAAGGCAGATTGAGGCAGCTCGTCGTGCCATGACTCGTCATATCAAAAGAGGTGGACGAATCTGGATACGTATGTTCCCAAATGTCCCGGTTACTTCTAAACCAGCAGAGGTAAGACAAGGTAAAGGCAAGGGAAACGTTGAGTTTTGGATTGCTCGCGTAAAACCCGGTCGTATACTCTATGAGATGGATGGTGTAACTGAAGAGCTGGCAAAAGATGCTATGGCAAGAGCTGCAGCAAAACTGCCTATTCCAACTAAATTTATCAATCTTCGGGGGTCAGCCTGATGAAAGCATCCGAATTGCGGGATATGTCTGACGAAGATTTGCAAGCAAAAATGGAAGAGTTGAGCCAGGAAGCTTTTAAATTACGCTTCCAAAACGCAACATCCCAGCTTGAAAACACTGCAATGATTGGCCGTGTTAAGAAAGATATTGCTCGAATCAAGACCATAGCGAGTGCAAGAAAAGCACAACAAGAGGTGGCATAACCATGGCACAGAGAATATTGCAAGGAGTCGTGGTTAGCGACAAGATGGATAAGACTGTAGTAGTACGTGTTGACCGCAGAGTACGTCACAAGCTATACGGTAAGATTATGCAGCGTTCAAAGAAATATAAAGCTCATGACCCCAATGAAGTTTTCCATGAGGGTGATTTTGTGAAGATTCGTGAATGTAATCCTATAAGTAAAGATAAGTGTTGGATTGTGCTAGAAGGGGCGACGACATGATACAGGTAGAATCAGTTGTTGATGTTGCTGATAATTCTGGTGCAAAAAAGATTCTTTGCATAAAAGTTCTCGGTGGCTCTAAAAGGCGATATGCTCGAGTTGGTGATGTTATCGCTTGTTCTATTAAATCAGCTATACCCCGTGGTAAAGTAAAAAAGGGTGATATTGCCAAAGCTGTAATCGTTAGAACCAAGAAAGAGATAACTCGTGACGACGGAAGCTATATCAGGTTTGATACAAATGCAGCAGTATTGATCAATCCTCAAGGAGAGCCGATCGGTACCCGTATTTTTGGTCCGGTAACCCGTGAATTGAGAAGTCGCAACTATATGAAAATAATATCGCTGGCTCCTGAGGTTCTGTAGTCGGGATATTTATTAAACCGTCCTCCCTAACTATTTGCATAACAACTTGTTACCAAGAGTTCCTGCGAAGAGAGTTGGGTGGTGATAGTTTACATTATGTATTTATGAGTCAGGAAGTCGCAGAACAAGCTTTAAAAAGCAAACAGGTGAATCTAGAATGAATACGGACTTTACAACAAGCTTGAAAAAAGGTGATACCGTCATAGTTACGGCGGGTAAGGATAAGGGTAAGCAGGGCCGGATTTTACAGATACTGCCTAAAAAGAGCTCTGTGCTTGTTGAAAATGTCAACATGATGAAGCGGCATACCAAGCAAGACCAAAAAAATGATGGCGGTATTGTTGAGAGAGAGGCGCCACTCCACATATCCAACGTTATGTATTATGAGACGGTTAGCGGTAAGGGTGTGCGGATATCGCATAAAACTCTTGAAGATGGTCGCAAAGTTCGATGTGCTGCAGGATCTGGTGAAGTTCTAGATAAGTAGAATTGTTACCAGGTTTGATGTTTTGTGCTATTGGCACCATTGAAGTTGGCTAAAAGAATAGCTGGTAAATTTAGGATAGAAAGAAGATGCCAAGATTAAAGGATCATTATCAAAAGAGTGTAGTTCCTGCACTACAGAAAGAGTATTCGTACCAGAATGTAATGCAGATTCCGCAGTTGGTTAAGATAGTCATCAATATGGGTGTTGGTGAGGCAATTGCAGATAAAAACGCTCTTAAGGGTGCGTTATCAGATATGACAGCTCTATCTGGCCAGAAGGCAAATACTACAATTGCTAAAAAGTCTGTTGCCGGCTTTAAGGTTCGTGATGGACAGGCTATTGGTTGTAAAGTCACCCTGCGCCGGGAGAAGATGTATGAGTTTCTTGACCGTTTAATAAATGTTGCTCTACCACGGGTTCGAGATTTTAGAGGAGTATCTGGAAAATCTTTTGATGGACGTGGAAATTATGCGTTGGGAGTTAAAGAGCAAATTATTTTCCCAGAGATTGATTACGATAAGGTGGATGCAGTCCGGGGAATGGATATTGTAATTGTCACAACTGCAACAAATGATGCAGAGGCAAAATCTTTGTTACGTGGCTTTAATATGCCGTTTATAAGTTAGTTACATCTGAGGAAATTTGAGTCGTGGCCAAAAAATCAATAGTAGCAAAGTGGAAGAAAAAACCAAAATATGCCGTACGTGCCTACAATAGATGTGCCCGGTGTGGTCGTCCTCGTGGATATATTCGTAAGTTCACGCTTTGCCGTATATGCTTCCGTACCATGGCTCTGCATGGGCATGTGCCAGGTGTAGTGAAAGCATCTTGGTAAAAACTGCTAGTTGCTTTTTAGATGTGCTATTTAGTTTAACAGATTGGCTTTATTGTAAAGAGTCGAACAGAGTTGCTCAGTTTGAGCCAATAAATTTTGGAGTATCATAAATGGGAATGACCGATCCAGTCAGCGATATGTTGACTAGAATCCGCAACGCTCAACTAGTTCGCAAACCCCATGTGGATATACCAGCGTCAAAGTTGAAGATGAGCATTGGCAAAATCCTGGTTGAAGAGGGATACTGTTCCGAGATGGTAGTTCCTGAGACTGATAAAGGTGAAAGATTTTTTCAGCTCAAGTTGAAGTATTACGATAATCGTTCAGTTATTGAGAAGGTTAAACGTATATCAAGACCTGGGAGACGGCATTATGTCTCCAAGGATGAGTTACCACGTGTATACCAGGGACTGGGAATTTCCATCCTTTCAACAAATAAGGGTGTTATCTCGGGACGGCAGGCGTATAAACTTGGTGTTGGTGGTGAAGTGCTTTGCACAATCTTCTAGGTTAGAGAATTAAAATGAGTAGAATTGGTAAACAGCCAGTGGCCATCCCTAGCGGGGTGGAACTGACAATTAATAAGCAGAGCGTCCAAGTTAAAGGCAAGCTAGGAACCCTCAAGAGAGATTTCCATGAGTTTGTTCAGCTTGAAGTTAACAATGGCGAAGCCCAGGTAAAGCTCGTCTCTAAAAAACGTGAGGCTTTGGCGATTTGGGGGCTCTCAAGGGTACTGCTAAACAATATGGTTGTTGGCGTATCTGAAGGTTTTCAAAAAGTTTTGGAGATTCAGGGCGTTGGTTATAGAGCTGCCGTATCTGGCAAGGTACTGAAATTGACACTTGGTTTCTCACATCCTGTCGATTATACCCTGCCTGACGGTATTGAGGTAAAGGTAGAGAAGACAACGCGGTTGATTGTTAAAGGGATCGATCCTGAGATAATTGGACAAGTGTGTGCTGAGATCAGAGAG
Source organism: Magnetococcales bacterium (assembly GCA_015232365.1). GTDB lineage: Bacteria > Pseudomonadota > Magnetococcia > Magnetococcales > JADFYX01. The sequence continues at coordinate 41,080 of JADFZU010000018.1, read as the reverse complement.
TTCAGGCCACCAGAACCTTACAAAGGTAAGGGAATCCGTTACGAAGGTGAGTATATTCTTCGGAAAGAAGGCAAGAAAAAGTAAAGTGAGAGGATGATCTGATGGCGAAGGATAGACAGAGTTCACGCAAAGCTAGAGGAAAACGGGTACGCTATAAAGTCAAGCAGGTTAGGCGTGACCGTCCAAGACTCTCAGTTTTTCGCAGTTCTACCAACATATATGCGCAGATAATTGATGATGCAGCAGGTGTAACGCTAGTTTCTGCATCAACACTTGAAAAAGATATCAAGGATACGATCAAATGTGGTGGTAACTGCGATGCAGCCACTGCGGTTGGAAAATCGATTGCTAAAAAAGCCCTTGAAAAAAAGATTGGCAAGGTTATTTTTGACCGTGGTGGATTTCTCTACCACGGGAGAGTTAAAGTTTTGGCTGAGGCAGCACGTGAGAGTGGCCTTCAGTTTTAGTTTGTATCAATTGCTAGACTCTACAGTTTGTTGGTATGAGTTCTAGAATAGTTCATAAATGATGATTAGGAGCAGCAATGTCGAACAATCGCCGAGGAAATCCAGACGGTAGGTCTGATAACCGTCCTAAGGACGACTTTATTGAAAAGCTAGTTGTCATCAATCGAACTGCAAAAGTGGTTAAAGGTGGTAGCCGGTTTAATTTCTCAGCAATTGTAGTTGTAGGCGATGGCAACGGGCAGGTTGGATACGGCCTTGGTAAAGCCAAAGAGGTTCCTGAGAGTATTCGCAAAGCAACAGAACAGGCTAGAAAATCTCTGGTTGATATTTCAATCAAGGATTCCCGGACTTTACACCATGAAATAGTTGGCCGTTATGGTGCTGGAAGGGTCGTCTTACGTCCAGCCTCAGAGGGTACTGGAATTATTGCTGGTGGATCTATGCGGCCTATATTTGAGGCGTTGGGTATTAGTGATGTACTAGCTAAATCAACTGGTACTTCAAATCCGCATAATTTGATCAAGGCAACTTTTCAGGCATTGCAATCGATACGCTCTCCTGACTATATAGCTGCAAAACGTGGACTGGCGACTAAGTGAGACGATGATGGCAAAAAAAATTCAAGTAAAGCAGATCCGCTCAACTATTGGTAGAGCAGGAAATCAGAGAAAGATCATGCACTCGTTGGGGCTACGTGGTATTGGACAGCAGAGTGAGCTGCCTGACAACCCAGCGGTTAGAGGAATGGTTACAAAAGTAAAACATTTGGTTGAGATAACTGAGTAAATTAGCTCAGAAACATATCCCATCAGATGATATTAAAGGTGTAGTTACGATGAAATTGAATGAATTACCATCAAGTCCGGTAAATAGAAAAGCACCGAAAAGAGTAGGCCGGGGTATGGCAACTGGCAATGGGAAGACTGCTGGTAGTGGTCAAAAAGGCCAAAAATCCAGATCTGGCGGCTTCCATAAAGTAGGTTTTGAAGGTGGTCAGATGCCATTACAGAGGCGACTACCGAAACGTGGATTTACCAATATATTTCGTAAGCCACGTGCTTTGATCAATGTTGGTGACCTTGAGGTTTTTGAAGCAGGTACAGATGTTAATCTTGAGCTGCTTCACTCAAAAGGTTTGATCAGGAAAGATATTAAAACTGGAATTAAGTTGCTCGGCAACGGCGAGTTAACCAAAAAACTTAATATCAGTGTTGACCGGGTTTCTAAATCAGCAAAAGAGAAAGTTGAAAATGCTGGTGGAACTGTAACATTAAGCGTCTAGGACCCAAATATAAATGGCCTCACCAGAACAATCATCGCCTTTTTCAGGCCTCTCTAACTTAGGAAGAATTCCTGAGTTAAGAAACCGTTTGTTGTTCACGTTGGGGATGCTGATCGTCTATCGGATCGGTGCACACGTACCAACACCAGGAATTGACCCCAATGCTTTAGCAGCTTTTTTTGCTCAGCAACAGGGTACGCTTTTGGGGATGTTTAATATGTTTTCTGGTGGAGCGCTGTCAAGATTGACAGTGTTCGCCTTGGGCATAATGCCTTATATTTCAGCATCTATTATTTTACAACTAATGACAGCCGTGCTTCCAAAGCTCGAAGCTATCAAGAAAGAAGGGGAATCAGGACGTAGGAAGATCAACCAGTATACCCGTTACGGCACAGTAATGCTTGCTGTATTCCAAGGATTTGGAATGTCATACGGACTGGAGAGTATGCAGGCTGGTGGTATGAATGTTGTAGTCGATCCAGGATGGTCATTTCGTTTAATGACTGTCCTGACATTGACTTCAGGCACTGCTTTTATTATGTGGGTTGGTGAGCAGATTACAGCACGTGGGATTGGTAATGGAATATCTCTGATAATCTATGCCGGTATTGTTGCAAACCTACCCATTGCATTGGCCAACACGCTGCAACTTGCCAGAACTGGCGATTTACAACCGCTGTTTGTTCTATTACTATTGGTTATGGCGGTTGGTGTAACAGCGTTTATTATCTTTATGGAGCGTGCCCAGAGGCGAGTTACCATTCAGTATGCAAGGCGTCAGGTAAGTGGTAGAAGAATGGTTGGAGGAGAGAATTCTCACCTACCATTGAAAGTTAACACTGCAGGTGTTATACCACCAATCTTTGCAAGTTCTATTATTCTGTTTCCGGTGACAATTGCCAATTTTGCTCCATGGGAAAGTGTAAAGACCATGGCGGCATATTTGTCTCCAGGCCAGATACCTTATATGGTAGTCTATGCAGTGGCTATCTTGTTCTTCTGTTTTTTTTATACGGCTATCGTATTTAATCCAGAGGAGACATCGGATAATTTGCGTAAATATGGTGGTTTTGTTCCAGGTATCAGACCTGGTCGCCGTACCGCTGATTTCTTAGACGGAATTTTAACCAGGCTGACTCTGGTTGGTGCGATTTATGTAGCAGCAGTTTGTCTTTTACCCGAAATTTTGATAGCGAACTATAATGTTCCTTTCTATTTTGGTGGAACATCAATGTTGATTGTGGTTGGTGTAACTATGGATACGGCATCGCAGATACAATCTTTCCTTATTAGCCGTCAGTATGAAGGTTTGATGAAGAAGGCTAAGATTCGTAGTCGGCGTTGAAAAATAGTAATAAGGAAATATTAGAATGAAAGTTCGTGCATCAGTAAAGGCAATCTGTAAAGATTGTAGAGTTATAAAACGCAAGGGTGTTATAAGAATCATTTGTAAAAAACATCCGAAACATAAACAGAGACAAGGTTGATTTTCTGTTACACGATTAGGTAAAAATACGTACCTGGAGGTTTTAAGTTGGCACGAATAGCTGGTGTAAATATTCCTGTAAATAAACGACTTGTTATATCATTGACATATATTTACGGTATTGGAAAAGAGTCTGCTAAACGTATTATGGCAACGGCAGGGATCTCTCTTGATATGAGAACCAAGGATCTCTCTGAAGCGGAAATTGCTAAAATTCGTTCAGCAATAGATAGTGAATTTCAGGTTGAGGGTGACTTGAGGCGTCAGGTAGCTATGAATACCAAGCGTCTTATGGATATCGGAACCTACCGAGGTTTACGCCACCGTCGCGGTTTGCCGGTACGTGGTCAACGCACCCATACCAACGCAAGAACCCGTAAAGGTCCACGTAAACCTGTTGCAGGAAAGAGTGGTTAATTAACTAAACTAGATTACAGCCAAGATAGATGTATCCACACACGGTTGTTTAAGTAAAAGAATAGTTGAGGAGTTAAGATGGCGAAGGCCCCGAAGAGTGTAAAAGGCAAGAAGAGGGAGAAGAAGAATATCTCCAGCGGAATTGCCCATATCCGCTCGACATTTAATAATACCCTGGTAACTATAACTGATACATCGGGTAATGTGATTTCATGGGGTTCATCTGGAGCCCAAGGCTTTAAAGGCTCTAGGAAGTCCACCCCTTTTGCGGCCCAGATGGCTGCAGAAGAGGCAGGAAGAAAAGCTCAAGAGCATGGAATGCGTAACCTGGAAGTAAGATTGAAAGGACCTGGTTCAGGGCGTGAATCAGCTTTACGTGCTTTGGGGTCTATTGGTTTTAATATCGCTTATGTTGAGGATGTTACGCCAATTCCTCATAATGGATGCCGGCCACCCAAACGCCGTCGTGTTTGATTTTTAAAAGAGCAATTAAGGGAATTTACAAAATATGTCCCGTTATTTTGGATCGAAGTGCCGAATGTGTCGGCGTGAATCTACCAAACTTTTCCTCAAGGGTGAAAAGTGTTTTTCAGATAAATGTGCCATAGAACGGCGCAACTACCCACCTGGAATTCACGGTCAACGCCGCAGGAAGGTATCAGATTACGGTTTGCATCTGCGTGAAAAACAGAAGATCAAACGAACCTATGGACTTCTTGAGAGTCAGTTCCGCAACTATTTTAAAAAAGCGGCACGAATGCAGGGTGTAACCGGAGAGAACTTGTTGTTGTTGCTTGAGAGAAGGCTTGATAATGTTGTTTACCGACTTGGTTTCTCTTGCTCAAGAACAGAAGCCAGACAAGTTGTCTCCCACAAGCAAATTTTAGTCAATGGTCAATTGGTTAATGTTGCTTCGTACTTGGTAAAAGCTGGAGATAAAGTCTCTGTTAGGGAGCGTAGTAAGAAGAGTTTACGAATTAAGGGTGCTCTTGATAGTGCAATGCGTCGTGAACTGCCTTCATGGGTTGAAGTTGATCCAGTCGCTATGGCAGGAACATTCGTCTCTTATCCTGACAGATCTGATCTGCCAGCCGAGTACAATGAAAACTTAATTGTTGAACTGTACTCCAAGTAAAAGTTTTTAGGATAGGAGAAAGCGGATGTACAGGAATTGGACTGAGCTTATAAAGCCGGAAAAAATTGTGCTTGAAAGTGGGGAAAATCCTTCCCTACAAGCAAGTCTCATAGCTGAACCTTTAGAGAGAGGTTTTGGTACTACTCTTGGCAATGCTTTAAGAAGGATATTGCTATCCTCTCTGCAGGGTGCGGCTGTCTCTTCGGTAAAAATAGAGGGAGTTCTCCATGAGTTTTCAAGCGTACCAGGAGTTCTAGAGGATGTTACTGACATTATCTTGAATCTCAAGGGTCTTGCACTGAAGGTAAATACAGAAGAGAATAGAACCATTACCCTTAAAGCGACAAAAGAGGGTGCTGTAACTGCTGGGATGATCGATCCTGGTCATGATATTGAGATCATGAACCCAGATCATCATATTGCCACTTTAAATAAGGGCGGCACTCTGGAGATGACTATGACTGTTGCTGTTGGCAAGGGTTATGTCAGGGCAGTACAGAGTGCAGATGATGAGCCGGTTACTATCGGTGTTATTCCAATTGATTGTAGCTTTAATCCGGTAAAGAAGGTTTCTTATCAGGTTGAAGATGCCCGTGTTGGTCAGCAGACCGATCATGACAAGCTTATTATGAATATTGAGACAAATGGTGTAGTCTCTCCAGAGGATGCTTTGGCTTTTTCTGCTAAAGTTCTTCAGGATCAATTAAGTCTGTTCATCAATTTTGATGACATACCAATGCAGAAAAACAAGGAAGATGAGGAGGGGCCAAAATGGAACCCTCATCTATTCCGTAAAGTTGATGAGTTAGAGCTTTCTGTCCGTTCCGCCAACTGTTTAAAGAATGATGATATTGTCTATATTGGCGATTTGGTTCTCAAAACAGAGGCCGAGATGCTCAAAACTCCCAACTTTGGTCGCAAGTCTTTGAATGAGATCAAGGAAGTACTTGATGAGATGTCCTTGAGTTTGGGTGCCCAGCTTGAAGGGTGGCCACCGGAGAACATTGATGGACTGGCTAAGCAGTTTGAAGAAGAGAATTTTTAAGAGAGGAAATGTCTCATGAGACATCGTAGAGTCGGACGTAAATTTGGACGTAATTCAAGCCATCGTAAGGCTATGTTTTCAAATATGCTTAATAGCCTTTTCCTCCATGAGAGAATTGAGACTACACTTATAAAAGCCAAAGAGCTTAAAAGTATGGCTGATAGAATGGTAACTCTTGGCAAGCGAGGTGATCTTCATGCTCGTCGCCAGGCTTTGAGCGTATTAAAAAGCAGAGAGGTTGTTCATAAGCTTTTCACAGATATTGCTGAACGTAATCGTGAGAGAAGTGGAGGATATACCAGGGTTCTAAAAACACGTTACCGTTATGGTGATGCGGCACAGCTATCTTTTATCGAGCTTGTAGAACGTCAGGAAGATGCTGCTCAATAAGAGTTAACTGTAAGAAAACAAAAAAAAAGACCACTGTTTAATGCAGTGGTCTTTTTTTTTGCTATTTAAATCGTGGTGAATTGTAAAGCTGGTAGGGAAACAAGCTAATATAATTCCTAATATTTGTGGTCGTTATTTATGATTTCTGGCAGGAACTCACTAATTTTTTTTAAGGTATCTTTTTTGGACATACCGAAGTGCAATCTTCTATCATAAAGTATTTTAAGTAGTAGTCGGTCATGGGGGGTTAGTTCATTATGTCGGCCTCGGTCTTTAAATACCGACTCTCCCACCAGATTTGAATCGTTGGGTAGACCCATTATCTGGGCTATCTCCTCTACTATACATGCTCTTGCTATCCGCTGGGGGTGATGGTCTGGGATGACAACTATTGCTGCTTTTATCTCTAATCGCCGAGTAAAAAACTTTGCAAAGCAGGTGGCCTCTTCAAGTATAATATCTAGTTCATGGGGTCGATCTTTAAAATATTTTCCAACTTTTTTGCGGATGTTTTTTAACGGCTCATAAAAAATAATAACGTTAACCTTGTTTTTGTTGAAATCTTTTGCCAGAGAGTGGTTTTGTTGCATTTTTTTTGAGTAGTATAACTCAACCTGATGGCCGGTTATTGCGGTTAAATCTGCGGTAAACTGTATGGTGTCATCTTCTATATAGTCTGGATAATTACCTTGCAGGCCAATACGCAGTGGATCTTTCCACTTACGAAGCCCCTTCCAGGTTTTCGGCTGATATTCACTACCAAAGGCGATAATCTCAAAATTATGCAATATGTTTGCTTTACTAAGCCCTCCAGCCCATGAGGGAAAAGAGACTAAAAGTATTATCAGCAATAAAGTTAATCTTTTCATTGTACTAATTAATTGGATGGGTCTGGGAAGGGGGTGTGCCCCTTCCCAGCGGGGTTTGGGGCAGTGCCCCATAAAAAGCTAGTCCTTAGCTTCCCGTTTAGTCTTTTTCCGCTCATGCTCTTTAAGCAATTTTTTCCTGAGCCGAATACTTTTTGGCGTTACCTCAACCAGCTCATCATCATCGATAAACTCCAACGCTTGTTCAAGAGATAGCCGTATAGGAGGTGTCAATGAGATCGACTCATCAGTACCAGAAGCTCGAATATTGGTAAGCTGTTTGGCTTTGAGAGGGTTGACTACCAGATCATCATTACGGTTATTAATACTGATAATCATTCCTTCATATACAGCTTCGCCAGAGCCAATTAAGTGCCTGCCTCGCTCTTGAAGATTCCATAGAGCAAAAGCAACTGACTTTCCTGCCTCTTTGGCGATTAGCACGCCATTTTTACGTTGTCCGATATTAATTGGAACTTTAGGGCCATACTTATCAAAGACGTGATACATCAATCCTGTGCCTGAGGTCATGGTTCTAAATTCGGTTTGAAAACCAATCAGACCACGTGCAGGAATTTCATAATCTAGCCTGACCCGGCCTTTTCCGTCGGGAATCATATCTTTCAAATCACCACGCCGCTCTCCCAACGCCTCCATAATGGAGCCTTGATGGGTATCTTCTACATCGACGGTCAACTGTTCGTAAGGTTCCATCTCTTTGCCGTCAACAACTGAGATGATAGCTTCCGGGCGGGATACACCTAGCTCAAAGCCTTCCCTGCGCATGGTTTCGATCAAGATGCCTAAATGCAGTTCACCCCGGCCTGATACCTTGAATTTATCTGGATCTTCTGTTTCGGCAATCCTCAGGGCTACGTTATGTTCGGCCTCTCTGTAGAGACGTTCTCGAATCTGCCGTGATGTGACAAACTTACCCTCTTTACCTGCCAGCGGCGAGTTGTTGACCTGAAAAGTCATGGTGATGGTCGGCTCATCAACAGTAAGAACCTCCAGAGGTTCTTCACAATCTGGGTGGCAGATTGTGTCGGAAATTCCAAGTTTATCGATCCCGGTAAAAGCGATGATCTCTCCGGCGGTAGCAGAGGTTGTTTCAACCTTATCCAGACCTAGGAAACCAAAAATTTGCAGCATTCTTGCACTACGGCTTTTGCCTTCAGAGTTGATAACCGAGACCATGGTGTTACTTTTGATGGAGCCGCGTTGCACCCGCCCCACACCAATCAGTCCGGTAAAATTGTTGTAGTCTAGAGAGGAGATCCGCATTTGGAACGGTCCATCAGGATCTACATCCGGGTGGGAGACGTGGGAGACAATAGTTTCAAATAGTGGGTTCATATCGCTATTGGGAACAGCTAGATCGGTTGTGGCGAAACCTTCTAGAGCAGATGCGTATATTACCGGAAAATCAAGTTGTTCATCGGTAGCACCCAGGCGGTCGAAGAGGTCAAATGTCTGTTCCATAACCCAGTCTGGACGTGCACCGTCACGGTCGATTTTATTGATGACCACAATTGGTTTATAACCGAGGGCAAATGCCTTTTGAGTAACGAATCTGGTTTGCGGCATTGGCCCTTCAACAGCATCAACAAGCAGCAATACCGAGTCGACCATGGATAGGACCCGTTCCACTTCGCCGCCAAAATCGGCATGGCCAGGCGTATCTACGATATTGATACGGTATCCGTTCCAGTCGATAGCAGTATTTTTTGATGTGATGGTAATTCCTCGCTCTTTTTCCAGAGCGTTGGAGTCCATGACCCGCTCTTGGATTTTGCCTCTGGTCTCCAGAGTGCCGGATTGCTGTAGTAGTTTATCTACAAGAGTGGTTTTGCCATGATCAACATGGGCAATAATGGCAATATTTCTTAGTTTACGAATCACGATGTTGGGCCTTGTCCTAAAGTAGGTGTTATTTTTTTGAGGTTTTACTCTCTTGCCAGAGCTTTTCCAGCTCCTCAAGTGAGGCATCTTGGGTGCTACGTCCCTGGTTGTGTAGTTCTGCTTCCATAAACCGGAAGCGGTTTTGAAATTTGTGGGTCGCCTGACGTAGTGCTGTTTCAGGGTTGATTTTCAGATGTCGGGAGAGGTTGACCATGGTGAAGATGGTGTCGCCAATCTCTTCAACCATTGCTGCATGATCATCATTTTTCCTTGCCTTCTCAAGCTCTTCTATCTCTTCATGGACTTTCTCAACCACACCATCAGCATCAGACCAGTCAAATCCGACCTGGCCCATTTTTCTCTGAACCTTTGAGGCCCATAGCAGTGCAGGAACCCGGCTGTTGATATCGTCAAAAATTGAGACTGGTTTACCATTATCCTTTTGTTTGTCAGTGGCGGTTCTGTTTTTTTCTTCACGCTCCTGACGTTTAATCTCTTCCCAAAGGCCTGGAACCTCGTCTGCATTTTTTACTGTGCCACTTTTATCAGAAAAAACATGTGGATGGCGACGGACCATTTTTTCGGTTATACCAGTGATAACATCTGCAATATCAAATAGTCCATTCTCTTCAGCTATGCGACTATAAAAGACAACGTGAAAGAGCAGGTCACCGAGTTCATCTTTTAAGCTAGTAGGATTGCCGCTCTCGGCAGCCTCAACAACCTCATACGCCTCTTCGATGGTGTAGGGGATTAAAGAGTGCCAAGTCTGTTTCCTATCCCAAGGGCAGCCATCTTCGCTACGGAGGCGGGCCATTACCTGGGCCAGTTCAAGCATAGCCTCAACTGTTGTATTGTTGGCAGTTTTTTTGCTTTTTATCATGGTAACTTCTAATTAGGCGGGTAGAGAACAAATTATGTACTATTTTTGCTATGTTGTAGTCGCCTTCTAATACAACCGCGGATAGTGCCACGTTTTCTACCATTGTAGAAGGTTTGAAACATATTATCTGCTATTTAAATTTTTCGTAGAGGCTATTTTACAAATATGCAGGCTATATTGGAGATAAGTAGTGATTTAAAGTCCTGTTTGCTTGTTGTGGTATGAGTGTTGCATGTTTTTTTTGTAGTAAAATAACCCAAATGGAGAGTTTTTATGGATAGCGGACTATATGCAGCAGTCAACGGAGCACTGAGAACCGAGATGAGGTTGTCGGTGTTGACCAATAACCTGGCAAACATCAATACCACCGGTTATAAAGAGGGCAATATCACCTTTGACTCCTATATGACATCACCCGGACCAGAGCAGTTCCCACTGCCAGGTGACTCATTCTTGGGTCTTAAAGGGCCGGGAGATATACCTTTTCCTTTTAGCAACCCTGCTACCAACGCATTGAGCGTTACCTATCCCGCAGCTCCGTCAACCACAACAGATACTCAACAGGGCGGTCTGGTTCCTACCGGAAACGCACTGGATGTGGCTATTAGCGGTGAAGGCTTTTTTGTTTTAGATGCTCCAGAAGGCCGTCGTTACTCACGGGACGGCTCCTTTGAGGTCAATAAACTTGGCGAGCTGGTCAATAAAGATGGCTTTAACGTCCTTGGTCCAGGTGGCTCTAAAATAAATATTGGCTCCAAGTCGGTAACTATTGGTGCTGATGGAACTATATCCAATGATAGCGGGGTTTTGGGCAAGATAGAGCTGGTAGGGTTGCCGGCTGAAGTTTTAAAAAGAGTCGGCCAGAACACCTACACAGCTCCTCAGGAAAGCGAGATACCCCTGGAAGGATCTAATACAGGTGTTCAGCAGGGTTTTCTTGAGGCTTCCAACTCCAATGCAATCAGGGGCATGACCCAGATGATCGAGGCCAACCGTGCCTTTGAAAGTTATATGAAGATGATTCAGGCTCTAGATGGTTTGGATGCTCAGGCAAATCAGATTGGCCGCATGAGCTAAGCCCAACCTTAGATATATATTAAAAAATTATTCCTTAACAGGAGAGAAAAACCATGATTCGTGCACTTTGGACTTCAGCTACCGGTATGCAGGCTCAGCAAACAAATATTGACGTCATCGCCAACAACTTGGCAAACGTCAATACAACCGGCTTTAAACAGTCCCGTACTTCGTTCCAAGATCTGCTCTATGCCAACATTCGTCCAGCAGGTGGGACAACCTCTGGCGCTGGAACCGATGTTCCGGTTGGTATTCAGCTTGGACACGGTGTTAAAGTTACCTCTGTTGGTAAAGAGTTTTCTCAGGGCAGTCCGGTTACCACCAGTGAGGCGGCCTTTAATGTTGATTTGATGGTTCAGGGGAAAGGCTTTTTCCAGATTGAGCTGCCAAATGGCGACACGGCTTATACTCGTGACGGTAGTTTTGAGATCAATGACGAAGGCAACATTGTTACCCATGACGGCTATCCTCTTGTCGGTGGGGCAGTTGGTGTAGATCCAAGCTTGCACACCCGTATCTCTATAGAGAGTACCGGATCTATCGGTTTTGCCGTTAGCGAGGCTCCAGGATTTCTAGAAGATCAGGGCCAGATCCAGCTAGCTTCATTTGTTAATCCTGCCGGGTTGACTGCTATTGGCAACAACCTTTTTACTGAAAGTCTTGCCTCTGGTGCACCCCAGGTTAGCAACCCAAGTGAAAATGGCATGGGTTCTCTAAACCACCATGCATTAGAACAGTCCAACGTCAATATGGTAACTGAGATGGTTGATATGATTGCTACTCAGCGTGCCTATGAAATTGGTACAAAAGCCATCCAGACTGCCGACACAATGCTCGGTCAAGTCGCAGGTCTAAAACGGTAATTTGATATGAAACGTCCTCTTTTTGCTGGTTGTTTTTTTGGCGTAGTAGCACTGCTTGTAGCAGCAACAGGTTTTTCGCAAGTTGTTGCCCGTACAGATGTTATGAGTGGTGTTAGTGCTAGTTTGGGACGGGCTTTTGCCAAGAATGGTTCTGGTCTTGTTGTGGAAAAAATATTTCAGCGTACAGATATTACTGTGGCTGATGGGTCAATTGTCTGGCAGATAGATACAGATCTTGACGATATGAAGCCTGGACGGCGTTCGATTCCGGTTACTGCCATGGTCAACGGGGTTCCTGATACCCAGATCAAAGTTGTAGCGGTTATCAAACGTTACCTGAAGATTCCTGTTGTCCGGCGCTCAATAAAGCGGGGCAGTATGGTGACCGCAAAAGATCTCAAGATGAAGCGTATGGAGATGGTCCGGGAGATAGATGGCCTGGTTGTTAACTCAGAAGATATTATCGGCATGGTTGCAAAGCGTAAAGTTAGTAAATGGACCCCTTTACAGATGAAATGGTTTGCAGAGCAGTTGGCTGTGGAGCGTGGAGACCGGGTTATGGTCAGATTGATTAAAGGTGGTCTGCGGATCAATACTACTGCGGAAGCTCTGGCTGATGGTCGTGTTGGCGAGATGATTCAGCTTCGTAACCCCAAGAGCCATGTACGTTATGAGGCTCGTATATCTGCACCTGGTCAAGCAATGGTTCAAACCTGGTAGCTTTTTTGTAAAGTGAGATTGATATGAAATCTAGAAAGTTTGTTGTATCGTTACTGTTGCTTGTTATAGTCGGTCTATCAGGATGTGGAATGACTAGGTCATCACGGCGACCGCCGGCTCCGGTTGATATTGTTAAAGCAACTCCACCGGAACTGTTAGCCCCAAAGAAGGGGTCAATCTGGCAGTCGGCAGATCGCAATACCCTGTTTTTGGATAATAAGGCCAGGAACATTGGCGACATTATCACAGTTAAAGTAAGCGAAAGCTCTTCTGCTGAGAATGATGCAACTTCTGAGTTGAAGCGTGGCAACAGTACTGCATCAACTCTGGGTGGAATGTTGGATCTGACTACAGTATTGAAGTCTGATCAAACCCTGGCTACAGCTACAGCTTCCAGTCAAAATGATTTTAAAGGTTCTGGCAATACCACAAGAGAGAGTACATTGACTGCTACTATATCTTGCCTGGTAACTGAGGTTCTTGGTAACGGCAACCTTCGGATTGAAGGCCGGCGTGATATTACCATCAACCATGAAAACCAGTTTATCCTTCTCTCTGGTATTGTAAGGCCGGAGGATATTACTCCTGAGAATACAGTTACTTCGGCACAGATAGCCGATGCCCGTATTGACTACTCTGGTGACGGCGATCTTGATGATCAGCAGCGGCCAAACTGGTTAAATCGTTTCTTCTCTACTATTAATATTTTGTAATAACCATGCACAGGAAACTTTTTACCATGTTCCGATTTATTGTCGCAGCCATTATTCTTTTCCAAGTAGGCTTTGTTGAGGCCGCCCGTTTGAAGGATGTGGTAAACATAGAGGGGGTTCGAGACAACCCTCTGACAGGTTTTGGCTTGGTCGTTGGTTTGAATGGCACTGGAGATTCCGGGGCGGCATTTACCAACCAGTCACTTAAAATGATGTTGGAGCGGATGGGGATCTCTGCCAAGACTGCAATTTCAGTGAAAAATGTTGCTTCGGTAATGGTGACAGCGACTCTGCCGCCTTTTGCCCGGCAAGGTAGCCGGATTGATGTTACCCTCTCTTCACTAGGTGATGCCAAGACCTTGCAAGGTGGAACACTGGTAATTACCCCGCTTAAAGGTGCTGACGGTAAGATCTATGCGGTAGCTCAAGGCCCGCTATCCATTGGCGGCTTTGCTGCCGGAGGAGGAGGAACTGCAGTGCAGAAAAACCATCCTACTGTGGGCCGGATCAGCGGTGGAGCAATTATTGAGCGGGAGATCGACTTTAAGTTAAACAGAGAGTCGACTTTACAGCTAGCTCTGAAAAATCCTGATTTTACCACTGCAAGCCGGATTGTTGGCGCAATTAACGATCTTTTTGGCAAAGGTTTGGCACTTGCTGAGGATTCCGGCACTATTGCCGTGAGAATTCCCAACGATTATAAAAAACAGGTTGTCGCTTTTGTCTCCCGTTTGGAAAAAGTTCAAGTAAGCCCTGATCAACCGGCCAAGGTGGTTGTCAATGAGCGTACTGGAACTATCGTTATGGGTGACAATGTGCGGGTTTCAACAGTGGCCCTGGCCCATGGTGGCTTGAGTATTAAAATCAAAGAGAAGCCGTCAGTAAGCCAGCCTGGCCCTCTATCCCAAGGGGAGACAGTTGATACTACAGAGACAGATGTAGAGGCAAAAGAGATAGATGCCAAGGTTATCGAGATGGAAGAGGGGGTTACTTTGGGTGATTTGGTTCGCGGTCTAAATAGTGTGGGTGTGACTCCGCGAGATTTAATTGCTATACTACAGGCGATCAGGGCGGCCGGTGCACTGCAAGCAGAATTGGAGATTATCTAATGGAAGGTATTAATTCTGGTATAACTCCTGCACACTCTGTCAAAGGGGTACAGCAGAACAACTCTTTGTCAGCAAAAGATTCACTGCGTCTTCGTCAAGCATCGGCAGATTTTGAGTCCATGTTTGTCAAGCAGATGCTCTCAGCTATGCGTAAAGCTGTTCCCAAAGAGAACGGTGGGATGTTTAAAGAGAGTGAAGGCGAAAAGATATTTAAGGATTTGCTGGATACTGAGTATGCTAAAACTACCAGCCGTACCGGTGCAGGTCTGGGGCTTGGAGCAGCAATGTACAAACAGTTGGTTGCCAGGTATGGCCTAAGCCAAGGACAGGGCATTAAGAATGTTCCCACTGTAGCTGAAGCTCAATATAAGGTTGATCAACTTCGTCGTGATGCCAGTGCTTTGAGTGGGGTTGGTCAAGGACGGGCTGGAAATATTGGTAGAAAATATTAAACTGTCTGTAAAGTCTGTTATATATTATAGCCAAAAGGAATAGGGTTTCATGGTTACACGAATTAAAAATAGGGATGTTGGTCGTTTGAGTCGTATTTCCGGCTCACGGATATCGAAAGCTCCAGGTGGTGCAGCATCACCACAGGCTTCTAAAGCCAATCGTAATGATGATGTAAGTGTCTCTGCACTTTCTCGTAATATAGGTCTGGCAGGAGAGGCTCTGCAATCAGCTCCAGATGTACGTTCAGAATTGATCAATCCGATTCGAGAGGCGTTAGCTAACGGCAACTATGAAGTTTCCAACCTGGATATTGCCGACAAGATTTTGCGGCAGGTTTTGATGGAACGGAAAAAAGCGGTTTAGGCGGGATATATAGATGAGTGATGCATTTGACCAGGAAGTTGAGGTCCAGCGTTTACGTGATGTTCTGGAGCCTTTAATTGAGTTGTTTGAACGTCTGGGTCCGTTGTTGTTAAAGGAGCGAGAAGCTCTTAATACTAGAAAGCCGGATGTACTAGAGAAAGCTTCAGAGGCGATTCGAGCTACATTGGAAGAGATCTATAAAACTGATCAACTACGACAGCGTTTGACTAGCCGTTTGGGAACACATTTTGGACTGGGGGCAGGCCAGCTTAGTTTGAAGCATATTGATGAGGCCCTTGGAGGTAAGTCGGGTTTTCGTATACTTAGGGAACGTCTGACTACTGCAATTCAGGCCGCTGAAGCATTGAACAAAGAAAATCAAGCAGTTTTTACTGGAGTTCTGACAGCAACTGAGTCACTGCTACGGATTCTGAAAGAGGGAACACAAGGGCCAATCTCCTCTTACAACCGATTGGGTAATAGGCAATCGGGCGGTAACTTTCATTTTTTATCTAAGCAGTTGTAGGGGGAGCGTTAGTTATGCTGATCTTAACTAGACGTATTGGAGAAAGTTTAAATATTGGTGATGAGATTAAAATCACCCTGCTTGGCATCAAAGGTAATCAGGTTCGTATTGGTATTGATGCTCCAAAACATGTTGAGGTCCATCGTGAAGAGATCTATGACAAAATCAAACGGGAGACACGTAAAGCCAACCGGACCATGTCCGATGATGTTTTAGAACAGGCATCACGTATTCTATCTGGCAAATAGACTAATTTTTTGTCTACTTATAAACAGCCCAACACCGAACAGGTGTTGGGCTGTTTTTGTTTTAGCCGGAATATTTTATGGAATATTCTGGTGATTATTATTGCTATTTAAACCAGACAATGCGGG
This sequence comes from Magnetococcales bacterium, assembly GCA_015232365.1. Taxonomy (GTDB): domain Bacteria; phylum Pseudomonadota; class Magnetococcia; order Magnetococcales; family JADFYX01. The sequence continues at coordinate 25,009 of JADFZU010000018.1, read as the reverse complement.
TTGGTAGGTTGACCTTTTCCAGCAGGCCGTTTTCCAGAGAGGACTCTAACTTTTTTTGGTGGGACATAGTCCGTTTTTTTACCTGATAGAGGCAGCCTCTCTCCATCTGCTTCTTGCCTGGATAGCGGCCGGTTTTTAATTTATCCATAAGCTCACAGTAGATCTTGGCACTCTCTTTGACGCCCTTCCAAAAGAGAGAGTTTTCACTGTCATCTGGAGTAACTTCAGGAGAAATGTGGGCTATTAGCATGCCGGTATCAATTCCTGGGTCAATGTAGTGCAGGGTACAGCCAACCTGGTCAGGTTCCTGGTTATACAGTGCCCAGAATGTGCAATCAGCACCTCGATAGTGAGGTGACAAACCTCCATGCAGGTTGATCATAGACTGTTTGGCAGAGCTTAAAAGCGGCTCTTTGATAAGTGATGTCCCAAAGACCGCAATAACATCAGGCTGGTGTTTTTTAACCAGGTCCATCACCTCTTTATCGTTTATATTGCCAACCCTGGTGGCAAGACTCTCCTGCGTAAGTTTGGCTTTGCCTTTGGCAAAGAAAAATCTCTCTTCATCACTACCAGATGCCAGATAACGATCTAAGAGAAGACGGCGAACCTTACGGTATAAAATATGGGGACGGAAGATAGTCTTGAGAATTTTCTGCAATCCAGGAGAGCGGCTACCAACCTCCAGGACTATACCGACAACATTGGTCGCTTCGGCCAGGGTGTTGGCAACATATAGATGACGCGGCGCACCTCCGCATAAAACCAGAACAGAAAACTCTTTTTTGCTATCGCTTTTGACCATTAATGCCAGCTCAACTGCTGAATCTAGGGTTGTTTTCCAAAAGCAGATGGAATTTCTCGGTTTTCCATCTGCAGCATAACGGCATCGGCAAAAAATTTAGCCGCCCAGTTGGGATATTCAAACCTGGAATATGCCCCCCAAATCGGTTGAGAACCGGCTATTCCTCCATGGTCTGGGCTCTGATTGCCAAGCAAAACATGATTTCTTTTTAAATAGCTATTGGCCCGCTTTGCCCCTTCAAGAAACAGTTCGTCACCTTTAAGATATCCCAAGCGAGACCAGATAATACTAAACTGAGCCAGGCCGGTAAGACAGCAGTACCCTCCCTTGGCGACCCACTCATCTGCAAATGCTCCAGCTAGCCAGCCTCTACCATCCATCTTTAGCAGTACAGAGTAAGCAGCCTTGCTTGCCGCTGCAACCATTTTGTTGTCATCCAGTAAAATACCACCCTCCAACAACCCTCGAATAGCGTAGGCTATGGTGTGGGTGTATGGAGCCTGATTCAATTTAAAACTGTTCTGCTCAAACCAGCCGCTCTCGGTTTGACAACTCATAGCCCAACGGAGGTTTTTCTCAGCACCTCTCTCTAGTTTCAAGTTGTTGGCCAGTCGTGCGGTTCTGAGCAGGGACCAAGCGGCCCGGCTGTTATAGGTGTGAATAATACCACCATGGGTATTGCGTCGCCAGCAACCATCATCATCCTGGTTTTTAAGTAGCCACTGTCCTGCTCGAACAGCTCCATCAAGGCACTCTTGGCGTTGTAGATGTAGAAACCCCTCTGTCAGACCAAACATAATCTGGCCGGTATTGAAAATTACCGGCCTGCTCCCCGTCTCGCCAAAATGGCCGGGGAAAGAGCCGTCTGGATTTTGGATGGATAGCTCCCAATCCAAAATCCGGCCAGCCCTTTTTTTATAGTCGGGATTATCAAGAATTTCTGCTGCAGCAAGAAAGGTCTCAACAATATAGCCGCTGGTTTCAGGATAACCTGGCAGCCACCCATCTTCATAACTCCAGCCAGCCGAGATACCGCCAGCATCGTCTCTGTTGTCCAAGATATCTTGAGCACGGCAAAGCCAGTCCAAAACAGCAATCAGATGGCTCCGGTCATCTTGGGCCTCCTGACTGGCTGGATTGAGTAAATCACGGAAAATATAGCGAAGATGGTCCCGTCGCCAAAGTTTGTAAACCAGAGGTGCAGCTAGCAATTTTGACAAAGCAGGCATGGAGCAGTTACCAAAAAAACAGTCAATATTTCACGATTACAGATATTTTAACACTCCCCGTATACTAACAGAAAAAATGGGGCTATGAATGGAAAATTGTGAACGGCTAAAAATGCTAGTAGTGGGTGTTGCGTATATTTGTATTAAGGTTTATGGCAACGTTGATTATACCCTTTTAACCTATATTAGCACTGTTGCACGAATCAAATGATTAAGTCGTGTTGGCATACCATGGCCAAATAGCGGAAGGATTAATAAAGCCCTCTATTCATCGGTGCACTGTTTCAGAAACAGTCGTGTAAAGAAATACAACAGTCTCAGGAATAAGTTAACATCTACACTAAATCCAGGTATGCATTTTATAATGATTGATGGGAAATGGGGAGATATACCCATATGGTAAAATGTTCAAGTAATAACGGTTTAGCTATTGATAGCTGGAAGAGGATTAAGTATAGTTTTTATTTTATATTAATATCTTGATGTTACAGGTGATATATTAGAACTATTTACCGCCCAGAAATCGATGGCATCAGGGCTATTGCTGTTCTTTCAGTTATTTTATTTCATACAGGAAAGCTGCTTCCCGGTGGTTATCTTGGTGTTGACATTTTTTTTGTAATCTCCGGCTATCTTATCTCCTCCATCATCATTCTTGAGCTTCACGATACCGGAAACCTTTCCTTAAGCTATTTTTATCAACGTCGCTGTAGACGAATTCTTCCGGTTCTGAGTCTAGTTGTTCTGCTTAGCATGGGAGTAGCCTGGTTCCTCATGGACCACTCCCAGCTAAAGGCTTTTGGCCTGACTGTTCTGTCGGTATCAGGCTTTGTTTCCAATTTTGTTTATTGGCAAAATAGCGGCTATTTTTCCCCCAGCTTTGAACTGCTGCCATTGATGCATACCTGGAGTTTGGCTATTGAAGAGCAGTTTTATCTGCTGTTTCCAGTTCTCCTGGTCTTCTTATGGCGGCTTGGTCAACGTCGTTTTCTTCACTTTTTTCTTTTTGCTGCGTTTGTCTCTCTACTGTTTGCAGAGTGGAGTGGCCGTCCATATCGTGCCCCAGATGCCGCATTTTTTCTCGCACCTGCCAGGTTCTGGGAGCTGTTAGCCGGATCTATTTTAGCTGCATTGGAGGTGGAAAGAGGTTGTAACCATCCTGGAACCATAAATCTAAATTCGACAGTGGTTCGTGCATCACTGCTGCAACCTCTTGATTTGCCAGGTAAACCAGAAAAACCAACATGTTCTGCCATTAATACACTCTCACCTGCCGAATTTAGGGTAGGTAAAGTCATGCCGTTTTTTGGCATTTTTATGATCGCCTTCTCCCTCATTTTTTTCGGCGAGAAAGAGATACAGCACCCTTCATTTTACACATTGATTCCAGTGCTTGGTGTGATGATTATTATCTGGTTTGCTAAGCCGGGAGATCCGGTTAGCAACCTTCTGGCAAGCCCCGCACTTGTCTTTGTCGGTTTGCTTTCATACTCTCTCTACCTTTGGCATGTGCCGTTACTGGCTTTTATCCGCCTGTCAAACCTAGGAGAGTTGCCGGAAGGTGTCTACTACTGGTTTTTTCCTCTATTGTTGCTGCTTAGCCTGATTTCGTGGCGGTTTATCGAAAGCCCATGTCGAAATCAGCAGAGAGTTCCCACTCGTCTGTTTATTTTTAGTATGTCTGGCGTATGGACGTTGATCATTTTATTTGCATTTGCCTTTTGGTTTAACGATGGCTTTATCGAACGGCAAGGTTATCCTGACTCTCTACGCCACTCATTTTTAAATTCATGGGGCTATGGCAAGTGTATTGAAAGTGAAATATTTCCCCCTTCTAAAAATAATTACTACTGTGAGGTAAGCTCTCAGCGGAAGAAAAAGGTTGATTTTATTCTTACCGGCGATAGCCATGCCATCGTTTCTATTCCAGCTTTTAGTAGTTTCGCAGAGCAAAACGGTCTGCGGGGTATTGCTGCCACCCATACTACTTGCCCGCCTTTTCTGGGAATTAATGCCCTTAATAATAAAAACTACCAGGCAAACGACTGCTCCATACTCAGTGACCAGGTCTATAGTCAGGTCAAAAAATATCGCATTCCAGTGGTTTTTATGGCAGCAAGTTGGATTTACTACACAAATTATGTTCCCATTGCCGAGGTTGAAAGCGATGAAAAGCATCTCGACAAAGAAGCATATTTTGCGATAATGGCTCGTGGCCTTGCCAGGACCGTAAAAAAGTATGGTGAGATCGGTAGCCAGGTTATTATAATCGGACCGGTTCCCCATCAGCGTTTTTTGCCCCAGGAGATCTACAAGGCGGTCTATCGTCTGCCGAAAATATTACGAGAGGAAAAATTAAATCAACTCTCCTCCTCGGTTACAGCTTATTACGAGCAGCAAAATGAGTTTCTTAAGATCTTTACAAATGAGTCCAGCCCTAATTTTCATTATCTTGATATCTCCAAATATTACTGCAACGGAGAAAGGTGTCCAGTTGGTACTTTGGAAACCTCCTATTATGGAGATTCTGATCATCTAACAATTGCTGGAATTGAGGGTCTCAAACTGATGCTTCATGAACACAGAGATCTAATTCTGGATTTGTTTCAGAAGTAGTGACTACCACTCATAATCTTGTGGGTGGGTAAGGGTGTCGAGACTATCGAAACTGAGCTTATTTGATGCGTAACAACTGCTGCATATCATTTATGGAGTAGTCTGGGTTGTCTAGGAAATTCCGGTAAAAAGAGAGGATCTGCTCTTGGTTGTAATGTTTTTCCAAAACTTTTTGACCATTGCGAATTCGCTCTCCATTAAAAACTACCTGCCGTGCCCACTCCCAACGAATTAAACGAATATCCTCATCCTTGAGTGGAACCTTCTCGTCTGAAAAAAAGTCTCCATAAAACCGGTCAGACTCATCTCCTTTAAGTTTTGGCTGCATGGCAAATGCTGACTGTTCATCAAGTTGCAGAATCTGTTTTTTTGTCGGTTCCAGAAAGTCGAAAAGCGGTGTTCCCCTATATATGCGGACAATGCTTAGAACTGGCTGTGCCATATCAGGTAGATCTTTTGCGAGGTTAACCGTTGCCATCGCCTCATCAAAAGTCTCGGTAGGAAAGCCAACCATAAAAAACCCACAAACTACAAAACGTTTTGACAGTTCATTTATTATCTCTGTACTCTTCTCAATATTAAGATATTTTCCAATCATTCTTTGTAGTCTTGGAGTAGCACTCTCTATAGCTACAGCAAGGTGAGTTGCTCCAACCTCCTGGAGTAGATCGATAAACTCCATGTCCATTTGGTCAGCACGCAATCCATTGGAAAAATTAACCTTTATATCGGGAAAGTTTTCGGCAATTTTAGTGAGAATTTTTTTGCTTGCTGTTAAGGTGACGTTGAAAATATCGTCACAAAAAACAAACTCGCGAAGTCCCTTCTCATGATAGTGTATCCCCATCTCTTCTACTATATTTTCAGGAGATCTTTTTCTAACTTTTTTGGTAAATGCAGCAGAGCAGTAGAAGCAGCGGTAAGGGCAGCCTCGTGTGGCAAAAATAAAAGCACTTGATGATGTGTTTTGTAGTGATTGAGCAGATAAACCAGAGTATTCTTTTAACTCTATATGGTCATAAGCGGGAAAGGGGATCTGATCTAAATCTTTTATGGGAGCACGCTCTGGAGAGAGTGCTGCTTTTCCATGAGAGTCCAAAAAAGCCAATCCTGGCAAGGTTATGGGAGGATTGCTGTTTTTTTTAAGAGAGGTGATTAGTTCAGTAAATGTTCTCTCTCCTTCACCGATAACTACCAGATCAACTAAGTTGTTCTCCAACAGGTGTTCGTATGAGCCAGATGGATATGGTCCTCCACCAACCAGAAACAGCTCACTGTTATATTTTCGGATAAGTTGGGCAGCAGCATCAAACTGCTTTTGAAACATCGATAGTGCCCTAAGGCCGATTAAATCAGGTTGAAACTCTTCCAAAACGGTGTGAATTGTCGATAGATAGTTGCTAATGGTCGGGGTGTGGATAATGCGAAATTCAATATCTGGAAACACAGCTTTTACAGAACTAACCAAATACATTAAGCCTATGGGGTGGTGGACCCATCTACCCTGAAGCTGGTCATCACCTCCAGCATTTTTGTCCAGCTCAACATCAATAAGAAGTATACGCTCAATCTTCATTACATAACTCTCAACACACCACCTGTCCAAGCTATTTCAGACATATCCACAGCGTCAGATCCTAGCACATATTCCTCAAAAATCAATTTCTTCGCATCTAAATGTCTAAGCCTAGAGGCAGTTAGAGACAGTCACCTGGTACAACTTATTTTTTAACCAAGCATATCAGGGAAAAATCTTGTCACCAACAAGGTGGCTGCGATTATCCCTGATACACCAGATAAATCTAAATGTTAGACAAACATGCTGGTTAGTTACAACTCCTGGTTAATACTCTCCCTGACTAAGTATACTGTAAATTTGCCTCTCGGTTAGCTCCACATCTTGAGCAATATCCGGCACTCTCTCACCGGCATCATAACGGCGAACAATCTCCCGGTTGCGTAGTGCGCGTTTGGCCCTGGCTGCTCTAGCTATAGAAATAGTCTCTCCACCAAAATGCTGACTCATAAGAGCAGCCTGCTCAAAACCTAATAGTTGTGCCAGCTTATGCTGTGCCTTCATTTTCTTGGGGATAAACAGACGGGTTCCAGCACATTTGCTTAACAGTGTCATAGCTCCGTCAAAGCCAATAACATCTTTAATATCTGTCAACGACTCTGGAAACTCTGCTTCAGAAATATTCATTTTTTGCTCCTTCAATAGTTAATATTTTTTCTAGAAGCAGGTTGGTATATTCTGTAGTAGAATGGGACGAGAACGGGTTCAGCAAATAGCAGAAGCATGTTTACAGCAGCCCTATTTATAAATGTTTGGTGGTGATTTTATGGCTCAAGGGTTTTTACGCAGATTGAAAACTGTGCTGGAAAACGAGATTTCAGGACGAAGGCAGCAGCAAGTACACTATATTTCTGACTCTAGTAACTGGTCATTTAAATGGGATGCACACTACATCACCCAAGGTATTGCTCGCCGTTTAGGAGGGGTAGTTCCGATTACAGCCGATCCGTGGAATTTACGCCATCAGATTTTGATTTATGGCAATCGGTATGCATGGTTCTTTGGGCCAAGACAGCGACTTCACCGTTCTAACAAAGTTGTTGTTACCTGGTTTCATGGTGATAGCTCTGACACTGACCAGTCGATGCAAAAAATGTTTAAGCAGCTACCTGCTGTTTTTGACCATGTAGACCGGGTGGTTGTAACCTGTGAACACTCTGCACAGGTACTGATAGAGCAGGGAGTACCTGCTGATAAGTTGGTAAAAATCCCTCTGGGGGTTGATCTTGATAGGTTTACCCCGCCTGACGCCGAGCAAAAGCAGAAGATTCGCGGACGTTTGGGTATCCCAAAAGATGCGTTTTGTATAGGCTCTTTCCAAAAAGATGGTACTGGCTGGGAAGAGGGGGTAGAGCCTAAACTTCTCAAAGGCCCAGATGTTTTTCTCGAAACCATGGCACTGCTGAAAAATGACCAGCCAAATCTAATGGTGTTGTTGACCGGTCCTGCCCGTGGTTATGTAAAGAATGGTTTAGATAAGCTTGGGATACCGTATAAACACAAATTTTTTGAAGAGTATTTTGATGTTATTCCCTATTATCAGGCTCTGGATCTATATTTAATTGCCTCCCGTGGCGAAGGTGGGCCAAAGGCACTATTAGAGGGGTGGGCCTGTGGTGTTCCAATGGTTTCAACCAAGGTTGGTATGTCTACCGACATTATTGTGTCGGGAGAGAATGGATTTTTAGCCGATATTGCTGATTCACAAGAGCTTGCAAACCATATCAGTCTGCTTATTTCCAACCATGCCCTACGAGAAAAATGCCGGGCTGGTGCTTTAGAGACAATAAAAAAATATGATTGGCAACAGATAGGTGATGATTATGTCGAGATGGTTCGAGGGTTGTCATCCCGTATTTAATCCCAGGGGTCCAGTCCAATAGGCTCATAGGTTTGTGAGATATCCGGGTGGTGGGGTTTGCGGCCGATAAAAAATGCCCCGGAGTGTATTACATAAGCCTGCTGATATTTGGCAACAAAGCGGTCGAAATATTTGATCCAGAATAGTAGCCATGTAAACATATCCACCATAATGCCGTAGAGCAGTTTACTGTTGAATGAAAAAGATATAGCTAGAAAATGTATGAGAATATGGGTTGTGGTTGAGGCTGGGCCACGGTTGAAACCTGAATCTAGTCTTTCAAAGTTGCAACATATTTTAACAAGTCCATGGTGGGAAAAACGATAAAAATCGTCAGGATCGCCATGAAATGGAAATACAAAAGGGGTGTTTAAATAGATTATTCCTCCCGGTTTTAGTACCCGGTAGAGCTCTGCAACTACCAGCCACGGTTTTTCCATATGCTCCAATGCACTAACAGCCACCACACAATCTATCGAGTTGTCAGACAACATTTCCAGGTTGTGGGCATCGGCTACCAGGTCAACTCCTGGCCCTGGTTCAATATCTAAACAGATTAATTTACAACTTTCTGGCGGTTTACCAAAAACATAACAGCCTCGAACATCTTTTCCGCCAACATCTAAAACTGTTCCATGCTCAGGTAAGTAGGCATAGGGGTCTGTTTTTAGTGAGTGGTAGTTATAATTTGTTGAAGGCGGACGAGGTAATGTGTGGTAGATCCGGCGTAAAATACTCTGCATTCTGGCTAATTTCATTTTATCTATTCTCAGAGTATGTGAAAAAAATACAACCCGTAGCGATATAAGGTTCAAAACGCAGCCCGGAAGGCGTGAGATTGGTTGCTGTTAGGAGTATATGTAGCCTATGAAAGCAAATTTAACCAGCTATGCAATGCGGTGATGGTGATTTTGTGGCTTTTGCAGTTGGGTTGCATTTTTTCACAAGCTCTCAGTTTAAACGTATCAATATTTAAGACAATTATATAAAATATAGCAGATTATTGGTAGTTGAATCTAGCTCTGAATATTTCATGAATTATTGGTGCTATCAATTAAAGGTCTGGTTTACATAGTGGTTTATCTTTACTGTGTTGTACTTATTGATAGAGCTAGCCAGGAAAAGTTTTTTACAGACAATAATTAAGCAAGAATGTCAGTAATAGATGAACTATTCTAGTTTGGACAGTTGTGTGTTGAGTGCTGTTAAGCTTATTGTACTTATTTAACCTAGATTCGGCAGTTGAGCCATTAATGCATGCCCAACTTCCGAATCTGGGTTAAACTATGTGCAAATTTCCATAACACTAACCAAATCGTGAATAATATTGCATGAGGGATCTTTTTCTAACACTGTTTGTTTTTGGAATGTTGCCGGTTGCTGTTTTCCAGCCCTATGTTGGTGTTTACCTGTGGGCTTGGATTAGTTACATGAATCCCCATCGCCTGACATGGAGTTTTGCGTACGATTTCAGGTTTAATTTCTTTGTTGCTGTAACAACCATTGCTGGCATTATTCTGTTCTGGAAAAAAACCTCAAAAATTCCTCGCTGTTTTACCACATATTTGCTCTTTGGGTTCTTGTTCTGGACCACAGTTAGTAGTTATTTTTCCATAAACTACCCTTGGACCCACTGGCAGCAGCTTGTAAAAATTTACGCGATGATTGTAGCTACTTTTCTAGTTATTGATTCCCGCAAAAAAATCACTGTTTTAGTGGCTATCATTACACTATCTGTCGGTTTTTTTGGGGTGAAAGGAGGAATATTTACTATAACAACAGGTGGAAATTTTCAGGTTGTTGGACCTGCACGTTCATTCTTCTCTGATAATAATATGTTTGCTTTAGCTGAACTCATGGTCGTCCCCATGTTTCTCTTTTTGCGTAGTGAGTCGAAAAGTTTTTGGCTGCGGCTCTCTTTTTTGGTGATGTCCATGTTGTCGGCACTATCTATCGTTGGTAGTTATTCTCGTGGCGGACTGGTTGGATTGGTAGTTATTGTTAGCTATTTCTGGTTGCGTTCTAAAGCAAAAATAAGAATTGCCGCAATAATATTTTTCTTGGTACCTATAGTGTTTAATTTAATGGCAGAACGGTGGCAAGAGCGCATGATCTCTATGACAGAGAAGTTTGAAATACCTCAAGAGTTGACTGAACTATTCACTCCAAAAGAGTTGTTTGATGTTAGCAATAGCCCTTTCCCAGATGTATATAAAACAGAAGAAGAAGAAAGTGAGCCAAGTTTTACTTCTGACAGCTCATTTAGGGGCCGTCTTGATGCGTGGGAGCTTGCGTGGCTGGTGGCGCTCGACCGGCCATTTTATGGCGGTGGGTTTAATACCTTCCATTACAATGTGTTCCGGCGATATCTACCTAATGTTCAGCGTCGTGCTGCCCATAGTCTCTATTTTCAGGTGCTTGGCGAGCATGGTTTTGTTGGGTTCGGTTTTTGGATGTTGATGCATATTGCAGCTTATAGAGTTAGAAACTCTATAATAAGAATGACCAGAAAGGTTCCAGACCTTTTGTGGGCTAGTGAGTTGGCCAGGTACATTGGTATAAGTATGATTGGATATTATGTAGGAGGAGTGTTCTTGGGGTTGGCCTATTTTGACCTTCCTCTTCACTATATTTCAATTCTGATTATATTGAGGGTTATCGTAAAGAGAGAGTTGGCAAAAATAAAGGTTCCCCCAAAAGAGCCAACCATGTTCCCTTACGTTCCTGGTCAGGCAAAAGGGCTGCCGATAAGCTAGAAAAATTCTGGTTATGCCCAGCCACGTCTGGTCAAGGCGTACTCCATGGTTGCTATGCGGTTGTATACTTCTGGGTCGTTGATACGCTTCATATTGAAAAACTGTTTCATTCTTGGAAAAGAGGTGTCGATTACCCGTTCTAAATAGTTATCTTGCAAGAAAAAAGGCAGAGGTTTTCGTCTGTTGTTTTTGGCTCGGTATAGGTAGCCACGTAACCATATTGGTCTGTTTGATGACGACCAGTTAGAGAGGCGATAGCCCAAGCCTGGAGTGGATGCGAAGTTATAACCGTAGACACTTTTATAGCTTGCAAGTTTAGGGTTTAGAATCTGGATCATCCTGGCTTCAAGGTGGCCATATTCTTTATATTTTAATGGAATGTGCCATGTGTCTAAGTTGACAGATGGTTCTAGAAAGGGAAAAGCTGCCCAGCCAATTCTGGTGTTTAATGCTGCATCCCTAGCTGTCCAGTAGCGGCCGCGAAACAGTGGGTAGGCCATCTCTGTTCGTCCGCGCTCATTCCAGTCAGCCCCATCTCCCAGGGCTTGGATGAGGCTATCTTCAAGGTTTTCCCTGTAGTGTTTAGAAGAGAAAACCTCGCTGCAGGTACGAGGATCGTCACGGGAGAAGAATGCCCATATAAGCTCTTTGATGGTAATTGGGCGATCAGGTAGATAAAAAAAGTTTCTATAGATCTCACCAACTCCGCCATTTACTACTAGATGGGAGTGGGAGCGGTTAATTCTATCAGACGTGTCAATCCCTGAGTCAAATAGTCCAGCAAGTTTCCAGCCGTCAAAAATGGCCCAGTTTTTCTCGATATGTTCAGGAAACCGTTCTGGGTCCATATCAACCAATTGGCTTTTATCTATCACATCCAGTGCCAGCCCTTCACCAGCAGCAATACTCTTTGCAGTCTCAACATCAGGGTCGCCATTTGGCCCATATACGAAAAGGGACGGGGTAATTCCTGCATCGAGAAATAGGGCCAGAATCAACCTGGAGTCATAACCTCCTGAGAGAGCAGTATTGATTCTGTTGCCAAAGCAGTTTTTGTAGATTGTAAACAGACGGCGAAGCTTAGCAATTTGTAGTTCTGCGGTCTCTTCAAAGGATATTTTTGGCGGTGCTGCTCTCCACTTGACCAGATTATCTCTTTTAACAAATGTACAGTTTTTTTTCACCAAAACGGTATGGTCAAATGGTGTGGAGCGGATCTGGTTTATGAAGGTTATCTCGCCAAAGGTGTTGCCATTCCATGCATACTCATAACAGCCCTGAATATCTATATCTCCGTGTGGTATAAGATCAACCAGAACTTGAAAAGAGTTGGAGAAGATGGTTCTCTCGTTGTTGTGATATATTTTGCAAGCTCCTAGATTGTCAGCGGCGATAAACAGTCCTGAGCCTTTTTGCACTATAAGGGTAAACTGACCGTTAGTACGTTGCCAATCCAGAGGGTCGGAATTTTTAGGGTTAAAAGCGGTAAAGCAGGCTTTGAGTGCTTCTGTACCGATCAACCCATCAAAAAAAAAGCTTCCAGAATAACCGATAAAATTGTCTTTATCTATCTGAAGAAAAGGATCTGCCAAAGGGTGTTCGGGCCGGTCTGCATAGATTAATTTTTGCAAAAATATTAAGGAGTACTCTTGGTTATTGATGGCTTTGGCCTTTTTAAAGCCGTTGGCAATAAGGGAGTTGGCTACTGTTTTGCTGGCAGCATCCAGGGATTGGTTGCGGTGAAGAATAAAGATGGACATATACTGTTATATAGAGTCCCTAGCTAATATTTCTACTCAGCCTTTATCAGGCGCATCACAATTTCCAGATCTTCATCAATGGTGACACTAAACGCACCGTCGCCATCATAGGTATAGGTCATGGACATGTCGCCGGTAAAAGGGCCGTTTATATGTTTATCAAGAGAGTCTAGTTTATGTTGTTTTACAAACTGTTTTATATACTCTTCACTGTCAACACTATTCTGGCCCAAGATATTTTTTATAAAGTTTGGTTTAAAGGCAATTGTTGATATTATGCCGTTAGAGTCTGCTGTCAGGGTGATTCCGCAGCCAAAGCTCTGTTTTTTTGAGTAGAGCTTGATCTCTCTAGGGATAATGTTGTAGACACTTGGGTAGGTTGAACGCATATTGCTGGAATTATAGCCAAAACTAAATGTTCCCCCCAGGATAGATGTCCCATCATTTTGTTTGACAAAGCGAAGATGTTTACGGAGAGTTTCAGCATCTTTATAGGCGTTGGACCCCTTTGCAAAAGGCCGGTACATAAACTCATCGCTGGTAAATAAAAACTGCTTAAGAGTTCTGTTTACAATCTCTTGGGCAGCCTCCATAGGCATGCCTACATATAAACCATGGACTACAGGTGGTATGGGGCGGCTTACAACTGCAGATTGCTGCTCATTTGGTTTGTTAGTGGTCCCACTGTCTAAAACCAACCACCCTCCAAGAAGGATAATTGCTATCAGAGTCAAGAGGTTTCTTGAGAGGCCAATAGTGCTGTTTACCGTCGGTTTTTTTTGGCTAGAGCTATCCACAGTTATATTTTATGCCTCTGTACAGGATTTTTATCCTTAATCCAACGGTTAATGCCGCTCTCAAGATTGTAGACAGTTGTATAACCCATTTTTTCCATTAAATGGCTAGAGAGCACAGCAGAGCGGTTGCCTGAACGACATATTATAATTACCGGCATCTCTTTTTTTATCTCACTTTGAAATATTGGTAGAAAATTACTGTTGGGACGGCCTTTTTTGTCTATAAAGGTGAGCAGCCGGCTACCTTTGACAATACCGGTTTGCTGCCACTCCTCAGGTCTGCGTATATCGTACAGTGGTACACCTTCAGCTATAAGTGCCTTTAGCTTAACATTGTTTATGTTGGTATAAGGCGGCTCTGAACAACCGCTGAGTGTAAAAAGCAGAATGAACAGTGCAACTATTCTTGGTAGCATAATCGTAGTCCTACTTAAATTATCTAGAATAATAGCCCATTGTGACCTTTAACAGGCTGTTTAGAAAGGGTTGCAGATTTAGTACTGAGTAAAAAAGTGTTCTACTCTATACAGGCAAACCTGTTCCGTCCCGACTGTTTTGCTTGGTATAGTGCTCTGTCAGCTTGATTAATACTTTCTTGAATTTCTTGGCTTTTATCAAGAATTGATGCACCAAAGGACATTGTGACTTGAATGCTCTGGGAAAATTTTGTTTTGGTACGGTGTCCTTCTATTTTTTTTCTTATTCTCTCCAAAGCTACTTTGGCTGCTGACATTGTGGTTCCCGGCAGATAGAGCAAAAACTCCTCGCCACCATAGCGAAAGATAATATCCATAGGCCTGGATGATGTGGTGAGAATGTTGGCAATGCTAACCAAAACCTTGTCGCCAACCATATGGCCATAGGTATCATTAATTTTTTTAAAATGATCAATATCTGCCAAAACCAGTACAGATGTTTCACCAGTATCAGCAATACGGGCCTGCTCCCGTTGCAGAGTTGGAATCAAGGAGTGGCGGTTAAATGTGCGGGTCAGTGGGTCGGTATGCAAAATTGAGTGACAGGCTTGATGCATTAACGAATCACAGGTCCAGCGGAACGCTTGGCGACGAAAGAGAAATTCATCGTATTTATCAACCGATATTTTGTCGTGGGGAGTTAACGCTAATTCCCGAACAGTATCGTGCATTAATTTATGGATTAACTCTAAATCATTGAAGACACTAGAGTCTCCAATGCTGTGCTTTAGCGATGATTGTAGCCAAACACCAAATTTACAGCGACTATGGGAATTTGCTGTGGTGATGTCTTCTGGAAATTCAAGGTTGCAGACCAGGCTACGGTTTAAAACTCCCAACCATTCGTCATGATAAATAAGTGCTAGCTCCATCTGTTCAATAAGATCGTTAGCATCTTGGACTGTAAAGTTTTGAAAAATCTCGTTCATAGTATCCTAAGTTCGGCTTGAAAATAACTTTTCTTTACCACTAAATACTGATTTACAAAGCTTTGTTTATAATCAGGTTTCGCCAGAAAGCATTTTTTCAAGCATTTGACTCCACAAGTTTTTGGTCTTTTTACCTGCATCTTCAGGAAGCAAAGATTTCAACTTTTTTCCGTTTTCAGGTTTTTTCTTGGCTAGGGAGCGAAGAAACTCCCGTTCAATGAATGTATACACCTCGCCAATCTCCATTGAACGAATAGCACTGGTAATATCAAACTGAACTCCGCACTGTTTAGAGCCGGGAGGGCAGATTTTATTATCTCCTGATATTGGGTTGAAATTACGTATAAAACCGGTAAATTCAATTGACTCACTATTGCTTCTAGCTACCTCAAGCCCTGAGTCCAATTTAATTTTTTCCTGTGCTTCCAGAGTTGGTGGTATTTTTAAATTAAGGGTAACTTGGCTACCATTTTCCAACTGTTCGGCATCAGAAGGGAAGCAGAATGATAGCCCCTGTACCGACATATCAATAACTCTGGCTGCAAATGGCGAAGTGATTCGCAGGTCAACCTCTGGCAGCACTTTAACCCGGTAGTGCCGCCGCTGCTTATGTACTTTAAGTGTTTTTGGAAACTCAGTTTTAATGAAGGTTTTTCCATCTACGAGCACTTTTTTTAAAAAACGGGCTTTTCCTTCAATAGCTTTTTTGCCATCATAAAACCTGATAAGGACTTTATTGCCCTTTTTTGCCCGTTTATTTCCCTCCTCAGGGACTATACCAGTCAGTAGTAGGTAGCTCTTCTTTTTCAGGTGCTCAAATTTGGTTCCTGCAGTTTTTTTCTCCTTGGTTTTCCCTGACTTTTCTGACTCTTCTGCTGGTTTGGCTGGCAGGTCGCAAAAGTTGGCATAAAATATTTGCGTTAAGTTATTAATACGTAGTTCAACTACACTATCATTTTCATGGCCTTTTTTGAGTAGTTGTAAAACCCGGCTACCGGTAGCAGTTTCTGGCTTTCCAGGTTTCTCTCCGTCGCTATTATTCCCTTTGTCCCTCTTTTTTTTACCCGCTTTTGCCATGACAGCTCCCTGTTTTTTGTATTAATTTCTCTAGAGTATGGCATATATAGATAGAATTTGGTTGCTACTTTTATTGTATAATGAGTTATAATTTACCAATTCTATAATCTTTTGGTTTGATTATAGCTGTGATGTTTAAAATTACTTTAACATTTATGGTCGATCATTAATTTATATAAGTCTATAGGATAATAAGAGAAAAATCTAGTTTCATGGAACATTTTTCATGGTTGGAGAGGGGTTTATGAGTAGGGCAAAAAATAAAGCGTCAATCCAGAGGTATATGGCCAGTAATGGCCGTGTTGACTATAGGGATCTGGAAGATCTGGCAAAAGAGTATAATGAACAACGTTTTGTGCAGATGGTCCGTTACCACTGTCTGGTCGGGGTCCAGGTGCTGCAAGGTGCTCTTGAAGATGATCCTGATGATGCTGACTCCACCAAGCTATTCACTCTTGCCAAAGGGAGTTTTTTAAATAGTCAAAAGAAAAGGTTTGATCTGACCAAGGTGGTGTTTCCTCTGATTCCAGGTCAAAACTCCCCTGAAAATGAGCTGATTTATGTCGGGCAGGATGACGGTAATAATATCGTAATCTCTGACTACTCGATCTCCCATGACCATCTCTCAGTACGCATTGATAATAATGGTCGTTATTTTATGCGTGACCTTGGAGCCAAAAACGGAACAAAGTTGAATGATGAGGTTTGTAGTTTAAATATTGATATAGAGCTAAATGATGACGATGTTATCCAGATTGGTCGTTATCAATTTATTTTTCTCTCCCCATCCATGCTCTATGCCCGTCTAAAAGGGTTTGATATTAAAGAGAGTCTTGCCGAGATGGTCAACAGTCTTGGCAAGGCAGATTACAAACTTTTAAAAGAGATGGCCGATTGCCGTCAGGAGGGGATGTTTGTGCAGTTGGTTCACTATCCTGCTCTGGTTGGATTGGCTCTATTTAAAGGTTATCTGGTTGAGGCTGCTAACCAAAGCCAAGCGGAGGATAGTGACGAAACCAAACTTTTCCTTAATGAAGACCGGAGTAAACTAAAATCTGTAACCATGGAATATCTCTCCCGTAATATTTTTCCAATAGCCATTCGGCCAGGCAAAGTTAAAGGTCGAGACGTCCTTACCATAGGCCGGGCTGAAACAAATGATCTGTGCATGGTTGACAACTCCATCTCCCGGGTTCATGCCCAAATCCGTATTGCCGGAGAGGGGCACTATTTTTTTGCCGATACTAACTCTCGAAATGGTTCCTGGATTAATGGCAAAAAGCTTTGCAGTGAAGAGGTTGCTTTATGTGAAGGCGATAAGGTAAAAATTGGCCGTTTTCTTTTTACTTTCGCCTTTCCCAGCACTCTCTACAACATGCTTAGGAGCCGTAAAAAAAAATAATATAGCCAGTTTCTATGTGGCAAACTTCTCTATAATCTTAAACAGGGTGCTTTTACTGATTGGCTTGGTAATGTGGCTGTCACAACCTGCAGCCAGGGATAGCTCCTTATCTTCTTCCATGGCGTGGGCAGTTAAAGCAAGAATTGGTGTTTTTGTTTTGCCAGCTTTTTTCTCCCAGGCCCGGATCTGTCTGGTTGCTTCAAGGCCGTCAATTCTTGGCATCTGAATATCCATCAATAGCAGATCATATCTCTGATTGGTTAAAATCCTGTCCACAGCTTGCTGTCCATCTGTCACTACATCAAGTTTATGGGGGCTGTTTTTAAGAAATACCTGAATCAACATAGCGTTATCATTATCATCCTCTGCCAGGAGAATCGATTTTTTAGTCAAGGTGGGGTGTTCATGGTAGGGAGTGTTTGCTGTAGAAATACCTATAGGTAAGTTTTTGTCATGTTGCTGGCTGTTATCAGTTAAGGGTATCGCCAGATAGAATGTACTGCCACTACCATATTGACTCTCTACCCATATCTTGGCATTCATTGTATCAGCCAGCCGTTTACTTAATGACAATCCCAAACCTATGCCGCCATGTTCTCTGGTGAATGATGAATCGACCTGGGAGAATGGTTTGAAAATATTTAACTGTTGGTCGGGCCGAATGCCTATTCCGCTGTCTGTTACTGAAAAAAGCAGGGTTTTTTTGTCAGAGCAAGTAACTAGAAGCTCAATTTTCCCCTGGTCTGTAAATTTAACTGCGTTACCTAGAATATTAAGTAATATTTGTCTGATGCGTTGTGGGTCGCCAATAAAAAAATCAGGGGTTCCAGGCTCTATGAGGCAGCGCAGGTCAAGTTTTTTTTGTTCGGCATTCAAGGTGTGAATTTCAATGGCATCCTGGGTTAACTGCTTTAGGTCCACAGTTTTTTTCTCTATGGCTAACTGTCCAGATTCTATTTGTGAAAAGTCCAGAATATCCTCTATCAAGGTCAAAAGGTTTTTCCCAGCTCTACTGATTACCGCAATGTAACGAATCTGCTTTGGGTCTAGTTCCGTGGTCCTGACGACTTCTGCCATGCCGAGAATTGCATTTAAAGGGGTGCGTATCTCATGGCTCATGATAGCTAAAAATTCACTTTTGGTTCTGCTTGCTTTCTCTGCAAACTCTTTGGCGTGGCGTAGCTCTGTTTCAGCAAGCTTTCTTTTAGTGATGTCGCTGGCGACGTGGACTAGACCATCTGTAGGCCCTCCATGGTTCATTGGTGTTATGTGCAGTTGGAGGTACTGCTCCCGGCTGGGAATTGCCATCTCAAAGTTTAATAACTGTTGGTTGTTGGTTATAGTTCGGCATACCGGACAGTTTATAGCGGCAATGGCAGGGTTGTGGAATATATCGTGGCAGTTGCTTTGCAGTAGCTCTTTTTCGCTAATCCCGGCCATCTTTTGTGTAGCTTGGTTTGCGTGTAAAATCAGCCCTTGACGGTTGACCAATACTATTGAGTCCGGGACTGCATCATAGCTGCTGGAGCCTCTGGCCAATATTTTAAACGGCTCTTTCAAGGTGGTACGGATAATAGCAATAAAGATGAGCCAGAAAGAGAATAGTTTGAAGATGTGGCCTGTAGTAATAAAAATTCCTGAGAAGTCGGTGTATAACGTGAAAGCTAGCTCTGCAGCAATAGTCAGCATGATAGATATTATCATGAGGTGAAAAATTCTAGGCTCCAGACTGGCACGGCGTTGCTGGAGGAATAGTGCTGCCATGAATAATATCACTATGATTGCATACTCGCTGTAGATTTTGAACGTGGTCAAGCCAACACCAGGGAGATAGCAGACTGGGAATATATCGGTGATAATGCTGAGGCAAAAACTAGTTGAGAGAAGGCCAAACAGGGTAAAAATGCGTATTCGTGAAACTCTCTGATTAAGAAAAAAAGGTGCGGCAAGCAGAAGAAAAGCCTCAGAAAACCTTGCTGCCAACCAATATTCCAGAGTTAAACTGCCTGAGTTGTTTGGAAAAATATTCATCCCTTCAAATGCTAATGCGTGGATTAAATCTAGACAGGCAACCCAGAAATAGCCACAGCCTAAAAACATGAGGAAATGGTTGCGAGAAAATGAGTAGGTAGTCCACACCACTACAACCATGATGATACTGACCACAACTGCAAATAGTTCTACCAAGGTGTGAAACAGGACAAAATTGACCAAGCTGGTGCAGACCAGGAGAGTGGTAAGAAAAGTTGGTACAAACCATGATTGCCACCCTATATCACGTAGAGTGGTAAATGTGCCGTTTAGTAAATTTTTAGACTCACTCATGGCTTCCCAACCCAGTAACCGATGTCTGAATCTAGATTTGGCAGTTGTCCTTACATTACTGGCACAGCCTCATGATTCACCTGACAAATCAGAAAAACCAACATGCTATGACATCAATGGCACGCCCAACTGCCGGATCTAGGTTGAATTGCTTATATCTGATATACTATAAAATATATAATGGAAAGTATATTAAATTGTATGTTTAAGTTGTGAATTTTCCTAACAATAATAACATTGTAACAAGATCTGGTTCAGGGCTGTTTTGAAATGTCTTTTTAAAATGGAGCATGATTATGACCAAAAGCTTAGCAATATATGAAAGCTAGCCAGATTTATAGTCAGCGTCTTATTACCATAGCCCTGCTTGCCATACTGTTTTTTGTTACAATTGCTAGCCAGGGTAAAAACCTCTCCATGGCCCAACTTGCCCACCTGATTTTGGCAATGGGAGCCTTTCCGCTAATTTTTGGTGCTATGGTCTATTTTACACCGACCTTAACTCGCACCGCTCCCCCATCAGGTTGGATATGCTGGTTGCCATTCTTGGCCATGGCTACTGGCTTTATCGTACTTATAGCCATTAGCTGGGAGCCGATGTTTGTAGTGGTGGCTGCACCTTTGGGTATTCTGCTCTCTTCTGTTCTGCTCTATTGGATGGGCCGGCAGAGTAGAAAAAGTCTAGGCGGCCCCCATCCCGGTTTGAGTTGGTATAAGGCTGCGATTATTTTTTTGATTTTTGGCCTTACAACAATTTTTGTCGCCTACCTGAATCCCCAATGGTGGCAGGCTTTGCGTTCAGTTCACCAGCAGCTTAATTTGGTGGGTTTTCTTGGTCTGACAGCCATAGGAACTTTGCAGGTTTTTCTGCCAACAGTAGCCAGATATCATGATCCCGAGAGCGGAAAGCGTCTTGAGCAGCATCTAAAATTTGTCGTCATTGGCTCTGTCTTTTTGGCTGCAGGGGCTGCAGATATTGCTTTTTGTAACGAGATTGGCCGGATGGTTTGGTTGATCCCTCTTATAGCTATTATCAAATCTATCTGGAGGCAGCGTAGAGGGATTAAAAACCCCTCTGGGGCAGCAGTTTCCTTGTTTGGGGCTTTGTTTGGTTTTACCGGTTTGATTGTTTTGGATGGAATAACCAATCTGCACTATCTTTTCTGTTTTTTTCTCTTCCCTCTGGTTAGCGGTGCGTTAAGCCACCTGCTGCCGCTATGGAAGTGGCCTGGCCACTCCATTGCCAAACGGGAGGCCGGGCAGTATTTTCTCGCCAGGCGTGGAGCTCTCCGGCTGCTGTTTTTCTACATTGCCGGGGTAATTTCTGTTTGGAGTCGGGAGTGGGGAGGTGGGCTGGCTGGATTGGTTGTGCTGTTTTTTGCCGGGGAGTTGCTGTGGCTGTTATTTGTTATAAAGGATGCTGATTAACCAACTATTTTATGAATTTTCTGGTTAACAATTGCGTCTCAAGATTTAAATCGGTAGAGTACTTACGTTAACCAAATTTTTTTATGGCACTACCACAATAAAATTTTATTAGGAGTATGAAAACAATGGCAAGCATTACCCTGAAAGGTAACCCCATCAACACTTGTGGCTCTCTACCTGCTGTTGGCAGCAAAGGTGCTGACTTTAAATTGACAAAAGTTGATCTATCTGATGTATCTCTTAGTGATTTTGCTGGTAAAACAGTAGTTCTAAACATTTTTCCAAGCATTGATACACCTGTGTGTGCTGCATCTGTACGCCGTTTCAATCAAGATGTAGCAAGCAAGGCTGACACAGTGGTTTTATGTGTATCTCTTGATCTGCCATTTGCCCACAGCCGTTTTTGTGGTGCTGAAGGTCTGGAAAGTGTTGTCTCAGTATCAGAGCTTCGTGCTAGAGGTTTTGGCGAAGATTATGGTGTCCGTATTGTTGATGGTCCTTTGGCTGGACTACTTGCTAGAGCGGTAGTAGTTCTTGACGGCAACGGAACAGTCACCTATACACAGCAAGTACCTGAGATTGTTGAAGAGCCAAACTATGATGAAGTTTTAGCAGCACTGGGCTAAATTTAAAAATGGGTCCGGGAAGGGGCAGAGCCTCTTCCCGGAAGCGTTTAACCTCGATTTTGCAGTTGTTCGTAACATCACCTGCACAACCTCTTGATTAACCATGCAAACCAGAACAAAGTCTTGTCACCAACAAGGTGGTTTCGATTTTCCTGATTTACCAGACAAACCAAAATGCTGTGCCACTAAGGCATGTCCAGCTACGTAACCTGGGTTTAAAGGGATCTTAAAAATGCAGGACGCAGATTGGCTGCTCCGTCTTGGGCAGCTTTAATCTCCATCAAAAGACGCTGACGGTCTTTAGGCAGGTTTCCAGCTAAAGCCAGAGCGTTGGATGCGTGGTTGGAGCGGAAAACAGCTCTTTTGGGTAGACTGGTTAGTCTGTCAATCAACCGGTACTGTTCTGCCAAAATCCCCCGATCATCTTGAAATTTAAAACCGGCTTTAAACCCAGACAAAAATCGCTCCCGAACCGAATCCTCAAGAAAAAGCTGTAGAGTCGATAGATAGTTTACCGGGGCTTTTTGCAGTAGATCCACAGTTTGGTCAATATGGCTCTGCCACTCCTCCTGTCCTCCCAGGCCCAGAACCACTGTTGCCGAGGTTTTTATCTGTGCCTCCTCTGCTTTGATCAGACCTTCAAACATTCCTTCCGGGGTGGCTCCTTTGCGGATTTTTTTTAATAGGGAGGCTGAGCCGCTCTCTATGCCGTAGTAGAGCAGAGTCAGCTTATGTTCTTGGAGTAGGTTTAGCTCAGCCACCGATTTTTTTAATAGGTTGCCCGGTAGTGCATAAGAGGATACACGGGTTAACTTTGGCAAACGTAGCGAGAGATGGTTGAGAATTTTAAGCAGGTGTGAGGTGGGCAGTACAAGAGCATCACCGTCAGCAAGAAAAACCCGCCTGGCCTGGGGCCATTCAGAAGCAGCTTGGTCAATATCCAGCATAACATCTGCCAATGCTCTAGGTTGAAAAGTTTTGCCGTGGTACATGGAGCAGAATGTGCAGTTATTAAAGCTACAGCCTAATGTGGCCTGAATAATCAGATTTTCACCCTCTGACGGTGGGCGGTACAGAGGCATGTGATAGTTTATGGCCATAGGAAAAAATCAGCTCTTGAGTTTTCCTCTAATATAGGTGTTGGTGATTAAACCAAAGCTTAAAGCTAAGATTATAACCAATATAAATAGAATTATGGTGTGTTGGCCTGTTTTTATCACCTCTGACTGTATCTCTCCAGAGTTGGCAGCGGTAAGAATTTCAAACTCTATCTGGAGAGTACGCAAAGCCATGATGGCGGGAAGATCATCAACTTTTACAATTTGATCTATTGCATTGATGCTGGCCTTCTCACCATGCATATGCATAATAACTCCGAGCTGTTTTTGATAGTTGCTAACAACCATCACAATATCTTCCAGGGCCTTTTTCTCATGGTTGCCAAGGTTTGGGACATCTCTATAGTACTCGATGCTAATGAGTATATCTTTAAACTGGTTTTCAGAGTGCATACGGTATTTTTCCTGGTTGCGAATTAGATAATTTTTAAAATTGTGAATAGCACCTCCGTAACCAAAGTTGGTTTTGATATCCTGTAAAAGAATTTGCCGGCTGGCAACCTGGTTAAGATAGTTTTTCCAAGTACTGCTGAAACTGTTGGCGTTATCTTGAATCATGTTAAGGGAAAGCATAATCAAAACAGTCAGAATCAAGATGAAAATATGCAGTTGTGTCGAGGTTTTTATCTTGGACATTGAGCCGGCCCCTTTTTTTAGGCGAATGGATTTTTTTGCTTTACTGTTCTTTGTTTAGCCACTCAATTGCAAGCATGAAGTCAACGGTTAAATAGTCTAGAATCTTGAACGACTTGGTTTTTGCTTTTAAATATTGGTTTTCTGCCTGAATGATTTTCAGTTTTTCTTTAGTATCCTCAAGCTCGTAACTGATTGACTCAATAGCTTTTGCATTTCTTTCTGTCAGTACAATATCTTTATCTTTTTTTGCTAAGTTGATTTTCAGGTCAGCTATTTTTTTGTTTAATGCATCTATCTCCAGCTCTTTTTCCTTAATAATTTTTTGGGCAATTATAGTACTAGGCGGCAGGGTGATTTTATCTGCAAAAGCTGAGTAATTGTTTGTTGCCGGGGAGCTGATTGCTGCTGCTGATGATTGTTCCATGGTTTTAGAGTCGTCCATCTTCGTGACAGGAGTGCTTTTGCCAAGTATCGCATTTTGCAGAAGCTGGACTATTCTACCGGTTCCCGGCCCCTTGCTCTCAATAGCCAACTCAATTGGTGTAATGCCTGAATAGTTGACCCGGTCAGGATCTGCTCCTCTTGCCAGTAAAAACTCGACAATTCTGGGGTAGCTGTTTTTCGCTGCCCAGTGTAGCAGAGTGGTTCCCCTGGCATCAGTTGCATTTACATCAACCATTGTTCTTTTTAGGTTTAATAGAAGATACTGTTCAATATCTTTCTCTTTGGTATAGCCGGTTGTCGAGAGAGTCAAAGTGATTATCGCTAGAAAACATATGAGATGTTTTACCATGATGTTGGTTTTCCTTAATCAAAAAATTCTTTTTTTATAGAATATTAGGTTGCTGGTTTTATTGCAAACTGTTTTTAGTCACTCTGGCTTGGAGTATTCAAAGCATACCGTTTTCTATGCCGCTCTATTAGTGTAAGATCTCATGGATGGTTCAGCCTATCTATTTTGATGAGATCGCCTTATGCAAAAAAAACCACAGCTAAGCACCACAACTCAACCTCAAGTGAGTGGTGGTAAAGGGGTTCTGGTCAGCATTTTTTCCCGGCCTCCACTTGCAGCAATGCTGGTTGGAGGAGCGATCCATCTGTTTAGCTACTTTAACGCTATTTTTGTTGGGCATGACTATATTTCTGAACTGGTGAACTCACTATACTCCTACCCTGTTTACGGTACTGGTAAGCTGCTTATCCCATTCTTTGTGCCGTGGATTGTGACCAGCACTGCTTGCAAGATTGCCCAGCAGCGCAGCAAAAATTTTTTTAGCGACTTTCCAGACATGAACCCTGATCTTATCTTCAAAATTGATCAAGGCGGCTCCATTCTCTATGTTAACCCAAGTGTAAGGCACTACCTTCTTAGCCTGGGACTGGAAGAGGGACGGCCCCAAGATTTGCTGCCAGAAGATTTTCTGCGTACAGTTGCAAAGGTTGTTGGTCGTGATGAGAGGTCAATTGTATCCCATAATATTGCAGGGGTCTCTATTGATTATACGTTTCGTGGCCGGGCTAAAGGTGATTCGGTGTTTGTATCTGGCCGTGATAATACCAAGCTCCATATAGTACAGCACCGTTTAAATGTC
>JADFZU010000017.1 GCA_015232365.1 Magnetococcales bacterium | reverse complement strand
CCTCTGGCTGGAGATCTGCTTACCGATGCCCGTGTCGGTTATTCGCAGTATAATGAGCCGGTGGTAAACATCAGCTTCAACCGTCAGGGAACCAGAAAGTTCGGTCAACTTACCAAGGCCAATGTGGGCAAGCGGATGGCTATCGTTCTGGATAAGGTGGTCTATTCAGCTCCGGTGATCAGAGAGGAGATTTCCGGTGGATCAAAAGGAGGCTCCGATGGAGACAACGATCTTGATGGTGGCAACAAGGGAGGTGAAAAGGGAGGCGGTTCTCAAGGTGGAGAAGAGTCTAATGAGAGTGGTGATGTAGATCTAGAAATAGGTTTTGCTCTGCAGGATACAGATGGCTCTGAATCAATCTCTGGTGACATTATCCTAACCGATGTTCCTGAAGGGGCTATACTTAGTGTTGGTGAAGCTGGTGAAAACGGTACTTGGGTTATCTCTCAAGATGATCTGGCTGTGACAGCTACCAACGATGCTGGTGATCCAATCGCCTGGGAGATCCCTGGTCTGACCATTACTCCAGCAGAAGGAACAACAGAAGACTTCAGCCTTGGTATTCAGATTACAACCCAGGATGGCGACGATACCAACTTGGTTGAAGGTAGCATAAACATAGATGTGGCCGATGAAGATGAAGCTCCTGCTGAAGATAATGTTGAAGAGCAAGTAGAAGTTGATCCAGATCCTGAACCAGAACCTGTAGTAGAGGTTGATGTAGAGCCTGAAGGAGAGGCGGATAGTGAAGAGGTTGAGTATGATAATGAGATTGAAGGGACTGATAAGAGTGATCACATTGATGGCACCGATGGAAATGATGATATTGATGGTGGACTCAAAAACGACCATATAGATGGCGGTGCTGGTGATGATAAACTGGTAGGTGGAGAAGGTAATGATCAGCTTGTAGGTGGTGACGGTAATGATATTCTGATAGGCGGAGAAGGTAACGATCAAATTGATGGCGGAGCTGGTGACGATACATTTATTACTGGTAACGGTAATGACCACATGGATGGTGGTGACGGCAGCGATCTGTTCATCTTCGGTGCAGACTCCGGTGGAATGAATGATGTTGACGGTGGAGCTGGTCAAGGTTGGGTCGATACTATTCAGATTGAAGGTGTTGAAGGACCTCCAGGAGGTGATTGGACCATTGATACTGATGCTGAGTACACTATCGATGCTGAGAACAACACCATTGACTTCACAGATGGTGATGCTTCAGGAACCATAACCCTGGAGGATGGCTCAACTCTTGATTTTGACAACATTGAGGACATTACCTGGTAGTGATAATTTGATAAAAACCAGAATGATCTGTTGTGACTGTATTGGTTAGACACAACTAGATCACATTTAGAAGGCAAGTATTTAATTCGGAGTCAGGAGTTTTCTGGCTCCGAATTTTTTTTTAAATCCAAGCCTGTTGGCGAAAATCAACTACTCTGCTAACCTAACAAGGATGATGATTTAATATACAAGGTTTAAAATTTTATTGTTTTGGATAAAAACCAAAAAATATGCAGAGACAAAGGTATTATAAATGGAGGATAGCAAGAGCACTCTAGAAAAAAATGTTTCCAAGCTCTGTCTTGGTTGTCTCTTATGTTGTAAAGGGAACATCTGCCGGGTGATTCTCTCTGCCAATGAACTACATTTTTTCTCAGGTATGGAGTTGTCTCTTGAAAATCAATCGGAGCAAAAATATTATTTCAGCAAAGCTTGCCCACAGTTAACAGCAGATGGCTGTTTAATCTATTTTAAACATCTACCAAAAGATTGCAGTAGTTATCACTGTCGAACCCTTAAACAGCTATTAAAAGGAGGTATTGATCTAAAAACAGCAGAGCAACGGGTTGAGGAAGTCAAAAAGCAGATTGTTTCTGTTATTGCAAAGTTGGGAGGTGGAGGGCCAGATAATAGCGGTATGCGGGATTTGATCAATGGCTGGCTCAACGATAAGCAATATCTCCAGCAGCCTGCACTGCTGGAAGAGATTCGCACATTGATAACAGACATTGATAAAAATTTTCACAACAAAAAGCAGTTGCTTGGTAAACTGCCTCCTAAAGCCAAAAGTGGTGTCAAACTTACTATTGGAGTTAGCAAGCAAAAACCCGGCAAAAAGCTTGAGCTTGGCGATCTTATTCTGGCAGCTAAAGGGTTGGAGACTCCTGCTTATATTATCCATGAAAAGAGTCTTGAGGACCTTGTTGCCAACGCTCGCGCTTTAACCGAACCAACAGATACAAAACTACTTTACTCTGTAAAGGCAAACTCCATTGTTCCACTTATTAAAAAAATCGCTCCACTGGTTGATGGGCTATCATGTAGCTCGTTGCCGGAGCTTTTGCTGGCAAGACAATCTAGCGGAGTCGGGACAAAACTCCACTTTACCGCTCCTGGAATTGGTGCTCTAGAGGCTAAAGCTATTGATGGGGAGTGTACTTCGGTTAGTTTTAACTCCACTGGGCAGTGGCGGCGATATAAGTGGCTGATAAAGAGAGGGTTGTCTGGTGCTCTTCGGGTTAACCCCCATCTTAGTTTGGCAGGAAAACCCCACTATGATCCATGCCGGACTTTTTCCAAGCTTGGGATTTCAGTCAATCAGTTACATGATCTATGGCAAAATAGTCGAAGAGAGTTTGTAAATATTGATGGTCTGCATATGCACACCGCTGTTGGTGAGGGTGATTTTAAAAACCTGCAAAGAACAGTGGCAATCGTTGAAGAGAAGCTCCCGGAGTTGCTTGATAAACTTAGTTGGATCAACCTGGGTGGAGGTTACCGGTTGGAAAGCTGCAAAAACCAGCAGATATTTATAGAAACCTGTAGCCGGCTGAAAAAGAAACATGGACTACAGGTGTACATAGAACCGGGAACTGCTCTGGTGCAGAGGGCATGTTGGTTGTTGGCAACTGTTATAGATATCTTTACCAGCGACGGCAAAGCAGTTGCTATTTTGGATAGCTCAATCAATCACCAGCTAGAATCATTTATCTACGGTTTCAGGCCATCAGTTTATGGTAGTTCAAAACATGGCAGATACTCCTATCTGTTAGGTGGAGCAACCTGCTTGGCTGGTGACCTGCTAGGCGAACACCGCTTTAACGAGAGGTTGCAGATAGGCTCAAGAGTTCTGTTTAAAAGTGTCGGTGCTTATACCCACGCTTTTTCCATTCAATACAACGGTCTTAATTTTCCTTCTATTTATTGGATGAAACCAGATAACAGTATTATACTCAAGCGGCAATTTACTCTTGATGATTTTGCTCGGCGATGTGCTGCTGAATAGTTACCCAAGGATATTTTAAAAATACAATAATGGCCATTATCATAACCTCTAGAAATGAGAAACCAGCTCCAGAAATCAAAGCCGACTTTTCTCAGCTAAAGAGGGTTGTTGATGTCGAGCCAATTGCGAGCAAAACCCCGGGCCGGGATGAGTGCCTGCATCTTCTGGCTATGGCAGAGCAGATTGTTGCTGTAGTGCCAAAATATGCTCACCGTTTTGCCAACTGGCAGAAAAAAGCCAGCAGTTTACTAGATGATGCAGATCTTGAAACCTTGGCTGGCAACAGTCGCCTGGACTCTCTTGCCATGGAGTTGCGGTCACTTTGGTTGGAGATTGCCCACCGCTATAGCGACCCCCACCTTAAATCACCACCGGCAGGGGCCGATAAAAGACTTCCTCTTGGTCTGAGTGCTAAATTTAAATATGAGCGGCTGGTCTATCCCCGTAATCTTGAAAAACGTTGCCCGGACTATCGTCCTTCACCAGAAGGGTGGGACTGTGAGCATATTCTATTCAGAAGCGGTTTGTCTGCCATTGCAGCACTGTTTCAGGTTTTTGGTCAGGTATTGAGCAAAGATAACAAGAGCATAGTAAACATCGATATGTTTGGTGGTTATTTTGAGACAGAGCAGATTTTGCAGGCATTTGCTTCACCACTATTTCATTATCAACGAATTGTAAAACAGGCGGAGCTTTTTTTACGAGTTGAAAGAGAAAAGGCAGACGTGCTTTTTTTAGAGCCGGTATCTTACGATTGGGATCTGGAGGCTTTGGATTTTGAGCAGCTTTTAAACTCTCTCTCCCTGCGGGCTACACCGCCTAAGGTTGTTGTTGTTGATAGTACAATAGTTGGCAATAGCTTTCCCCTGCAGCAGTTCATATCTATGCTGCCTGGATCACCACCGCCTCTGGTTGTGGTACTAAGTTCTGGTTTAAAGCTTGATCAAGAAGGGTTGGAGTTGGCTAATGTGGGCATATTGAGCCTTTTCTACCGGCAAGAGCACAAAAAGGTTGAAAAAATTGCGATGAGCCTTGCTGCAAAAATGCGTAAAAATCGCAATCTATTTGGCAACGGTCTGTTGATGGATGAGATGTCGGTTCTGGATGTTCCCTGGTTTTTGGATGGTAAACGTTTTGAGACGCACTGTAGTAGGGTTTTCGCCAATAACAGTCGTTTAGCTAAAACCATTTCACCTATTATCAAACAAAGGCGGGGAATTTTTTCACGTATCTCCCACCCGTCTATCTCTAGCACTGCTCAGTGGCCTTGGGCAAAAGCACCATTTGTTGTCTTTCATTTTAATCCTGAGCAGGATAGTGAAGAGAACCATAAATTTCTGGTTGCAGCAATTTTACAACTATCTGCTGAGCGCAGCCTTGGTCTGGTTAACGGAATGAGCTTTGGTTTTCGCGGCTCCCGTTTTGAGATAATCAAACCTAATGCCATTCTCCATCCAAACGGTAAACAGAAAGGTCTGTTAAAGGTGGCTATGGGTAGTCGCAACGGCGTAGCTGTTGATGGAATAATCGAGCTTTTGGCGGAGGTGGCAGGAATGTCAAGTTGTGAGGAGTTGGGGACCACCTACCCCAAGACAAAACAGAAGGCAGAGATTAAAAACCTTGAGGTTGGCGATAATATTATCGATGAACGTTATGAGATATTAGAGCGGGTTGGGGCTGGTAACTTTGCTTTGGTTTTTAAGGTTCGTGAGCTTAGTACCGGTAATCTATTTGCTGCAAAACAGGCCACCGTTGCCAGGAAAGCCCATGTGTATGAATCAGAGGTAGAAAAACTTGCCATTCTCCGTGGCGGGCCACACATTCTTCAACTCCATGAGTCTATGGTTGATGAGAATGGGGCGATGATCATGGTGACCGAATATCTGGATGGCGGTACCTTAAAAGAGGCTATTTTATCTCGCGGTCACCTATCAGAAGTGGAGGCGCTAGGGGTTCTAGGCCAGATTGCTAAAGCTGTTGCCTATGCCCACTCCCGTACTCCACCAATTTTGCACAGGGATATCAAGCCATCTAATATACTTGGCAAAATAGTTGGCAAAAATCGCATAAAATGGTATCTCGCCGACTGGGGGTTGGCAGCTAGCTGGAGAAATGCCCGAGAGCCAGCAGTATCTGGTACTCATAGCTATACCGCTCCAGAGGTGTGGCGTAAAAAACGTTATCTGGTCTCAGAGGTTTACTCCCTTGGCATGACTCTATATTTCATGTTGTTTGGCAGGCCAGCTTATGAGGGGGTGTCTGCCTCAATTACCTCTGCTCAAAAATCTCCAGAACCGGTTGTAATTCCTCCTGGTTGCCCGGATAATCTTAAAAAGATTTTAGAAGGAATGTTGGAAAAAAATCCAAAAAAAAGATGGTCACTAGATAAAGTTATTGCCGAAGTTCTGCCTGATAAAAGCAGAAAAAAACCGGCTCTTGTCTTGCGGACCCGGATACCGGCAGCTAAAAAGTGGCAGGTCAGTGCTTTTGGAGCTACTCTAGCTTTTCACTGGATTCCCCCTGGTAAATTTACCATGGGACAGAGCAGTTATGAGGAGCAGCTTTTTAATAGGTCTGCCGATAATAGGTCCTCCCCTGGGTTTGGGCGAGAGAGGCCGGCCCATGTAGTACAGCTTGATGGTTTCTGGATCTGCCGTACCCCGGTAACTAGAGGCGATTTTGCCAGTTTTCAAAAAGCTAGTGGCTATAAAACCATCTCTGAGCGAGAGGGATGGTGTAATGTATGGAATCCAGTTAGTGGTCAGTTAGAAAAAAGCGAGGGTGGAGATTGGAGCGATAGCGGTTTTACTTATGATGAGTCCCACCCAGTTGTAAATGTTGCCTATGAAGATGCTATGGCTATGGCGGAGTGGCTCTCCAAGCAGTGCCACCGTTTGATAACCCTGCCCACGGAGGCTCAGTGGGAGTATGCATGTCGAGGAGGAGTTGCGGCTCCATTTAATTTTGGCAATAAAATTCATACCGGGCAGGCCAATTTTAATGGACGCAAAGAGGGTCAGTTTAACCCTGCAGGTGAGTTTCATGGCGGAACAACACCGGTAGAGCAGTTTTCAGGATTTGCTAACGGTTATGGTCTGCTGGATATGCATGGCAATGTTTTTGAGTGGACCAGAGACTGGTATGAAGAAAATTTTTATCAAAACTCACCTCTAATCAATCCTAGAAGTAGTTGGTCAACCACGGCACAACGGGTTATCAGAGGAGGCTCCTGGTTATCACCTGCTCTACGAATTAGATCTGCCTACCGGGATAGGTTTGACCCAGGCAACCGGGATGCAGAGATAGGCTTTCGCCTTGTAGGTCTGGCCTATCCGTGGGAGAGGTGAAATTTCTGTACGGTTCTCCAATTGTTAATAACTATGCTCTACCTTAAACTGGTTGGTTGGACATCCGTACCAATGTTGCTAAGCGGTCTTGAGCTTTTCCAGTATCGATTAGCTCGCAAGCCAACTGTTGCCCGGACCCAATATCTGGTGTAATGCCAGCAACAAAAAGTGCCGCTCCAGCATTTAGTGTGACTATATCCCGGCGAGGCCCTTTTTCCCCTGCAAGTATGGCTCTGGTGATCTCTGCGTTAAAACCAGCATCTCCGCCTTTTAAAGATTCTGCTGTAGCTCTTGGCAGGCCAAACTGTTCTGGTTCGATAACGTAGGAGATAACATGGCCATTTGTGTTTAGCTCAGCTACCCTGGTGGGGCCGGTTGTGGTTATCTCATCCAGTCCATCACTGCCGTGGACAACCAAAGCATGTTTGGAACCTAAACGGGCTAATACATTAGCTAATGTTGCTGTAAGGTTGCCGTCATAAACACCTATAAGTTGATTTAGTGCTCCAGCAGGGTTGGTAAGTGGGCCCAACAGATTGAAAATTGTGCGCATGGCAATGTCGGTTCTTGGTTTCATGACATGGCGCATTGCTGAATGGTGTTTTGGTGCGAAGATAAAGCCGATATTTGCCTGGGCTATACACCTCTCAACTACTGCTAATTCGGCATTGATATTGATTCCCAAAGCAGCTAAAAGATCCGCCGAACCACTTTTTGAGGAGATAGAGCGGTTGCCGTGTTTTGCCACATTTACATTTCCTGCAGCTACCACAAAAGCAGCTGTTGTAGAAATGTTGAATGTTCCCGAGCTATCACCACCTGTACCGCAGGTATCAACAACAATACCATCAGCCTTGACATGTAGAGCTTTCTCTCGCATAGCAATTGCCGAACCGGCAATTTCGTCTACGGTCTCACCTTTCATGCGTAGAGCAGTCAGGTAGGCGCCAATTTGTGCATCAGTGGCATTTCCAGACATTATCCGGTCCATTATCCTGTGGGCCTCTTCTTGGGCCAGGTCTCTACCGTCGACAAGGAGGGCGATGGCGGTTTGAATATTCATGGTAACCTCGTTGTGTGGCTAAATCTTGGTTGACGAATAAAATTAGCTAAAAGATCATGACCTTGTTCGGTAAGAATGGATTCCGGGTGAAACTGAACCCCCTCCACCGGCAGGGTTTTATGTTTAAGACCCATAATCAGCCCATCTGCAGTCCAGCCAGTAACCATCAAGCAGTCAGGAAGTGACTCTTTTTTTACCACCAGAGAGTGGTAACGGGTGGCGGTCAGTGGGTTTGGTAAATTTTCAAATACTCCTCTGCCTTGGTGGTGAACCTCCGAGACCTTGCCGTGCATAACAGCAGGGGCACGAATAACTTCGCCGCCAAAAGCCTGGCCAATCGCCTGATGGCCAAGGCAAACTCCAAATATTGGGATT
Source organism: Magnetococcales bacterium (assembly GCA_015232365.1). Taxonomy (GTDB): domain Bacteria; phylum Pseudomonadota; class Magnetococcia; order Magnetococcales; family JADFYX01. The sequence continues at coordinate 41,747 of JADFZU010000017.1, read as the reverse complement.
TTACCAGCAAATGTTTTGATAATTTCCAGGGTTATTCCGGCCTGATCTGGAGTGCAGGGGCCAGGAGAGAGGACTATATGTTGGGGTTTTAGCTTATGCACCTCATCAATAGTGATGGCATCATTGCGAAAAACCTCAACAGTAACCCCAAGCTGGCCGAAATATTGGACCAGATTATAGGTAAATGAGTCATAGTTGTCGATCATCAAGAGCATGGGGTTTTTATCACTCCAATCCTCGTTGAACCATATCCACAGCACGGAATATGGCCCGAGCTTTTTCCCTGGTCTCTTCATACTCCCGTTCTGGCTGTGAATCGGCAACAATTCCTGCACCAGCCTGAACGTAAAGTGTGCCATCTTTAATAACTGCTGTCCGAATTGTGATAGCTAAATCCATATTTTTTGAAAAAGAGATGTAACCAACAGTTCCTGCATACGGACCACGGCGGGATACCTCTAGCTCGTCAATAATCTCCATAGCCCGGATTTTTGGTGCACCGCTGACTGTTCCAGCCGGAAAGGTTGCAGCTACAACATCAAAAAGGCTCAAATCTTTACGAAGCCGGGCCTCAACATTGGAGACAATGTGCATAACATGAGAGTAACGCTCAATGGTGAATTGATCAGTTACTTCAACACTGCCGGTCTTGGCAACCCGGCCTAGATCGTTTCGGCCTAAATCCACTAGCATTATATGTTCCGAAAGCTCTTTCGGGTCGGCAAGAAGCTCTCTCTCCAGGGCTTGGTCTTCTCTTTCGGTCTTGCCTCGCCGTCTAGTTCCGGCTATGGGTCTGACTGTTACCACGTCGGACTCTTGATGGACCAGAATCTCCGGGCTTGACCCCACCAGGGAAAAGTCTCCCAAACGGAGCATATACATGTATGGGGATGGGTTGGTGCTACGCAAAGCCCGGTAGAGTGAGATGGGTTGGTGTGGAAATGGTATTGATAGTCGTTGGGAGAGCACTACCTGAAATATATCTCCTGCAAGAATATACTCTTTGGCCTTTTCTACCGCTTGCTCATACACCTCTTTTTGCATCTCATGGGCAAAATCATTTTCACTGATCTCTGAGCTGTTTGCGTTAACGTCTTCTGCTTTTGGCAGGGTCTGTTGCAGAGTTGCGACAATGCTGTCGATTCGGTTAATTCCATCTTGATAGAGTTTTTCTAAGTCGTCTCCATCTTCTATAAAAAGGTTGGCAACCACCTTTAGCCGCCCTAAAAGGTTGTCAAAAATAAGAATCAGATCCGAGAGCATGAAAATTGCGTCAGGGGTTCCGAGTTTGTCAGGGTTGTTGTCTGGGATATTTTCAAAGCAGCGAACGATGTCATAACCAAAATAGCCCACTGCCCCTCCATGAAAGCGTGGTAGCCCTGGGATTGCAACCGGCACAAAGCGGTTCATGTACTCCTCAAGTACGGCCATGGGATTTCGTCCGGTTATTACCTCAAGGGGTTTGTCTATCTGTTTAATCTCAACTCTCTGTTCATAGACGGTAAAAATAGCTGCCGGGTCCAGGCCGAGAAAGCTATATCTGCCCCATTTTTCTCCACCCTGAACCGACTCCAGTAAAAAGGCGTATTGGCTCTCTGCCGCCACCTTGAGATAGGCAGAAACCGGTGTGTCAAGATCGGCCATGATCTCCCGGTAGACGGGGACCAGGTTTCCTTTCCGGGCAAGGGTTTTAAATTCGTTGAGTGACGGAACTTTCATAACAGCAAACGTATAGCATTTTTTTCCGCTGCAAGCACCAATAAACCTATTATTTGGTGATAATTATCCAGATTCTTTTTTTTACCACTATCAAAGTTTTTGGTTGGATATGGAGACAGCAGTTGCAAGCACGTACCAGATACAACCATTTTGATGTTCCGTTATACGCTTGATTAATCATAGGTTATGAATAGTTGGTGCTTGCAACTGCCATTTGGTTGGGATGGCTAGTGTTACAGGTCTTTACCTGCCCATATTACCCTGCCGATAATTGTAACCCCTTCGCTACTGTCCAAATTTACCTCAAATGGAGGTGAGAGGGGGTTGTCGGAGTGGATGTTTATAATATGGTTGGGGCGTGTCTGTAGCCGTTTGGCAAAGAGTTGATCTTCCATGCGTAGAACAAAGATACGGTTATCAATAGGCTCTTTTTGTCTAAGATCAACCAGTAGTACATCACCGTTGGATATGGTTGGGTGCATAGAGTCGCCGACAGCATCAATTACAGTAAGGTATCGTGGGTTCAGCCGGCGTTTTTTCAACCATACACTCTTAAAAGCCAGATGACCGTTGATCTGGTCTTCGTCAGGCTGTGCCTCTCCCGGCCCCATGCTGGCAGCAGCGTTGTAGTGGGGAATCATGACAAAATCGGTTAGGGTGTCGCCGATATTTTCAACCACCTCAAGGTAGGGGTGGGAGTCGGGGTCGGAGTCCATCCAGCCCGGTTTTTTGTTGAAACGCTCCTCAATTCGCCTTGCTAATGCCTCGCCAACATTGCGCCGACCTTTGCTGCTCATGATCTGGCTTAAATATGATGGGTCGGTGTCAATTTTACGAGCAACACCAGACTGGCTACCCTCCTGACGTATCAGTTGCGCCAGCTTCTGCCGCCGCAGTTGTGATAAATCCTTATCCATTATCTTGTCCTCTATTTTTTTGTAATAGTTTACGCTAATGATAGATTAGCACTGCTAATAAGTTAACGCAAGTTAAAACTTCTTTATTAAGAAAGAGTGTCTATAATTCATAAAATATTAGGGCTAAATCAGCTCATCGCACAAAATGTAATTACCATAAGAACTTGCCCCGCAGAGCAAAATCAGGTAGTAAGTTTGATATCATGGATAAAATATTAATTCGCGGCGGGGCTGCACTCAAAGGTACTATCCCCATAAGTGGGGCAAAAAATGCTACTCTACCAGAGTTGGCAGCTACTCTGTTGACTAGTGAAAAGGTCTATCTTACCAACATTCCCCATCTAGCTGATGTTACCACCATGCTGGAGTTGTTGGGGCAGCAAGGGTCGGACCTCACCATAGATGAGAAGCTCGGTGTCGAGATAGACAACCGTGGAATAAATAATTTCTGTGCTCCTTATGATCTGGTAAGTACCATGCGGGCCTCCATCCTGGTTATGGGGCCGATGTTGGCCCGTTACGGGCAGGCAGAGATCTCCATGCCTGGAGGTTGTGCTATTGGCTCCAGACCGGTTAATTTGCATATTCAAGGATTGCGGGCGATGGGGGCGGAAGTATCGCTTGGTGATGGATATATTCGTGCCAAAGCCAAACGGCTTCGTGGAGCAAAGATTTTTTTGGAGCCGGTGACAGTTACTGGTACGGAAAACCTCCTAATGGCGGCTACTTTAGCTGATGGGGTGACCATTCTCGAAAATGCCGCCCGTGAACCTGAGGTTGTTGACCTTGCAAACATGCTAACCAGCATGGGGGCAAAAATCCAAGGGGCAGGCAGCAGCACCATAACCATTGAAGGTGTGGACGAGCTACACGGAACCAAGCACAACATCATCCCTGACCGTATCGAGACAGCGACTTTTATAATTGCCGCTGCTATTACCGATGGTGATATTACCCTGACCAATACCCAGAGCGAGTATCTGACGGTTCCTATTGAGGCATTTCGTCAGGCTGGTATAGATATTGACCTTAAAGATGACGGTACCATGCGGATTCGCAAAGGCAGCAAGCTTAAAGCCTTGGATATCCAGACCAGCCCTTATCCTGGGTTTCCTACCGATATCCAAGCGCAAATGCTGGTTTTAAACAGTGTCTCAAAGGGTATCAGTACTGTAACTGAGACTATCTTTGAAAACCGTTTTATGCATGTTTCTGAGTTGCAGCGTATGGGGGCAGATATTACAATTCAGGGTAACACCGTCCGGGTCCGAGGGGTGAAAAATTTAATCGGCGCACCGGTTATGGCTACTGATCTTCGAGCCTCTGCCTCTCTAGTTCTGGCAGGGCTGGCGGCAAATGGTGATACTTTAATCTCCCGTGTCTACCATCTAGACCGTGGTTATGAGCGAATCGAAGAGAAGTTACTGGCACTTGGTGCTGATATTCAACGGCTTAGCGAATAGTTTTTTCCCTGTTATTTAACCGGAATCAAGCAAAACCCTCGTAAATTCCATATATCAATTTTAAATTTATGTGAGTGCCATGACTGTACCTATAATCAACCGCCTCTCAACCGACCAGGAAGATTTTATTAAAATTTACGCCGACCTTCTCCAGTGGGATGCAGGTGATCAAGCACAAATTGAGGCGGTTGTTGCCGAAATTATTGCCGATGTTAAAAATCGGGGTGATGGGGCGGTTATAGACTATACAGCACGTTTTGATAAGGTTGACTTGACCGCAGATAGTCTTGCGTTTACTGCGGATGAGATAGCCTCTGCAATCGGCAAGTGTAGCAAAGACGAGCTGGCAGCCCTGGATTTGGCGGTTGAGCGTATTCGCTCCTACCATGAGTGGCAGATGCCAAAAATGGGGGTGGATAGTTATCAAGATAGTACCGGAACAGTTCTTGGGCAGCGGATAAGCCCAATTCAGAGCGCCGGGCTGTATGTGCCTGGCGGGTTGGCTAGTTATCCATCTTCGGTATTGATGAACGCTATACCAGCCAAGGTTGCCGGGGTTGAAAAGTTGATAATGGTGGTTCCAACCCCAAACGGTGAGGTCAACCCACTTATTCTCGCCGCGGCTGACCGGGTTGGGGTGGATGAAGTTTATAAGGTTGGCGGTGCACAAGCTATCGGAGCTTTGGCCTTTGGTACTGATACCATCCCAGCGGTTGATAAAATTGTCGGACCGGGTAATATCTATGTAGCAACAGCTAAAAGACAGGTCTTTGGCCGGGTTGGCATCGATATGATTGCCGGACCTTCGGAGATTCTTATTGTTGCAGACAGCGATAATGATCCTCGTTGGCTGGCAGCAGATCTTCTCTCTCAGGCTGAACATGATGAGATTGCCCAGTCGATTTTAATTACCGACTCCCAGTTGTTAGCTGATAGAGTTGAGGTAGCTCTGGCCGAGATTATAGAGACACTTTCAAAAAAAGATATCTGTAAAAAATCCTTGGCTGCACGTGGGGCGATAATTGTTTGTAGAAATATAGATGAGGCTTGTGATCTGGCTTCCCAGGCAGCACCTGAGCATCTGGAGTTGGCTGTTGCTGATCCTGATGCTCTACTAGCAAAAATTAGAAATGCCGGTGCTATATTTATGGGACACTACACCCCAGAGCCTATTGGTGATTATGTCGCTGGCCCCAACCATGTTCTGCCAACCGAAGGAACAGCCCGCTTTTCCAGCCCTCTTGGGGTGTTTGATTTTATTAAACGAACCAGTCTTATTAATTGCACTTCCAGCTCTTTTGCCAAAATAGCTCCAGCGGCATCAATATTGGCAGAGTCTGAGGGGCTGACGGCCCATAAACTAAGTGTTGATTTGCGTTTGGAGGCTAAATCGTGACCAAGAAAGCTAATGTAAGAACCGCCAAGGTGCGCAGAGAGACTAAAGAGACCAAGGTAGAAGTGGCTCTTAACCTGGACGGCTCAGGGCAGTGTACAATAGATACTGGAATCGGTTTTTTAGACCATATGTTAGAGCAGATTGCCCGGCACGGTCTGTTTGATCTTACTGTCAAAGCTAAAGGTGATACCCATATTGATGGCCATCACACAGTAGAGGATGTGGGTATTACCATGGGTGCAGCTTTTAAAGATGCTCTTGGTGACCGTAGTGGAATTACCCGGTTTGGTATGGCTATGGTTCCGTTGGATGAGTCTCTATCCAGAGTGGTCGTTGATCTATCCAACCGCCCTTCATTGGTGTGGCGTGTCGATTTTACAGCACAAAAACTCGGCACATTTGATACTGAGCTTTTTAAAGAGTGGTTTGAGGCTTTTTCCGGTAATGGTGCGATGACCTTGCATGTGGAGAATCTCTACGGTGGTAATGGTCATCACGTTATTGAGTCCTGTTATAAAGCTTTGGCTCTGGCTCTGCGTACAGCTTGCTCTGTTGATTCTCGTCGGGCTGGCTCTGTTCCAAGTACCAAGGGAACGTTGTCTAAGTAGAAAACCATGAGGGCTTTGCCCCAACTAATTCTTAACTGAGGTCTGTTCATGTCGAAAATAACTGTTATCGACTATGGCTCTGGGAATTTACGCTCTGTAGCTAAAGCTTTGGAATCGGTTGGTGGCCAGGTGACTGTAAGCCAGAGTCCGGCAGCAATAATTGATGCCGACCGGGTGGTCTTGCCTGGGGTTGGTGCTTTTGCTGACTGCTACCGGAATCTGCAAGAGTCCGGCCTTCTGGAGCCGACCCTAGAACATATCAGAGCAGGAAAGCCATTTCTTGGTATCTGCGTTGGTATGCAGTTGCTATTCTCAGAGGGCCATGAGTTTGGAGTCCATAAAGGGCTGGATCTTATCTCTGGACATGTTGGTGGGTTTAAAACCGATATGGCTGATCCTGAGCAGCCGGGGATGAATTTAAAGGTTCCCCATATGGGTTGGAACCGGGTAGCGCAGAAGCAAGAGCATCCGCTCTGGGCCGGTATACCGGACAACTCCCACTTCTACTTTGTTCACTCGTTTCATGCCCAACCTAAAGAGAGCCAGCTTATTGCTGGTAGCAGCAGTTATGGTATAGAGTTTTGTGCTGCTATTGCTCAAGATAATATCTTTGCCACCCAGTTCCACCCGGAGAAAAGCCAGAAAAACGGTCTGACCTTGTTAAAAAACTTTATTTCGTGGAGTCCTGCTAGATAATGATTATCATACCTGCTATCGATCTGAAAGATGGTAACTGTGTACGGCTTTTCCAAGGGGATATGGAGCAAGATACAATCTACTCCAATGATCCTGGAGCAACTGCTGCCCGTTGGCAGGGATTGGGGGCTGAGCGGTTGCATGTGGTTGATCTGAACGGGGCCTTTGCCGGCAAACAGGTAAATGCTGCTGCTATTACAGCAATTGTTAAAGCGTTGGATATTCCCATGCAGCTAGGGGGTGGTATTCGTTCTTTGGCAACCATGGAGTCTTGTTTTGATTTGGGTATTCAGATCTGTATTTTGGGGACAATAGCCTGTCGGGAGCCGGAGTTGGTAAAAGAGGCTTGCCGGGCTTTTCCAGGGCGAATATCTGTTGGTATTGATGCCAGAGATGGTAAAGTTGCTGTTGAAGGCTGGTCTGAGGTAACCGATATTTTAGCGGTAGATCTAGCCAGACGTTTTGAGGATGCAGGGGTTGCGGAGATTATTTTTACCGATATAGCCCGTGATGGTGCTCTTACCGGGCCAAACACCTCGGCAACTAGAAAACTTGCAGAGACGGTGGCTATTCCGATTATTTTATCTGGTGGCATCTCAACAATGGCTGATATCGAAGATGCCTTGGAGAATGCCGGGCCTTTTGCCAATGGCGGTTCTATCTCTGGAGCAATTACCGGCAAGGCCATTTACGATGGCCGGGTGGATTTTGCTGAGGCGGTCAAGCTGACCAAGAGAGGTCGGTAGGTGGAGTCCATTGCCACGCTTGGATTTGTTGCCGGCAGTTTGACAGCGATCTCTTTTTTGCCTCAGGTGGTGAAAATATGGCAGACTAAATCGACTAAAGATATCTCTTTGGGGATGTTTCTACTCTATGTCCTAAGTACTATTTTGTGGATAACGTATGGATTTTTTATAGGTTCTGGGCCGGTAATGGCTACCAACGTTGCTATTTTGGTAATGGCATCCTTTATTTTGATCATGAAACTTAAATATAAATAGTGGAATAGATATGCTGGCAAAACGCATTATTCCCTGCCTTGATGTTCGTGAGGGCCGGGTGGTTAAAGGGGTACAGTTTGAAAACCTTATCGATGCTGGTGATCCGGTAGAGGTTGCCAGGCGGTATGATCTGGAGGGTGCTGACGAGCTAACATTTTTAGATATTACCGCCTCCCACGAAAACCGGGACACCATTTTGGATGTGGTGCGTCGCACTGCCGAGCAGGTATTTATTCCCCTGACTGTTGGTGGTGGTATTCGGGTTAATCAGGATATCCGTCGTCTGCTAAATGCTGGTGCTGATAAAGTTGGCATTAACACCGCTGCAGTTTTCCGCCCGGAGTTTGTAAAAGAGGCATCGGCACAGTTTGGTGCTCAATGTATTGTGGTAGCCATAGATGCCAAATGTGTAGAAAAAGATAGCTCTGGCACTCCTGTAAGATGGGAGATCTATACCCATGGCGGTAGAGAGCCAACAGGATTGGATGCGATAGCTTGGGCAAAAAGAATGGAGGAGTACGGGGCAGGGGAGATTTTGCTCACCTCCATGGATAGAGATGGCACCAAGATAGGTTATGATCTGGTTCTAACCAGGGCAATAGCTGAAGCAATCACAATTCCAGTAATCGCCTCTGGAGGTGTTGGCACAAAAGAGCATCTATTGGAGGGGTTGCGGCAAGGTGGAGCAGACGCAGTACTGGCCGCCTCAATTTTTCATTTCCAAACCTACACAATTCCCGAAGTAAAAGAGTATTTGAAAAAAGAGGGCGTAGAGATGCGCATATAAGTCATAATGGTTAAGGGGGTGTCCACCCTGGCTGGTTTGGGTAGTGCCCAAGGTTCTAATCAGTTGAAAACGAGAAAAAAATGTCAGAATTATCAGAAGAGAGCATAAATAGTTTAAAATTTAACGCCGACGGTCTAATCCCAGCAATCTCCCAGCAGCATGATACTGGCGAGATTTTAATGATGGCATGGATGAACAAATCTTCAGTAGCCGAGACGTTAAAAACCGGCGTAGCCTGTTATTGGTCGAGAAGCCGGCAAAAATTCTGGAAAAAAGGTGAGAGTTCCGGCCATATCCAGAGGGTAAAATCAATGCGTACCGACTGCGACCGGGATACCTTGTTGATTCTTGTCGATCAAGCTGGCGTAGCCTGTCACACCGGGCGGCACAACTGTTTTTACCTTGAGGCCCAAAACGGTGGGTGGCAAGAGATTGCTAAACCAGAGCTTAATCCCGATGAGATTTATGGTAAGAAGTAGGTTGTTTGGTGTTTAGAGTGGTAGAGTTAACATCAACCACTTTAGGTTAATGGCTGCTTTTTTCCAGGGACTCTTGGATTCGGTGTAGGCTCTTCAGACGTATTATATCGATTTTTCCATCTTTTATTGCGGAGAGAACTCTACAGCCAGGTTCATGGCTGTGGCTGCAGTTGGAAAAGCGACACCCTTGCAGATAGGGTGCAATATCCCGAAAGTAGCTTGCGACACTCTCTTTTGAGATGTTGTGGAGGCCGAATTCACGAATTCCCGGCGAATCTATAATAGTGCCACCATTTTCCAGATGATAAAGTCTGGCAACAGTTGTTGTTTGCCGGCCTTTGCCAGTTGAGTGATTTACCTCACCAATAGCTGGTGCCGTTTTCTCTGGAACCCAGTGCCTTACCAGCGATGATTTTCCCACCCCGGATTGCCCGACAAAGATAGATGTTTTTTCAGTTAGCAGCTGCTCAAGCTCCGACATACCCAAGCCAGTGGTGGCGGATATGGCTAGAATTTGGTAGTTCATAGCTCTGTACGGAGCCATCTGCTCCATTAGCTCTTCTGGGTTTTGAGCTAGATCCATCTTGTTGATCAATAGTATTGGTATAATCTCTGCTGCTTCTGCTGCCACTAGATAGCGGTCTAGAAGGCCGGTGTTTAAGTGGTTGCTGGTAGTGGTTATAAATATTTGGTCAATATTGGCGGCAATGGTTTTTAACCGCCGGTAGGGGCCGGGGCGTTGTAGGGTTGAGTGACGGTCGATAACGGCAGTGATAACACCCTGATCTGGATTTGCCCGTTGCCAGACAACCCGGTCGCCGCAGACTGGTTCAATCCCGGCTGTCTCCCGAACCGCACAACGGCAGATCCCTCCTTGTTGGTTTTCTACTTCAACATTCAGGCCAAAATGGGCAATTACCAGCCCCTCTTCTGGAGAGCCAAGTGTGGACTCGTTTAAAATCTCCCACCCCTCTTCCTGACGGGCATTAATTCGGTCAGAACGTCTCTGTCTAATAGCAGAGATTCGCTCTTTTTGCCGATGGTTTATGGTGCGGGAGCTTTTTTTTCTTGGCATAAAAAATGTGTCCTGACGGTGCAAGTATGATAGAGTAACTATGGAATAATGTGGTGGGCTAACGGTTTAACCAAGATAGATGTGAAACATGCAAAACTCTGCAAGTAGATTACTTCGCTCCATTTTATATGTTCCTGCCTCAAAGGAAAAGGTTCTTAAAAAAGCCCCCAACTTAGGGTCGGACGGTTTGATCCTTGATTTAGAAGATTCAGTACCCATACAGCTCAAATCTGAAGCTAGATTATTGGCCAAGGAGAGTTTGAGGCAGGTTGACTCTAACAATGTTTTGCGAACAGTTCGAATCAACGGTTTGAACACTGGTTTCTGGGTTGATGATGTGGAGGCAGTTTTCTCTTCTGAGCCAGACGCAATTGTCGTACCTAAAGTTGACTCTTTGGCAGCTTTGCAGCCGCTATTTGATCTGTTATCAACACTGGAGTCTGTTAACTCTGGCAGGTTTACGCCTGCTGTCTGGGCTATGATTGAATCACCTCTTGGGGTGCTAAACTCTTATTCTATTGCTGCCCACCCACGTATCGGTGCTCTTATGCTGGGAACCTCTGATCTTGGTGCTGCCCTGGGAGTTGCTGCGACAGTGGATAGGAGTAATATGTCGTCTGCTCTGCAACAGACTGTTTTATCAGCAAAAGCGGCTGGAGTTTTCGTGCTTGACGGAGTGTTTGTTGATTTAAAAGATCCTCAGGGGTTTATCACGCAGTGCCGTGATGGGGCCGGGCTTGGTTTTGATGGTAAAACCGTCATACACCCCAGTCAGATAGATTCAGCAAACCGGCTCTTTCTACCCTCTGAAGCTCAAGTTGCAAAAGCCAGGAAAATCCTCTCTTTGTGGCAGCAGGCAAACATAAGTGGTGAAGAGATCTGTGTTGTTGATGGAGTATTGGTTGAGCGGCTCCATGCCCGCAGATCCCTGAAAATCTTAAAAAGCGTTAATGAAATGTTGGATATAGCCGACTTATAGTTTAAATCTGAACATTTTATTAAATATTTGGACTGGGACATAATTCTGGATGAATATGAGGTTTTGTGTTTAAATGGAGGATAGTCTTGATTTTTCCTGAAACCAATCCACTGCTAACTATTTAGCAGGGTTGGAACAGCATTTTTTTAGCGCTCGATACTAACTGTTCTGCATACGGTTTTTTGTTTGGGGGTTTTTATGGCATCTACTGGGGAGGGGGTATGAAGTTACAAGCGAAGACGACGCTATTAACCGTCTCTCTTTCTGGTGCTATGATTGTTCTGTTGGTTACTGTCAGCTTGGTGTCATTCCGTTATTTCTCTCTCTCTACAGCTAAAGACCATGTCCGGTCTGCCGCTGAAATTGTCCGGGTTAGCCTGACTGAAGCCATGATTAATGGCGTTATAAAGCAGCGCGAGCAGTTTCTTGATAGATTGTCAGAGGTTGAAGGTTTGCTGGTTGCCAGGGTTATTCGTGGTCCCCATGTGATATCGCAGTTTGGTAAAGGGTTGGATAAAGAGCTTGGTGCTGATGCCATTGAAAATAATGTTCTTGCCACTGGAAAAGCATATTTTTCCATGGTGGAAAGTGCAGAAGAGCCAACTTTCCAAGGTACGATACCCTTTGTTGCCACCAGCGTTGGAACCCCAAACTGTCTCGCCTGTCATGAAGTAGTAAATGGAACGGTTCTTGGTGCTATTACCATCCATCTCTCAATGAGAAAATTGAAAGAGGATGCGCTGGTTACTATTAGCATCATGTTTGGAATTGTTGTGGTGTTTGCTGCGTTTTTCACCATCTTTTTCAGGATGCAAATCTCTCCGGTTGTTCGGACTGCACAAGGTGTTTCAAGTGTGGTTGCTAAAGCTAAAGATGGTGATTTTAGTGGCCGCTTAAACTATAAAGGCTCTGATGAGATGGGGGTGATTTCCCAAGATCTAAATCAACTTATGGAGCATCTGCAAAAAAATCTATGGGATATAAGCCATGATGTAGCCAGTTTGATGCACTATGAGCTATCTGGTAATACCAACATGATAACTACCACAACAGAGATGGTAGAGACCCTGCTTGAGGTTGCACAATTTAAGCAGTCAGTTGAAGAGGACCAGACCATACATGAGGTTTACCAGCGTATTGGTCACATGTTGATGGATAGTTTTGGCGTTAAAAATTTTTCAATCTATGAGGTGAGTACTGATCAGGAATATATCAAGACGGTGATGGTAGATGGTGAGATGTCAGGTGATATAGACGGTGATATTGATAGTGCTTGCCGCTGGTGTAGCCCTGTAATATTACATCAGGCTGATGCCTGTCGTGCCAACCGAACAGGCCATGTTGTCGATGCCATTGAGACTGAACAAATTTGTGGCAGGTTTAATCAAGATAGTAGAGTTTCCGAGCCGTCTGGACATATCTGTATCCCTATTTTCCACTCGGGTGTTGTCGGTAGCGTGGTCCAGATTGTCATACCCCGTAAAGATGGGATACTCTACCAGAAGTTACTGCCTTTTATCCTTGTGTTCCTGCGGGAGACATCCTCAACAGTAGAGACCAAACGGCTGTTGGAGACTTTACGTGAAACCACTCTGCGAGACTCTCTAACCGGACTCCACAACCGGCGTTTTCTAGAGGAGTATCTGGATACTCTACTAGCTACTACCAAACGTAAGAAGCAGCGTCTGTCAGTTTTGGTAATGGATGTTGACCATTTTAAAGATGTGAACGACACCTATGGCCATGATGTTGGTGATATTGTTTTAAAAGCAATGGGTACACTGTTTTCAGCCCAGGTTCGTACTTCAGATTTGGTTATCCGTTTTGGTGGTGAAGAGTTTTTGGTAATTCTTCAGGAGAGTGAGGACTACTCTGGCCGCCAGTTGGCAGAAAAAATTCGTATCGCTGTAGAAAAGTTAACAATCCCGATTCCCGGCGGAGTGTTGCGTAAGACCCTCTCCATAGGCGTGGCTGGTTATCCTTCAGATGGTGATAATATTTGGGATGTAATCAAGGTTGCGGATATGGCTCTTTATGAGGCAAAACACAATGGCCGTAACCGGGTTGAGGTTTATACCAGCAAACAGTAGAAATAATAGCTTTTGATATATCGCAGAATGTTTGAATAATACTTCTGAAAACTCATGAGTGGTAGTCAATATTAAATGTTACGCAGATTCAGACATTATATTTCCCGGTGGTCACTCTTACTATTGTTGTCAGAGTTTGTAACCGCAATTGCTGCTTTTTATCTTGGGGTAAATGCCAGGTTTATGAGTGATGGCAGGCCTCTAGATGAGATTCACGAAGATTTTCTCTTGCTTAGAGCGGTGTTTTTTGCCTGTGTACTGCTTATTAGTATGGCAGCAACAGGTCGTTATCAGCGTTTGATGGAAGATGGTTTCATTGATGAGTCACTGCGGGTCGCTTTAAGTTTTGTTCTTTGTATTGTTGCTTTAGGGCTGTTTTTCTATGTCTTTCCGTCGCTTTTTATTGGTCGAGGTGCTTTTGCCCTTGTTCTAATATTCTCATTTTTAGCATTTTTAATCATTCGCAAGGTTTTTTACGATCACCTGCTGGATTTAAGGCATCTTAAACGGCGAATTGCAGTTTTTGGTGCAGGTGAGAATGCCTGTCTGATAGCCAATCTTGCCCTTAAAACACCAAGTAATTTCCAGGTGGTTGGCTACTGGCCGGTAGATGGGGAGGTCTCGCATATTAAACCATCTGATATTTGCGATAAAGAACAGGACTTTGTGCAGTGGGTTAAAAATAGCCGGATAGATGAGATTGTTATTGCTCAAGATGGTAAGTTTCCAAAACATTTTATGCAAGATATCTTGGATAGTAAGTCAGATGGAGTTTTGATTGTTGATCTTCTATCATTTTTTGAACGTGAGAGTTCACTGATTAATATGGATATTTTGGACCCGGAGTGGTGGATACATGAATCTCATGGGGTTGATCAAGGTTCCGGGCAGGAAATTTTTAAAAAAATCTTTGATATCTTCTGGAGTGTAGTCTTTCTAGGGACAACACTGCCGTTGATGATTGTTACATCGCTGGCAATCATGATAGAGAGTCGAGGGCGAGGGCCGATTTTTTACTTCCAAAAACGGGTCGGATTTAACGGGCGGATTTTTGAGGTAATGAAGTTCCGAAGTATGCGAACAGATGCGGAGCAAGATGGGGTTGCCCGTTGGGCTCAGCAGGATGATAAGCGGATTACGTTGGTTGGTTCATTCATTAGGAAAACCCGTCTTGATGAGTTGCCGCAGTTTTTGAACGTACTCCGTGGTGAGATGAGCTTTATCGGGCCAAGACCGGAAAGACCGGTATTTGTTAAGCAGCTAAAGGAGAAAATTCCATACTATTCTGAGCGATTGAGAGTTAAGCCCGGTATTACCGGCTGGGCACAGGTTCGCTACGGCTATGGCTCTTCTGAACATGATGCAGCAGAAAAGTTGAAATATGATCTTTACTATGTGAAAAATCATGGTATTTTTCTTGATTTACTGGTTTTGATCTACTCTGTTGAGGTGGTTTTATTTGGTTCTGGAGCTTCTGGGCCTCGTGAAGATGATCAAAGTACGCTTTTATAAGGATTGAACTCTATACTTAACAGGCTGGTTTGTTGTACAATCACGAGGTTGCTTTCATGATAGGTTGAAAAGATGGGAGCATGAGTTTACGATCTGTATCAGATGTTTTCTGAATTTCATTAACTAGGGGTAGACAATCTATAATTTTAATTTGTTGTCTGTTCGAGCAGATTTTACTGCCAACCCCTAACTATCTAGGTATAACGCTGTTATAGTATGCAGCAAGATTTTGCACTAAGAGACCTCTATGTTCAGGTAATTCTGCACATGAGAGGTATGTGGCGACATCGGTGGCAAGCCGTCCTTATGGCTTGGTTTATCTGCGTTGCTGGATGGATCTCTGTTGCTATGATGGAAGATCAATATATCGCTACGGCAACCGTAAAGATTGAAGACCCAAGAGAGAGTATTAAAAATTTTCTTGATGTGGATTCTGGAGTTATGGATGTCACCAGGGAGGCTAGGAAGGTTCTAAACTCTCTTTTATCAAGAAATAATCTTTTGGCTGTTATAGGTAAGACCGACCTGGCTTTTAAGGTTAATACCGATGCTGAAACCGAGGAGATGCTCAAGACTCTTCGTACCCAGCTATCTGTCTCTGCCGCAGGAGGTAGCAACTATAAAATTCGCCACCGCCATAATGATCCCCAGATTACCAAGCAGGTGGTCTCCTATTTAGTAGATCTACTACCCACTGACAGTGTGAATGAATCTCAAGGTGGGCAGGCTCAAGCAGCCAAGAAATTTTTACAGACCCAGGTTGAGGAGTATGAATCCAAGGTTAGCAAGGCTGAACAAGAGCTTCGTGCATTTAAAAAGAAACATATTCTAATTCTGCCTGATAGTAAGGGTGGTTATTACGAACGTTTGCAAAGATTTACCAATCAGCAAGAGACAGACAAATCCTTGGAAGGTGAGTTAATAAAACGCCAAGAGGAGATGGAGCGTCAGATTGCAGATATTCGAAGTAAATTCGAAAGTTCTGAATCGGTAGATATGGACCCCATTGACGACCGTGTTGTTGCTTTAAAAGCTAAACTGGATAAGCTATTCAGTCAGTATTACCTTATGGGAGGAGAAAAACGTCCTCTTTATACAGAGAGCCATGCTGAGGTAATAGCTATTCGAAAAGCGATAGCCAGATATGAGAGGCAAAGAGAGGAAAGCCGGTCTAAATCTATTGCTGGTGATGAACAATCTGACAGTTGGGAGTTAGAGTCCAATCCGGTTTATCGTAAACTGAAAATGGAGTCTAGTGCTGTTGAGATAGAGCTGGCTACTGTTAAAGCCAGACAGGTTACAACGGCGGAACAGATTAAAAAGCTCAAAGAGCTAGAAGATGTAATCCCGGCAATGGAGAATAAGCTATTTCGTTTACAGGGTTATTTAGACCAGAAGAAAAATAAAATGCTCTCAATGCTTGGTCATGAGACCAAAGCTTCAGAGACGGCAGAAATTGAGGCACGTTTAAGCCGGTATGTTCGTTTCCGGGTTCTTAGCAGACCATCTGTTCCTAATAAACCTGTTGGACCAAACCGGACTCTTTTCTCTACCATTGTTTTGATAGGAGCCGTTCTAGCTAGCACTACTGTGGCTCTTTTCCTGGCAATTGTCAGACCTGTTTTTGATAGTCCAGGCTCGTTAAAACGTGTACTTGGATTGCCTGTACTTGGTTTGGTCTCTATGGTGGATGAAGGTTTTACCCATAATATTCTTGCCTCTAAATTTGCTTTTGTCTTATCAATTGTTTTGCTGCTTGCCGCCTATTCTGGCTTGATTTTACTATCACCAAGTTTTTAGCAGGGATCTTTTGGAGTAGAATATATGTCCGAAGCGTTGGTCCGAAAAAAAGTACTATTGGATTTTGAAAAGCTTCGTGCCAAGGGGATTCTGACCCCTGATACCGGTAGGAGTGTGGTTGCTGAGGAGTACCGGGTGATTAAGCGGCCTCTGCTCTTAAAAGCCAGCCAGGGCGAGGTAAACGTTAATAAACCAAAAAAATTGATTATGGTGACAAGTGCTTTCCCGAAAGAGGGCAAGACTTTTACTGCAATCAACCTTGCTATGAGTTTGGCTGCAGAGATGGACTCTACGGTGCTGCTGGTTGATGGAGATGTGGCAAAACCATCCGTAAGTAGAATTCTTGGTTTTAAATCAAAAGTGGGCCTGATTGACTGTTTAATGGGGAAGATTTCTGACTATACCGAGGCGGTAATTCGAACCAATGTGCCAAAACTTATGATTCTGCCTTCAGGGCGCAGGCATCACCACGCTACTGAACTCCTAGCAAGCGAAAGTATGCGGATATTGCTGAAAAAAATGATGCAGGACCCTAACCGAATTGTTGTGTTTGACTCTCCACCACTGCTTCTTACCACAGAGTCTCGGGAGCTAGCCAGAACCATGGGGCAGATTGTTTTGGTAATAGAAGCGGAGCATACCCCGCAAAATGCTGTAAAAGATGCGTTGGGGCAGCTAGAAGATCTTGATATTGTCGGCTTGGTGTTAAATAAGACCCGTAGACGTGGACGTGGCGGCTATTACTACTACGGTTATGGCGGTTATGGCGGTTATGGCGGTTATGGTGGTTACGGCGGTTACGGTGGCTATGGTGGTTACGGTGGCTATGGCGGTTATGGCGGTTATGGTGCCACTGATGATAACAAACGAGGCAAAAAAAGTTCTGGCGGTGGTAAGAGTTTTATTAAACGGTTGTTGGGATTGTAATTTAACCAGCCAATAGCAACACTAACCTATTTTTCTTGGTTAATACGCGTGTCATCACCTATTATTTGCGTCGTTGGGGCGCGGCCTAACTTTATGAAAATGGCTGCTATTCTGCCAGCCTTACGAGGTGGTGAGAGCCCTCTTGATACACTACTTGTCCACACTGGTCAGCACTATGATGCTGCCATGAAGGATGCTTTTTTCAAGCAGTTGGACATTCCCGAACCGGATATAGATCTTGGCGTAGGCTCTGGTACTCATGCAGTACAGACAGCAGAGATAATGTGCCGTTTTGAGCCGGTGATTGATAAAAATAGGCCTGCTGCTGTTTTGGTGGTTGGTGATGTCAACTCTACAATTGCTTGTGCTTTGGTTGGGGTAAAAAAGGCGGTTCCTATTATCCATGTTGAGGCAGGGCTTCGGAGTTGGGACCGGTCAATGCCTGAAGAGATCAACCGTATTTTGGTTGATCAGCTAGCTGAGTTTTTATTTATCACTGAGAGAGTTGCTCTGGAAAATTTAACTCGTGAGGGTATAGACGCCAACAAGGTTCACTTTACCGGCAATGTCATGATCGACACCCTGCTGCGTCTGCTGCCGATATCTCCAGAACCAGGGGAGGTTTTGGCTAAACTGGCCCCTTCAGCACAATTTTCTGCAGACTCTGGCGATTACGGTCTTTTGACCATACACCGTCCTTCTAATGTTGACTCTCCTGATGTACTTGAGCCCCTGTTGCAGGAGTTAGCAACTATTAGCCGGGATATTCCCCTGATTTTCCCTGTCCACCCCCGAACCAATGCTCAGATCAAACGTCTGGGTCTGGAGCGGACTCTGGCTGCTGGCAATATTCTAGTACTGCCGCCAATTGGTTATCTTGAGATGCTGGGTTTGATGAAAAAATCTCGCTTGGTTTTAACCGATTCAGGTGGCATCCAGGAGGAGACTACTGCTCTAGGAATTCCCTGTGTAACTATTCGTGAAAATACGGAACGTCCAATTACCGTTACCGCCGGTACCAATACCCTTGTTGGTACAGACGGGGTGAAACTGCGTAGTGCCGTGGCTGAAATTATGCAAAATGGTGGTAAAGCCGGGCGGATTCCAGAGTTTTGGGACGGTAGAGCAGCACTGCGAATTGCTGCTGTTTTGCAAGATAGTTTTGGACATGTCAGCACAAGATAATATCTTATCAAACTCTTTCCAATCCGGTGTTACCAAGCCGGTTGTTACCAATGCAATGAGTGTGGATGTTGAGGACTATTTTCAGGTTGCCGCCTTTGAAAAGCAGATTCCTATTGAGCAGTGGTCTGACTGGCCTTGCCGGGTAGAGGCAAATACCGACCGTCTGTTGGCTCTCTTTGAAAAAAATGGCGTGCATGGAACCTTTTTTATCCTGGGATGGGTAGCAACACGTTATCCAGAGCTTGTCCGGCGTATTGTTTCTGGAGGCCATGAAGTAGCCAGCCACGGGATGAACCATGTGCGAATTTTTAACCAGTCCCCTGAGCAGTTTCGAGTCGATGCTTTGGCTTGTAAAGAGATCCTTGAAGATATTTCAGGTCAAAAAGTTAGCGGTTATCGTGCCTCTACATACTCAATCGGCCCTGATACCATGTGGGCGTTGGATGTCCTAAAAGAGGTTGGTTACTCTTATAGTTCTAGCATCTATCCTGTCCAGCATGACCTCTACGGCATGCCGGGTGCTTCACGTTTTCCATTTTATCCCAGAGATGGGGTTGTTCCAGGGCAGAGAGGGATTTTGGAGGTTCCCATTACAACTACTCTACTCTTTAAACGGCGTATTCCTTGTGGCGGCGGTGGTTATTTCCGTCTTTTTCCTCTCGCTTTTTCTCGCTGGGCATGGCGACGGGTCAACAGTATTGATGGGGAGCCTGGGGTCTTTTATTGCCACCCATGGGAGTTTGATCCTGAACAGCCACGGATACCGAACCTCTCTCTAAAAACCCGTTTTAGACACTACCTTAATCTAGGCAAGATGGAGAGTCGGCTGCAGGGTATGCTATCCACTTTTGTCTGGGATCGGATGGATCGGGTCTATAGTAGACAAATTGCCGGGGATGGAGAGGGATGAGTTTATTGCGGGAGGTTGCTTCCAATACCTCAAGCCCGGTTGTGGTGCGTCTGCTTGCTGGTGATGAAGATGGCCAGCGTTGGGACGATTTTGTCACCTCTTGCCCGGATGCAACTTTTTTCCACCGGGAGGGGTGGCGCAGGGTAATTACCGCTGGATTTGGCCATAAGGCCTACTATCTGCTAGCTGAGGTTGATGGAGAGATTCAAGGGGTTTTGCCTCTGGTCCGTCAGCGCAGCTTGATGTTTGGTGATGCCTTGGTCTCAACCCCTTTTTGTGTCTATGGCGGAGTAGCTGCCAGCAGTGAAGATGTTCGTCTGGCTCTGGAGCTTGAAGCTGCCTCTATGGCCGATAGTATGGGTGTTGCCCACCTTGAGTGCCGCAACCGCAGAGCCAGCACCATTGGTTGGCCTGCAAAAGATCTATATTGTACTTTCTCTAAAGCAATATCAGCAGATCAGCAGGATAATTTAGCCGCTATCCCCAGAAAACAGCGGGCTGAGGTTCGTAAAGGGTTGAAAAACCAACTGGTTGGTGAGATGGACCAGGATCTGGCTGGGGTCTGTTATGATATCTACTCTGAGAGTGTGCGCAATCTAGGGACTCCAGTGTTCTCCAGGAACTACTTTCGTCTGTTAAAGTCTGTTTTTGGTAAAGATTGTGATGGGCTGGTAGTCCGTCATAAGGGGCGGGCGGTGGCGGCTGTGGTTAATTTTTATTTTCGGGGTGAAGTTCTGCCATACTATGGTGGCGGAACTATGGATGCCAGACGTTTGGGGGCGACCCATTTTATGTATTGGGATCTAATGGGTCACGCAAGCCGGGAGCGAGGGGTTACAAGGTTTGATTTTGGTCGTAGCAAGCGGGGTAGTGGATCTTTTGCTTTTAAACAGTATTACGGCTTTACGCCTGAGCCGCTTTTTTATCAATATCACTTGGTTGGTCAGAATAAAATTCCTGACTTAACGCCGAACAATCCAAAATACCGTATATTTATCAACCTTTGGAAGCGACTGCCCCTACCTGCCGCCAAACTTATCGGTCCATGGATCGCAAAAAATCTTGGTTAGTGAGTCATTGTTTTTACTGCAATTATCCAATAATATTGTTTTTGCTCAATAGCAGTACCTCTTCGGAGTAGAGTGTCGTTATCTGTTGTTCATTCAGGTCATCTGCTTTAAATAGCTTGGGGCGCAGGTTGTATGAGATTGCCCATGGTATGGTCCGTTGTGTGCCTAGAATGTGCTGGTTAACCTGCATGGATACACAATATAACTTGAGGCAAACCCTGAATGCAATCTTGCCAATATGGTCCAGAAAAAAATCGACATTGCTGACATAATGAATTTTTGCAAACGGCAGACCTTTTTTATCAACTCTATTAGCCAGAAAATAACATGACCCTTCCGCAGTTTTAAGGAGTCCATGACAGGTGTTTGGGCAGTCCAAATGGTCGTTAAAGATTTTTAGATTATCCCCTTTAAGATGTTGGGCTATCATCTCATGAGCAAAAACCCACTCGTATCTTGAACTGAAATGGTGTAGTGAAGGCAAGGGAAGAATAAGGTTGGCTTTTGGGTTGAACTTTTTAAACCCTAAATGTAGTAGTATCTCCCTTATCGATGGAGATGGGGTGAAGTTTGTAAATACACAACCATCTTGTTTGAGGATAGACATCAAAAGATAGGCCGCCTTATCGCGGTGGGACTCTTCAGTAACTACCGTTGTGATATTGCAAAAATTTCTCAGTTGATTGTCGATTGGCACACGGCTGAAAATTGTCCCGGCATAACCGACAACCTGTTCATCATCTATTAGAATATAGCCATAATAGTTGTCAGCCAACTGCCAGGGGTTTTTAAAGATAATCTCCAGAGGCGGAGGGTTGGTAAAATGTTTTAACAGCGGGAGAATCTTGACATAATCAGAATCAGTTGCTTTTTTTATTTTGATCATGACACATCTTCATTAGCTTGATTTTGTCCACTGAACGGTTTAAGTGAGCCAGGTAGTGCCAAGTAAAAGCTTTTGGCCTCCTCATTATCATGAGCTAAAACCAGGTGGTCGCTATTTTCGACCCAACGGAATAGGCCAGACCAAAAATCAAAAGCATCCGGTCCGGCAAAATTTGCTATATGGGTCATATAGCTGTGTACGGCAAATTGATTTTTAGCTCGATGCAGAAGCCGTCTGTATGGATATGCCGAAGGTTGAATATAGCGTTTGACTTTTTCCGTAAACAGACTTCCATGAGGGTTGTAATCACTGGCTATAATACCCATGCTTGCCCTGGGAAAGAAGTTGGTATATTCAGAGTCTGGCCAGATATATGCGTAGGATGATAGACCTTTATACAGCCGTTTGGGATTTGTTAAATCCTGGAGGCTGAGAGTATATTTTTTCCAACGATAGGAGACAGTGTCACGGATACCGGCTTGGGCGTATAAGCGGTCGGTAACTCCCGGTTGCCAACCGTGGGCAGGGGGAACCTGTAGAGTTGGAAAAGGGCGGCCAATATCTTTGAAAATATCGCCTATTATTTTGATTTTCTGCTGCTGTTCAATCTCAGAAGGTCCATCGTCGGTATCTGGATTATAGTACTCATAAGTGGTCTCTTTAAAACGGTGGTATAGTCCGTGTTCGCCAAATTCGATGCGGTGTTCGTTTCTTTTGATAAACTTTATTAACTTTTCTGCATAAGGCAGTGGGGTAGTTTGTGAAGATCTGCGACCAAGATCCATGTACCCCATGGTAAAGCAGATAGGGATTCGCATATTAAATGTTTCTGCAAGACGAAGAATGGTCTCATAGGCTGAAAATGGAATCAACTCCCCTCTGTTGCCATGGACTTTGGGAAAAGCTCCATCATCAATGATGATAAAAAAAGGCAGTTTGGTGGAGAGGCTCATCACTCATCATTCCACGAAATTTCACACCCTTTTTTTTGGATCAAAGTGACCATGTCGCCAATATGTCTAATATTAGTCAACTCTTCAATATCAAAAGATATTTTAAAAGCTTGTTCAATTGCAATGATCAATTTTACCTGGGCTAAAGAGTCCCAACTCTCTACATCGCGTGAGGTCATTGTTGGAGTTAGTTCCAACTGTTCCACTCCGAGAACTTCACGATGGACTCTGGTTAAAGTCTTCATATCCATACGTTTATTACCGTATATGTTATAAAATATAGTTGTCTGTGCTTTTAGCTTCCAGACTAAACCTTTTATGATTGGTGTGCAACTATTGGAGCAGTGCCTAAAACATCATTGGGGTGTGGTGTCATCTTCTCAAACCCATCCCATAAATTTTTTTGGAAGATTTTCAATATTTACCATGTTTGTCTATAGATGGTGTACAGGTTTGGTTTATAGCCTATTGTGATAGAACTATAATGGGTATGAATGATTTTTATCTAGTGAGTGGAGATGCAGTCCATACTAGCCCGCACAGGGCGGGAGTATAAACTTGTATCTTCTAAATCTTAGTTTTATTAGTATATTGTGAAAAAAGGACAGATTTTATGCAGTTGGTTACTCTTGCCATACCGGGTTGACTACAGCAGTGACACGCAGTTCGTGGTAGCCATTTGAGATTGCAGTACTTGGAATTTGTCGTGCATTATCGCCAATATGATAGTTCTCTTGGCCATCACTGAATATATACCAACTTTTTGATGTTTTTGATGCGTTTTCTCTAGCTTCAACTACTGCCTCATTATAAGTCATCATTTTCCCCCAAGGATTTTTACAGCCAATCTATTACAAAAAAATTTAATTTAATTTATAATCAGATCTAGTATTCGTTAATAGAGTAGATCTAATGTTCGTTAACAGTCAAGCCTAAAATTCGTTAACCAGTTTGTTCTAACATTCGTTAAGAAAAAGGCTCTATTGCTACGAGAGTCTTGTGAATCAAGATCGCTATATATTGCATGGAACTATGGCAGAAGACAAGAAAGAAAAAAAATTTTTTTAACTTCTTGAAAAATAAAGGTAAAATACTGTGCCAAAAGTTACATAAATGAGATAATTTTTGCAAATAATGGCGAAAAAAAGAGCAGAAAAACCGTAAAAAAAAATTGTTAAAAATTGTTAAAAATAACGAAAGTTACTGAAAGATTGGTGGAATTCCTATACCAGTTGCCTAGAGTAAATAACAGTTAGCTACACTATAAGGACAATAAATTTTTATCCTTAATTCAAGGTTTCAAAAATTTATCAAATTATGCTTCTGATACAAAAAAAATGTAATTCGCAGGCTGTTCTTTAAACCAAGATTCGGCATTTGGGGTAGTGAAGTGGGAGCGTCTGCCGAATTTTGGTTAAACTCAGTTTGGTGTGGACGAGAGGGTGGCTGCCACCTACCTGTTGGCATTTGAGCAATGCCCAATAGTTGCTTCAAGCCTGTTGAGTGGGTTATCCTCAACATCTTTGAGATATTAATAAGAGTATATGGAGAGTAAAATGTCTGAAATAGAGCCATTTTTGCTGGCACAAATTGAAGAGAGCCGTGATGTCAAACAGCGAATACTAGATGATAAAGAGTGTCTGCAGACCATTCAATCTGCTTGTGATCTAGCCCTCTCCTGTTACCGTTCCGGTGGTAAGATGTTGATTGCAGGCAACGGTGGTTCAGCGGCAGATGCACAACATATAGCTGGAGAGCTGGTTAGCAGGTTTTTCTTTGATCGTCCATCACTACCAGCGATAGCCCTGACCACGGATAGTTCAATTTTGACTGCTATCGGGAATGATTATGGCTATGAGAATCTATTCTCCAGGCAGATTGAGGGTAATGGCAGTTCTGGGGATATGTTTTTAGCGATTACCACTTCTGGTAACTCCCCAAACATAATTCGTGGCATTGCTGCGGCCCGTAAAAAAAATCTTAGTGTGGTTGGTTTGACCGGTGCAGTTGGTGGTGAAATGGCCGGGTTGTGTGATGTCTGCATAAAAATTCCTGCAACTTTGACACCCCGTATCCAAGAGGGGCACATTCTTGTCGGCCATCTAATCTGTGGTTATATAGAGCAGGCTCTATTTACCCCGGAAAATTAGTTTACAATCTTTAATAAAAGGTAATATACAATGAAAAAATCTATCATTGCTGGTTGGTTACTTATGCTGTCCATGCTTTTTTCAGGGCTGGTTGCTGCTGAGAGTCAAGTGGAACAGAAGCCGTTTGACAGTGGGGAACTTGAGAAGTTTATAGTTGATTACAGCGTCATGACCAAATGGCAACCAACTGATAATTACTATCATGGTAATTTAAAAGATCCATGGGTAATGGCAGGGATGCAGTTTAATGAAGAGTTTGCAGCAAGTTTGCAAGAGAAAGGTTGGAGTGCTCCGCGTTTTTTCTATATGTTGAATCATGTTAGGCAGGGAATAGTAGAAGAGCAGGACCGCCAGCGGCAGCAGGAAATTGAGACCCGTATGAACAACCAGATGGCAGCTATGGCGGCGAAAATGTCTGCCCAGCGGGATGCTTTTGAAAAACAGCGCCAGGAGCAGAACAAAAGAGCAAAAGCGTGGTTGGCTGATCAGTTGGCAGCCCAGAAAAAGCAGGTTCGTGAAAATGTTTATATGCACCCCATGCAGAAAAAGAGCATTTTGGATTTTCTAGACCGCTCTTTGTCTGAGGTTAAGTTTGTTGATTCTCCCCAGTTGAGTGCAGAGGAGGCCCAGGCTAAAGCTGATGCCCAGAGAAAGGCATGGGCAGCCTCGTACCGGCAGTCTATCCAGAACAACCCATATATTGATCATAAACAGAAACAGTTGATTCTAGAGGGGTTGGACCAGGCCAACAAGCCTATGGTTATAACTCAGCCGGTAGAGATGCCGACACAAAAAGAGATGATGGCCAAAATACAAGAGCAGCGTGCTGCCTGGATAGTCAAGCAGATAGAACAGGTCACCAACAACTCCGGCTATTCTGATGAACAGAGAGATAGAATTATCAAAAGGTTGCAGGAGTTTGCTACCCAGATGTCCGAGCCACCCAGCACAAAACCTTCTGGTACCATCCCAGATGTAGAGAAGGCTTTGGTTAAAGAGAACATGGGCCGTTTAGTTGAGCTGTTAAGTAGCAACTGATTTTATTCTTTGCTGTTTTGGTCAGAACTATAATGCAATGGTCATCTCTATATCTTGTTCTACCGTTACTGCTCTTTATGCCGGGTATCGCCTCTGCTGATGGAGAGGAGTTGGGCGGTAGCTCCAAGGTGACGGTCAAGAGCCTTGCCTCTCTGCTGATAAATCCCCAAGAGGATGCTCCAGCTCAGGTAATCAGTTTGAATGACTCTCAGCTATCTTCAGAAATTGCTGGAAAAATTGTTGAAATGGCAGTTGAGGTCGGGGATGTTGTGGAGCAGGGGGCGGTGCTTGTTCGTCTTGACCCTTGGTTGTACCTGAGCCAATTACAGCAGGCTGAAGAGGTGGTGAAGGAGCTTGAAGTTGAGCTGCTGCTAGCAAAAAAAGAGCGGGAGCGTTCACGAAGACTCAAAAAAAAGGGCCAAACTACCGCAGCGGCATTGGATACAAAAATTGCCCAGGTAAATCTGCTGACAGCCAAGCTCTCTGGGCAGAAGTCCCGTGTTGAAGAGAGTCGTACCCGTCTTGGTAAGATGGTGCTTCGTGCCCCTTTTCCAGGAGTTATTACCCAGCGTAGTGGACAGATTGGTAGCTGGGCCAGGTCTGACATTCCACTGCTCAGGCTGGTTGATCTAACCAGGGTGGAACTTGTGGCAGAGGTTGCGGCTTCCCAGGTCAAGCAGCTAAAAATAGCTTCTAAACTAAACTTTATCTATCTTGATAACCGCTACCCAGTAACACTCCGTACTATATTGCCAACAGAAAAAGAGTCGACTCATAGCCGGGAGGTACGTTTAAGTTTTACCGGTGCTCTTCCCCCGCCTGGAGCCTCTGGGCGGTTAAGCTGGATCGACTCCAGGCCCTACTTGCCACCATGGATTATGGTGCGGCGAGGGGGTGGTCTGGGCATATTTGTCTATAAAAACTCAAAAGCCTCTTTCTTCCGTATAGAAGGGGCTAGAGAGGGGGTTGCCGCTCTGCTGCCTGAGATGGTAGTCACTGGTCAGGTAGTGGTTGATGGCCGGGAGGCTCTAGAGCATGGTGACACCCTATCTATTTATTCTCCAGCGACAAAAACGACTGAATAACCCATGCTTCGCCGCCTGCTCAGCAATCATGTTTTTGCAAATCTGACATTTCTTTTGGTCTTGGTTATAGGCTCTCTTGCTTATGGCCTGTTGCCACGGCAGCAAGACCCGGATATGAATTTTAACTGGATCAGCATAGTTACCACCCTGCCTGGAGCATCGGCTGAGGATGTGGAAAAGCTGATTACTGATCCGTTAGAGGAGGCCCTGCAAAAAATTCCTGATGTTCGTTTTGTTCTATCAGCAAGCCAGCAAAGCTCATCAGACATTCTATTGCGGTTTGAGGAGATAGATGACCGAACCTTTGATAAAAGGGTGAGTGATCTCCGTCGGGAGATTAGCAATAAAGAGAAAGAGCTGCCTGATGATGCAGTAGATCCGTTTATTATTGAGATTACCAGCTCCAATGGTTTTCCTACCGCTTCGGTGGTGGTGGTTGGTGCTGCTGACGATGAAAATCTGCGTCGGCAGGCACTCTTGGTACAAAAAGAGTTGGAGCAGATCAAGGGGGTTGATAGCGCCAACGCCTTGGGGTTGAGGGACCCTGAACTGCAAGTTCGTTTTGATCCCATACAGCTCCAAAAATTTGGCCTGAATCCAGACCAGCTTGCTGATCTTATAAAGGCCCGCTTTCGTGATGTTTCTGGTGGTGCAGTCCATGGGCCTGGGGTTTCCTGGCTGTTGCGGTTGCAAGGTTCAACGGCTGATCCGGCAGATCTAGCTAAAATGTTGATTCCTACCAGCAGAGGCGAGTTGCCCCTGGGTCGTCTGGCTGCAATTTCGGTTGGTCGTGAGAAGGCGAGAAAATTGGTCAGCTATACCGGCAAACCTGCCGTGATGTTTACTGTTACCAAGCGGCCAGGAGTAAATACCCTCAACCTTGTCAAACGCATATCAGACTACATAAAAACCTGGGAAGAAAAAGTAGATCAGACCGGGGTTAGAGTGGTGCTGGCTGACGATCAGACGCATATGGTGCGCAACGCTCTGGGAACAATGGAGAAAAATGCCTTGGTCGGGTTGTTTCTGGTGATGTGTACAACTTGGTTTTTTTTGGGCAGTCGTATCGCTATTTTGATTGGGGTCGGTATTCCGTTCACCCTGGCAGGTGTATTTGGCATCCTGCAAATTTATGGATTTTCACTGAATGTCATGGTTCTTCTGGGGGTGGTAATCTCTCTAGGTATGCTGGTCGATGATGCGGTTGTGGTGGTGGAGGCCATCTATGCCCGGATTGCCAAAGGGGTTGGAGCTATGGAGGCTGGTTTGGCAGCCTTGGATGAGGTGGCAGCACCTGTGACTACTTCGGTGTTGACCACTATGGCAGCTTTTCTACCGTTAATGCTGTTGCCGGGAATTATGGGGCAGTTTATGCGGGTGATTCCCATGGTGGTAAGTCTGGCTCTTGCTATCAGTTTGATTGAAGCGTTCTGGATGTTGCCGTCCCATATAGCGGCGTTAAATCTAAATTTCAACAAGCCGACAGCTATGCAACACTTTCGAAGCCGGATGTTACGGAAGTTGCGTATCCTCTATGGTCGTGCCCTTCTGATAGTACTGCGCCGGCCAAAGGTTTCCATGGTGGTAGCTGTGTTGCCGTTCTGTATGGCTGCGGCTGCGGTTGGCAGTGGCATGGTAAAGATGAACTTTTTTGCCATGGACCCAATCCCGCTATTTTATGTCAATGTCACTATGCCCCCTGGCACGCCTCTGGATAGAACTATAGCAGTAACCAAAGATATTGAGATGGAGTTGAAAGCTGGTGTTAAAAGTGGGGAGGCCAGGTCTATAGTTAGCTATGCCGGGCAGATGATGACTGAAACCAAACCATTTTTTGGAGATCGCTATGGACAGGTTCTGGTCAGTTTGGTCAGCAACCACTCTGAGCGGCGGTCGGTTGCCGATATCATCGCTTCGGTACGAAAGGGGGTGGTTGGTGTTCCTGGACCGGAAAATATCGCCTTCTTGCCAATTTCAGGTGGGCCGCCAGTTACCAAGCCCATTAGTGTCAAGGTTAGGGGGGACAACTTTGAAACCCTGCAAAAGGTGGCAGATAGGCTGAAAGCTTATCTGGCAACTGTTCCTGGAGTGAGCGATATAAGTGATGATTTTAACAAAGGCAGTGTGGAACTCTCCTTAAAGCCTGATGATGATGGGTTGCGTCGGGCCGGTCTCCACCCAGCTATTTTACCACGGATGGTGCGCCTGTTGGGTGATGGAGAGGTGGTTGCTAGTTTCCAGCATGAAGGGGAGAAGGTGGATGTTCGGGTGTTGGCTGAGCATAGAGAGCTTGATGGAATTGATGATCTTCTAAAAATTCCTATTGCCCTTTCTGGTGGCGGCACCACATCTCTCGGTAATATCACCCACCATGAGATAAAAAGAGGTCTGGCCTCTATTCGTCACTACAATTTTCGCCGGACTATTACTGTCGAAGCGGAGTTGGATAGAGATAAGCTGGATACAGTGACAGCAAACAACCTTTTGAAAAAACACTGGCAGAATATAGGAGGTGAATTTGTTGGGGTAAATCTTGATTTTTCTGGTATTTTAGATGATATCAATGAAGCATTGGATTCTATAGCTGTGCTGTTTTTACTGGGTATTGGTTTGATGTATATGATTTTAGGGACACAGTTTGGCAGCTATTTCCAGCCATTCATGATTCTAATAACAGTGCCAATGGCCTTCACAGGGGTTGTATGCGGTCTCCTGTTAACCGGCCATCCGTTGAGCCTCTATACGCTATACGGTGTTGTAGCCCTGTCTGGTATAGCTGTTAACTCATCAATAGTATTGATCTCTGGAGCCAACGACCGTCGCAACGCCGGGATGAGTGTGCACCATGCTGTAATCTATGCGGCTCGGCGGCGGGTAGTACCAATTATTATAACCACAGTCACCACCATTGCCGGGCTGTTTTCACTTGCTGTAGGTTTTGGTGGACAATCTCTATTGTGGGGGCCAGTAGCAACAGCGATTGTCTGGGGGCTGGCCTTCTCCTCTACCCTGACTCTATTTATGGTGCCGCTAATCTACCTGTTCTTCATGGGCAGGCAGAACTCCTAGGAGGTTGCCTATCTATTGGCGGTGTGTGGAGGTCCAAGTTTCTACCAAAAAAACAAAAAAAAATCCGTCTCTCCAGTCAACTTCACATTGTGAGTTGGCCAGAGGACGGATTTTAAATATTATATTAAATTATTGTTTAACTGCGCGTCATCGCAGCGTTTACAGTTGGTAGTTGGTCTAGAAACTCTTCAGCCAGTGCTTGAATGGCTAGACCAACAGGTACCGGAGTTTCTATTGGTTCTTGAGCTTTTAACTCTTTGATAGCACGGTTTATAGATTCCATACCAATCAGTTGACTACGATCTACTACATTTGTCGAGCTGGCTTTGCCGCCGGTTCCCACCGGATCCGCCCTTCCTGGGCTTCGACTTGCCATGGCTGTGGCCTGCTGGGATAAACCCATTACCACGTTGATGTCCATGATCTTTTATCCTTTTAAAAGTTGCCCTTTTGCTTATGGTTAACATACTAAACTATCTTCTCTTGGTTATCTTATCGGCCCCGCCTTTAATGTGCTTTAGTAAAAAAGATGGTTTTTTTGTTTTTTATATAAAAAAGCTGTTTTTATAAGGTTTCTGTTGGGTTTTTCTTGATTACATATTAGTTGCATAGCGTTACAAATCACTGTTTTTTGTCACGTATTTTTAGTTATGGCTATCAATTTGTGACATTTCTAACTATAATTGCAGATAATTAAGAATTGTGTTGACTTTATTTCAAATGTTAGTTGTCATAGTGCATAGAATTCATTAATTCACATTTACAGACTTATAGAATATCTTATGCTGTCGAAGTAGAGTCAACCATGACCGCATAAAGTTTAACTTATTCACTTTGTTGGGAGAACTGAAAATGAAGTCAACTTTTCTTAAAATTGGTGTAATACTGGTTTCAATACTATGTTTAGGTCTTGGTAGCGAGGCGTTTGCAAAATCACCACCGATATCCATGCTGATTCAAGTTAAAGGTAAAATTGAATACAGTAAGAATGGGACAAAATGGAAGAAGGTGCGCCGGAACAAATTTCTTTTTGAAGGCTATCATGTCAGGACTGGTGAAGATGGGTCGGCACAATTGATCAATCAGGCTACCAACATGAGCCGTGATGTCGGGCCTGACACCGAATTTAAAGTTACTCAGCATGGTGGTGAGTTGATCTCTGGCCACCTCTCCAAGCCAAGCAAAGCTTCTGGTGGCTTGTCAGCAAGTTTAAACAAGCGTTTTGCCAAGGCCCAACGCTATACTACTGTTCGTCGTAGTGTTGACAAAAAGAAAAAGATGAAGCTGAAGCTGATCAAGAGTGTTACCTTGTCTGATGCACATCCAGATTTGGTCTGGCAGGGAATGGGTAGTGATATCTCCTACCGGGTACACATTGATGGTACTCCCCATATGGTTGCCCCTGTAAATGACAAAATTGTCCGTTTCAAGGTTTCTGGACTTTCAGCTGGCGAACATAAGTTTTCTGTAGACTTGATAAAAGACGGCAATACTATCTATAAAGCTAAAAAGAGTTCTGAACTTAACTGGCTTGGTGGAGACTCCCTTGCTGCATTCAACAAAGGCCTGCAGTTAGTTAAATCTTCTGCTCCTGGCGATGATTTCCTGGTTGCCAACTACTTGGAAGAGCAGGGTATGACAGTTGCTGCTATGGATATGTACCGCAAGTATTTTACAGAAAATGCTGATGATATTGATATGTATCCAATGTTGATCAAGTCTTACCATGATCTGAAATTGGCTGACTTGAAAAAAATGGAAGCTGTTAAGTATAACCAGATGCTGGATGAAGATGGTTGATCTACTCTTTAGTTTAAAAAAGCGCGCCTTAGAGCGCGCTTTTTTTTTGACTGGCTAAACCTGTATGATCCTGTTTTTCACGATACGCCATTCAAACCAATATGTTGCACCATGTAGACACTTCCTCTGGCCTATCAATCTTGAAGATACTGACTGCAGTGGGTGCTGAAGATTTTAAAGAGATAATGACTGTAATTAATGGAATATCCAGGTTATTATGTGGGGCGTTTATCTACAGACAAATGGGGGATGGGGTAAGATATGAATAAGATTACTGAACGTTGGGATATTCTTGGAACAGTTATTCTGTTTTTGTTGGCTATTCCTGCTGAGTACTATGAAATATTCTCCTTTCTTGAAGAGCAAACCATCTCATTCAGGCAAATTTTACGAGTTGGATATGGAGATCCTGAACAGACCCGTTTTTCTAAAGATAAAATTGTTTTAGTCAATACTGACGAAGAGTTTTTCAAAGAGTATAAAAGCTTTCCACTGCGTCGTACCGATATAGGTAAGATTGCCGAAAATCTAAAGTTTCTTGGTGCCAAGGTGGTGGCAGTCGACTTTTTGATGGATTTTCCAAGTTCCTACGGGGAAGATCAGCCAGCAGCAGAGTCATTTAAAAAGGCCAGCCCGGTTCTGTTGGTTGCCCAGGCAGATATTGTTGATGGCGAATTTCACCGGATGAACCATGCCAATGAGACTTTGGCAGCTGTTACAGAAGATGGATATACCAATATCACATCCAGTAGCTCTTTAGTAACCTCACTTTCTCGTCTACATGTTAACCCGGAAATTGCCGCTCTAGCTAATGATTGGCCGTATGCGGTCAAGGCTTTAGCCATGTATTATGATGTAGAACCGACCTTAGAAGGTGAAACCCTTAAGTTTGGCGACATACTGACGATTCCCCTTGATCAAAACCACAATTTTTATATCGATTTTCCTGCACTGCCAAATGGGACAAAATTTTTGAGTGAAAGTGCCGGCCTCTCTGCCATGGAATTTATCGATATATCCGATCTTGATGCTGATGAGATTGAGGAGTTGCGTTACTGGATCAAGGACAAGCTGGTTCTTATCGGTGATACTTCCGAGGTCTCCCATGACTGGTTTGATACCCCGGTTGGAATGGTCTACGGGGTGGAGATTATTGCTAGTGCCATTGATACAATGATGAAGGGGGGTAAACTTCGCCCGGTATCTGAACCCAGTGAGGTCGTGGTCTCCATTATCTTCATGATTGCTCTTATTTTTCTTGGGTTGGTTTCTCATCCAACTATCAGGGCTTTGGTTGCACTGGTTCTGTTTGCTGGCTGGATAGCTTTTGTCTCTTTTGTTTATGTGAAGACCGGTATGGTCTACTCCATGGCCTACTTAATGGTTGCAGGTGTTTTGAGCTTTATCATGATCAACATGCGTTACTATCTTAAAGAGATGGGGCAGAAGACCATGATCAAAGGGGCCTTTGGTCAATATCTCTCGCCAGCAGTTGTTGAAATTCTTGTTAACGATCCCAGCAAACTATCTTTGGGTGGAGAGCAGCGGGAGATGACAGCATTTTTCTCGGATGTTGCCGGTTTCTCCTCAATCTCAGAGAAACTTACCCCCCAAGAGTTGGTACAGTTGCTCAATGAGTACCTGACCGCCATGTGCGATATTATTGCCAAATATGATGGTACTGTGGATAAATTTGAAGGAGATGCCATTATCGCTTTCTGGGGCGCACCGCTTCCCCATGAAGATCATGCTGTTCGCTGTTGTCATGCAGCTATTGACATGGAGAAACATATGGTCAATCTCCGGGTTAAGTTAAAAGCCGAAGGACGACCAAACATGACTGTACGGATGGGTATCAACTCCGGGTTGATGGTGGTTGGTAATATGGGATCTGCTACCCGTATGGACTACACGATCATGGGTGATGCGGTTAATCTTGCTGCCAGGTTGGAGGGGGCAAATAAGTTTTACTCCTCTGGTACCATGATCTCTGACTCCACATATAGACTGGCTAAGGACCATATTGATGCTCGTGAGTTGGATACTGTACGGGTGATAGGTAAAAAAGAGCCTATTACCATCTATCAGCTTCTGGATAAAAAAGGTCAGGTAAGTGGTGTGATGGCTGATTTGCTGGTGCATTATTATAAAGGTAGGGATGAATATAAAGCTCGTAAATATGCCGAAGCCGTACCCCACTTTGAGAAGGCTCTTGAGTTGATTGCCGATGATGGTCCGTCTCTGACCTATCTGGAGCGTTGTAAGGAGTATATGGAGAATCCTCCTCCAGATGATTGGGATGGGGTGTTTAATTTTACATCAAAAGGCTAGCCGTCCAGGTTTTTCCTTTTTGGTACAGCATAAAAAAAGCTTTACATGCAAATAGTATGTAAAGCTTTTTTTATGCTGTTTTATGTGTAATCAACCATCATTTGTTGTTGGCTTGTCTTCTGTTTCCAACTCTTGTGCTGTGTTGAGGTAGTAATTAATAGAGTTCATAATCGGGCCAAGAACCTTCATGTATGAGCGTAACTCATTTTTGGCTAGCAACCACTCATTTTTCCGAATCTGTTTATGGATCTGGACTGATGGTTCTTTTAGGGATGGGAAAAGAACATTAGCCATAGAGCCTTTTAAAACATGTGCGACAGCACGGGCCTGCTCTTCATCTTCGGCCGTTATGTGCAGGTCCAGACTTTTGGTGAGTGATGGTAGTTGTTCGGCTAACACTTCTGCCACTTCCCGATGGTTTTCTATTGGTAGACCCATTGAGTCAAGGGCAGAGATAAGAGTATTTGACGGTACTTCCTCTTGATTGTTGTCAGGCTCTTCATGTCTGATTATAAAGGTAAAGTGCTCTTTGATAACTGCTTGTAAATCTGCTAGAGATGTAGGTTTTGCCAGTATGCCAACCATGCCAGCCTGGATACATTTTTTCCGGCTTTTTTTGGTAATATCCCCGGTAAATGCGATAATTTTTGGAGCGTTGGTTTTTCCTACCCATTCTGCTTTTAACATTGCTTCAGCAGTCTGGAAACCATCCATCTTTGGCATTCTCAAGTCGAGAAGAATAAGTTGGTATTTTTTATCTTTATTTAGCTCTATAGCCTTTTTTCCAGAATCGGCCATATCAATGGCACTTTCATGGAAACCTATTTTTTCTAGAAGGGCTTTGGTTAAGAGCAGATTGGTTTCCTGATCATCAACGATAAGTATAGAACCTTCTGGGGCACTTTGGATCTGTTTATTTGAACTGTCAAAGTTGTGGCTGTCCATTTTTTTACTAAGAATGGCTGTTAGCAGTCGCTCTGAACTAACCGGCTTTTGTAGGCAGGTAACGGAGCCAATACTTGCTGCTGCCTGGTCCCATGCTTGATCTAGAAGGTCTGTTAAAATAAGTAGTTGATCGTTCTTTTCTAAATGTTTAATAGGGATGAAATCTTTGTCACTATCTGGTTTATGATTAACTATAACAATGTCAAACTGGTGTGACTCATCTGCCGGGTTTTGATCTGTGTATATTTTGGCTCCCCACTTCTCAAGGTGGTCGGTAAGCATCGTCAGTTGCAGACCTTCACACTCAAGAAGATGAATTGCATATCCATCTAGAGGTAGATGATTAATATCAATTTTGTCATCTTCAGGCCGGTTTTCCAGACAAATACTGAAAAAAAACGTGCAACCTGTTGCAGAGTTGAGGTTGTTGTCTATGCCTATATTTCCCCCCATCATCTCTACTAGATGTTTGGCGATTGCCAGTCCTAAACCTGTGCCCTCATGATTTCTTGATGTTGATTCGTCAACTTGGGTAAAGCGGTCGAAAATAGCTGACCTTTTATCCTCTGGTATACCGATGCCAGTATCACGGATTTCAAATAGAAACTCAGTTTTGTTGTCCTTTCTGGTAATCGGACCGCCATGGATATCAATACTGCCCCCAGGTGGAGTAAACTTTATAGCATTGGCAATAAGATTAGTAAAAATCTGCCCAAGACGGTTTTGATCGCCACGAAAACTGGTGGGTATATGGCTGGATATATGGGCGGTCAACTCTATTCCTTTGGCACTAGCCAGAGGAGAGAGAATCATTGTGACTTCATCCATTAAAAGTCTTAGATTAAAGTCCCTGTGTTCCAGGGTAAATTTGCCCTGGTCGATCTGGGCAAAGTCCAGGAGGTCGTTGATCAAAAAAAGGAGGCGCTTGCCTGCCGAAGTAGAGAGGTGAAGATACTCTTGGTATTTAGGCCTGAGATCAGCATCTTTTAATAGCTCGTGCATTCCCAAGACAATATTCATGGGGGTGCGGATTTCATGGCTGACAGTTGCTAAAAAAGAGTTCTTGGATCGATTGGCCTCTTCTGCTAGATCCCTGGCTTTTGCCAGTTCAACCATGGCTTGTCTGCGCTCTTCCATTCGATGTGCTAATGCATCATTGACTTTTCGCAGTTTTTCTTCAGTTTTTGTAAGCCGTATTATCTCTGGAAACCAGAGGTAGAAACCAATGGTTAATAGGAGGTATCCAGGGGCAATGCCGACCGCCTCTTCCCATATACCTAAATTTTGGAACTGTTGGAATTCATCAAGTATATCTAGAATGTGGCCTAGAATGAGAAAGCAGAAGCCACTGATAACAAAAGGAAAGCCCCGATGCTGCTCTTTACTGAGTTTGGTACTGGCATGGAGTACAAATATAAACGCACCTAGAATTACGACTAGATTTGTACTCTCAAACAGAAGGTCGCTCATGGTGGTTTGAGAGCCTCATTAAAACTATATTCAGTTGTTAAACAGATAGATTTCTGTATAAACGCTGCTTCAGAATACCTTGAAACGGCTATTGAACATTTGTACTAACAACAGGATAAGTAACCAGACATTTTTCTCTGCACCAACTTAATAGGGTTTTGGCTGTCTGGCAATGGTTTTATCACCGTTCTAGTACGTTTTAAGCCTATGGAGAGTGCTGCTGGTCCAAAGACAAAACATGGTATAATTGCTGAGAGAATGAGTTGGGCCACAAGGTTTTTCCGTATTTATAACATTTACCATAAATGGAGATAGAAAACTGCTGTATTGCAATAACAAGGCCATAAACGGTAATTTGTTTTGCTGGTATAAAATAGAAGAAACACTCATCTAGCCAGGATCTCTTCCCATAACTGTTGAATTTTGGTACTATGTTCTGGTTTACCCTGTTAATCTTTGTCACTATTTTGGGGATTATAATAGTGCAGTTTTCTCCAATTGCTCAGCGACGTTGGCGACGGTTCTGCTCCCATCGCAGGGGTATGGTCTCCCTATGGATTTTCACTATACTGATGCTGCTCTCTCTAGGGGCAGAGCTGATCTCCAATGATAAACCCATAGTGGTGTCCTATAACGGTGCACTCTATTTTCCCCTTTTGGTCAACTACCCTGAGACCACGTTTGGTGGTGATTTTGAGACTGAGGCTGATTATAAAGATCCGTATTTAAAAGATATTTTGCAGTCAAACGGCAATTGGCTGCTCTTTCCACCCAACCCCCACAGTTATGACTCTATCAATACCGAGCTATCACACCCAGCCCCATCTCCACCTGATGGAGTTAACTTTTTTGGCACCGACGATAGGGCCAGGGATGTTCTGGCCCGTCTGATTTATGGCTTTCGCCTTTCAGTACTTTTTGCACTTTCATTGACGGTGGTTGGTGTAGTTCTTGGCGTTTTGGCAGGGGCTGTTCAGGGATATTTTGGCGGTAAGACCGATCTATTTTTTCAACGTTTTATTGAAATATGGGGCAGTATGCCGGAGTTGTACCTGCTGATTATTTTTGCCAGCCTGTTTAACCCCAGCGTTCTGCTACTGCTTATACTGCTATCCCTATTTGGCTGGATGGGGCTATCGGACTATGTTAGGGCCGAGTTTCTTCGTGCCAGAACCATGGTTTATGTTAAAGCTGCAAGAGCTATGGGAGCCACAGACCGGGTGATTATGTTTCGCCACCTTCTGCCCAACGCTTTGACACCGGTAATTACCTTTTTGCCGTTCCGTATTTCCGGGGCTATTCTGGCTCTTACCAGTCTGGATTTTCTCGGTTTGGGTGTGCCGCCATCTACTCCAAGTTTAGGAGAGTTGTTGCGACAGGGTAAGGCCAATATTGATGCTTGGTGGCTCTCATTGTCGGCATTTTTGGTCTTGGTGATCATGCTGCTGTTACTTAACTTTATCGGTGAAGCTTTGCGGGATGCCATGGACCCGCGCCAAGAGTGAGCGGGGTGTCCAACACTCCACTGCTAACAGTCGAAAATCTGGCTATTAGCTTTCCGGGAGTCGGGACAGAGTTTGGTCAGAAGGATTCGGTTCCGGCTGTTGCCAACATATCTTTTGCCATCAATCGTGGCGAGACACTGGCATTGGTGGGCGAGTCTGGTAGCGGCAAGACGGTTGCCGCGATGTCTCTGCTGGCTCTTCTACCGCCGTCAGCTCAAGTGTCGGCAGGAAAAATGGAGTTTATGGGGCGTAATCTCATGGGGTTGTCACCTCTTGAGATGCAGGCGATCAGAGGTGACCGGGTGGCTCTAATTTTTCAAGAGCCGATGACTGCCCTGAATCCGGTATATCCCATATTTCGCCAACTGGCAGAAAATTTTTCAGCCGAAGACCGCTCAGACCGAAAAAAACTTCGAAAGAGGGCAATTGAGCTTCTGGAGAAGACCGGTATTCAAAACCCTGAGCAGCGTCTGTATAGCTTTCCCCACCAACTCTCTGGCGGACAGAGGCAGAGAGTGATGATTGCCATGGCTCTGGCACGCCGCCCGGATCTACTGATTGCTGACGAACCAACCACCGCCCTGGATGTCACAATTCAGGCCCAGATTTTAACTCTTTTAACCCAGTTGAAAGATGAGTTGGGTATGGCGATGTTGCTTATTACCCATGATCTACCCATGGTTCGTAAAGCTGCCGATAGGGTCTGTGTGATGCGGCAGGGGGAGATTGTCGAGTCTGGACAGGTTGATGAGCTGTTTAAATCTCCCCAACATATCTACACAAAAACCTTGCTGGCTAGTCTGCCGGATAGCAACTCCCCGGAGCGGGTTGAAGGTGCAGAGGTGGTTTTGTCGGCGGAGAATATTCGCTGCCATTTTCCCATAAAAAAGGGGCTGTTCAAGAGGACGGTTGGCTATGTAAAAGCTGTTGATGGAGTAAATCTTACCATCCGTCGTGGTGAGACTCTTGGGGTAGTGGGAGAGTCGGGCAGCGGCAAAACCACATTGGGCGAGGTGATTTTGCGTCTGAATCGGGGAGATGGGGATATCAAGTTTGCTGGTCACTCTCTGCTCAATGAAACCCGTTCTGATATGCGTCATCTAAGGCGACGAATTCAGGTAGTTTTCCAAGATCCTTTTTCCTCTCTTTCTCCAAGGTTGACCATCGGGCAGATTTTAGCCGAGGGGTTGTTGATCCATAACATAGAGAGTGATGAGGCTGCCAGGGTAGCCAGGGTCGAGAACTCTCTGGATGAGGTTGGATTATCCAGAGATATTATAGGCCGATACCCCCACCAGTTCTCTGGCGGGCAGAGGCAACGGATTGCTATTGCCAGGGCGATGATTTTGCAACCTGATCTTCTGATTCTTGACGAACCGACCAGTGCCTTGGATCTTTCAGTTCAGGCTCAGGTATTGAAGCTGTTACGGCAGTTGCAGAGCCGTCACGGTTTGGCCTTTATGTTTATCTCCCACGATCTAAGGGTGGTCAGGGCTCTCTCCCATGAGGTGATGGTAATGTGGCAGGGGGTAGTTGTAGAACACGGCCCCACCAAAGAGCTTTTTAATGCCCCAAAACATCCTTATACCAAAAGATTGCTATCTGCGGCACTGGACCTTTCTGCTTGATCGTAAAAAAAATCAGTTAGTTAAGATTGGTCAAAAGAGTGCCGCATCTCCGCTCTTCAAGCTGTCGAATCCCGGTTAAAATCAGTGGCATGTTTACTCTCTATCAGATCGCAACACTCTGTACCATACTGGTACTGAAAAAACCAGGATCAGCACCATCAATACCCCTATGCCTATCAAGTCATACTGGACCTTTCGGACGGTTTCTTGAAGTGGTTTAAGGTCGGAAATTACCTCAAAAGCCCCTCGCTGTTCACCTGCCTTCCAGCCCTCCATTTTTATTCCTAATGGATCGTAACCATTGCCTTGAGGATAATCTTCAACTGTGCCATGGCAGGTAAGGCACTCCTTTTTTAATATGATGGCTTTCATGTAGCGTAGAGAGTTGTTCTCTTCATCAATTTGCCAATATTCGCCCAGATCTTTCTCTGCCATTAGCTCTAGCATCTCTTTTTCAAGTGGCGAGGCTTCATTTTTTATGTTTCTAGCATTGATACGGACAACTCTAAACTGGTGTAGTGAGTCAGGTGATTTTCCCTGGCCGACGGTCCAGCTAGATACTATTGGAATGGTCCGGTAGAATCTGGTCAACCGGGCTATTTTGATTATCTCCTCTTTGGTGGTGGCATTTTTTCTTTTTATATATTTTTGTGCCTCCTTTAGAAGTCCGGGATCAAATACATTGTCGGCAACCATATCTGATATATAGTGGCGAACATGTTCAATCTGAAATGTAAGTGCCCGGGCTTTTTGAACCATGCTTTTTTTCGACTCTTGCTCAACCACGCCTTTAATAAGAAAAAAAAGGACAGAATAACTCACAAGTAGAATTATTATTGATACTGAAATCATCTTGATTATCAGATTTTTTTCTACAATTTTTGACATTATCAAATTTCCTATTTTAGTAAAATTGGGATGATAACAGGATTGAACAGTTGAGTCTCTAGATTCTCAAAATTAATAAAAATAGATCAGGCTAATAAT
This sequence comes from Magnetococcales bacterium, assembly GCA_015232365.1. GTDB lineage: Bacteria > Pseudomonadota > Magnetococcia > Magnetococcales > JADFYX01. Next base: position 1,286 of record JADFZU010000017.1, on the reverse strand, counting down.
AGAAAATATAAACATGGTGATTAAACTAAGTGGGTAACGATCGGTCTTTCTTTGGTTGCGTTTGCTTTTAAGAATCAATCCTGCTGCAGAGGCAAAGGTTATCAACATGGTTAAAACATAGGCGTAGGTAGTCCATGTTGAGTCCCAGGTGATCTCTAGTGCGGAGAGGGGGAGATCTTCTGCTGGAATATTGGATGTATCTGTTGTTTTTGCGGCCTCTTTGATGGAGGCTAAAGTTGTTATAACAAGACCCCAGCAGATTGTGCCAAGCCAGGAAACAGCTTTCACCCTCAGGTCAGGTTTGCCGCGAAAGGTGGTCTGCCAGCTCTCAGAAAAAAAATCCTTAATGCTATCATGATCTTTGCCAGCAGCAATATTGTTGAGGATCATACGAAAGATCGCTATCAGATAGATAACGATGATTGAGGTAAAAAAAATCGTGCCACTCAAACCCTTCTCAAGATCTACCAAACCTTGATGAGAGATGGTAAACAGCATAATACTGAGAATTATCAGAACAAATATGTTAACAATAATGGTCACGGTTTATGCATCACTCATTTAGCTTGGTTTTTTCATTATTTAGCAGTGGAGATATTATGTTTAGTTGGCGTGAAGTACGTTTTATTATTTGTACTATAGCGGTTTTGACTGTCTATAAAATTATCGGAGCTGGATGGTTGATGAATGTAGTAGCTGGTAACGCTATGGTTAATCTGTTCACTGGACAGTATCTCTGTACAACAAATGGCTGCACTATTGATAAACCCGGCTTTACTGTCCCATTTTTGTCCGGCATAACCATCCCTAACGACCCGATTGCCATTGTTCACTATATCACCACCGCAATTGGTTTGCTGTTTCTCTTTTATGGCTCGGTACATATTTTTACCTAAATCCTGCAAGTATCGCTGGTGTGGCTGAAATTCTCTGAAATCAGCATCACCAGAACCCTTTTTCTGCGAATGACCATCCTGAACATTGTACAGAAAGGCTGTTTCTGAATAGAGGTCTGCTCTATATGGCTTTTTTTGTTCAAATTTCCATATTTTCAACACAGAAACCTGACCGTTTGTTGTCGAACGGCTCTTTGATCTCACATATCGTTTTGCAGAACTGGTCTAGAACTACAAGCCCAGTCCCACAGCCACCCAATTATTCCACTCATTCTTGTAGAGATGATTTTTTGGTGTTTTTATCCTTAGCTGCTTATTTCCAGTCAATAATTTTCCAGCCATGCGAACAAGGTAGGTCCGGAAAGATTGGATTTCCCAACTCCGAAGCTT
>JADFZU010000016.1 GCA_015232365.1 Magnetococcales bacterium | reverse complement strand
ACAACTGACTTTCTAATCTTCTCCCGGCCCACAGCAACAACCCGGCAGCCTATTGTTTTATTGGATTTTGTCAATGGAGTTGCCGAGCAGGTCAAAACCGACCCATGTTGGGGCAACAACCGTAAATTAACCTGCACAATCTCTGCCCAGACAACAGTTCTTTTTGACTCCAATCAACTCAGACAGATATTTTGGAATCTATTGATAAACTCCTCTCAAGCTGCTCCAGATGGGGGAGAGATTACCATCTCCTCACACCCCTCACCCAACAGCAACAAACAGCAAATTATTATAGTTGAGGATGATGGGCCGGGCTTAGACCGCAACCTTTTGGAAAAAGCCTTGGAGCCGTTTTTTACCACCCGTTCTGCCGGAACCGGTTTAGGGCTGGCGGTAGTTACCCAACTGCTGCATAAAAATGGTGGGTCTATCAACCTGCAACCTGGAACAAAAAGAGGTCTGCGAGTTTTATTAACCGTAGAGAAGGCTAATGGCTAGAATTCTGCTCTGTGATGACGAAAAAAACCTCCGGGATCTTCTCATTTTGGCTCTGGAAGATGGTGGCCATCAAACCCAGGAGGCGGCTAACGGTTCCCAGGCTTTAAAGCTGTTGGCTGAGGAGAGGTGGGATCTCTTTATTACCGATCTAAAACTGCCGGACATCTCCGGTTTGGAGCTACTACGCCGGGCAAAAAAAATGGCCCCCGAACGACCGGTTATTCTAATTACCGCCCACGCCTCCGCCACCACAGCGGTAACTGCTATGAAGGAGGGAGCCTTTGATTATCTGGAAAAACCTTTTTCTATTGAAGATCTCAACCTGATTGTCACCCGCTCCCTAGAGCAAGGTGCGTTGGTTAAAGAGAATGTTCAGTTAAAAAAAGTTTTAAAAGAGAGAGAGGGGCAGCGGGAGATAATCGCCAACAGCCCAGCTATGCGTCAGGTGTTGGAGATGGCTGGCCGGGTAGCAAGAACTGATGCCTCGGTTTTGGTCAACGGTGAGTCTGGAACTGGTAAAGAGCTGCTTGCCCGGTTTATTCACAAAAGCAGCAAGCGGGCAGAGGGTCCGTTTATTGCCATAAACTGTGGTGCTATACCGGAAAATTTAATCGAGAGCGAACTGTTCGGCCATGCCAAAGGGGCATTCTCTGGAGCGGTTAGTAGCCGAAAAGGGGTTTTTGTTGAGGCCAATGGTGGAACCCTGCTCCTTGATGAGATCGGCGAAATGCCAATGAACATCCAGGCTGCTCTACTGCGAGTGCTGCAAGAGCGGGTTATCCGTCCTGTTGGCGGTACTGGAGAGAGTCCGGTTGATGTCCGGGTTATCACCACAACCAACCGTGATTTAATCAAAGAGATAGAGCAGAACAACTTTCGAGAAGATCTCTATTTTCGGATCAATGTAGTTAATTTGACCCTGCCCCCACTCAGAGATAGAGTTGAGGATATTCCTCTTTTAGTCACACGGTTTGTTGAGATTTTTGCCAGGCAGTACAACATTCCAATTAAAGGTATCGCAGCAGAGGCGATAGATTGCCTTATACGCAACCCTCTATCCGGCAACATCAGAGAGCTGCAAAATTTAATTGAGGGTGCGGTCTCCCTAACCAGCGGTGAACAGGTAGAGCTAGCCACTTTTCCTGAACATATCCGCAGAGAAAAAGCAGCAACCAAAGCTAGCTCTCCTGCCAGCTTTCAACTACCAATCGATGGGATAAACCTGGAAAAATTTATGTTGGATATTGAGCTAAAGGCCATAAACCAAGCTCTGGAGCGAGCAGGTGGCAATAAAACCAAAGCAGCAGAGATTCTTGGTATGAGCTTTCGTTCATTTAGATACCGGTTGCAAAAACTCAATGTGGGTGATTGAGAGTGATATGCGAAGGTTTTGCCATGGTTACATCTAGAAACGGTATTTAAAACAAATAGTTGCAGCTTTAGAATCCAGACTTATCAATTTTGGTCAAAATATTGTATTGTAGAGAGAGACTTGGAGAATATCGTTTAGCAGTTTTGTTTAACCGAGATTTGGCAGTTGTCTGATTAATGCCCGCCCAACTGCCGAATCTAGATTTAATTTGGAGCCAACGATCAAAGATTGAGTTTTCTTATAGGTTCACAGGAGTCTGATATGTGGGGTGGTATAAGTCTTGGTAAGAAGTTGTTTTTTGGAGTTGCTATAGTTTTATTACTGCTGGTTATCGTCGGAGGCTGGTCTCTAAAAGGGATTTCTCAGATAGTAGATGATGGCATGGAGGTTGTAGCTGGGAACCGGTTGAAAGGTGAAATTTTGCAACGGGAGGTGGAGCACCTAAACTGGGTCAACCGGATTAATGCCTTTATCACCAACCGGCAGATCAAAGAGATTGACGTGCAGCTTGACCATACCAAGTGCGGTTTTGGCAAATGGTACTATGGGGATGGAAGGCACGAGGCGGAACTTTTGGTTCCAGAATTAAAAACAGTTTTGGCATCTATAGAAGAACCACATAAGCGGTTGCATGTCTCAGCAAGGAAAATTAAAGAAGCTTACAAAAATACTGATCCCAATCTGCCCGGCTTCCTGGCCGGCAGGGAAGAAGCTGAAACTATTTTAGCTACTGAAACCCAGACACAATTGGCAGCAGTGAAACAACATTTCCATGAACTGGTCAGTATAACTTCTCAAAAAATCTTGACTGAAAAACAGATGCTGACTAACGCCACCGACACTAAAACTGTAGTTATTACTGTCTCTATTCTGGCCATTATACTAGGTGCAGTAATGGGAGTGTTGTTTGTAACCAGTTTGCGGAAACTTCTCTTGGAGGTGGTCAACAACATAGTTATCTCTTCATCCCAGATTTCTACTACCATAAATGAACAGGAACGCATTTCAGCTATGCAGGCTACCTCAATAAACGAGACTAGCACCACAATGGAGGAGTTGGGAAGATCGGCCCGGCAATCGTCTGAACAAGCTGATTCAGCGGCAAAAGGTGCACAGAGTGCCATGGATTTTGCCAACCAGGGTGTGAGCAAAATTGAGGCAACCCTACGCAGTATGGAGAGCGCCAAAGATCGGGTTGATATCATCGCTCAGCAGATGTTGCTATTAAGTGAGCAGGCTGGTCAGATCAGGCAAATTACCGAAATGGTTTCGGACTTTGCTAGCGAGACTAAGATGCTGGCAATGAATGCAGCAGTAGAGGCAGTTAGAGCTGGAGAACATGGTAAAGGTTTTGCGGTGCTGGCGGTTGAGACCCGTAAGCTGGCCGATGAGAGCAAAAGCTCGACAGAACTAATTAACGGCTTGGTAAAATCAATTAATAAGGCGACTGATGTGACTGTAATTGCAACCAAGGATGGAAGCAAAACTGTTGAGGATGGGATTGATATTGCTCACGGTACAGCGGAAACATTCCAGAACGTTAATGAAGCCATCTATACATCTGTTGAGGGGGTGCAGCAGATTTCCATGAATGTACGCCAACAGTCGACAGCGATTAAACAGGTGGTGGAGGCAATAAAATCCATCAATATTGGTGCTAAAGAGACATCATCCGTGATTTCTCAGGTCAAAGTTGGTGTTGAAAACTTGAACCAGTCGGCTAAAACCCTGCATAAAATGGTCTGATTGTCGTCAATCCCAGTTTATCCTGGATTCTGCAAAGCCGAATCCAGGTTCATGGTATGTGCCGTTAACTAACAGGGCTATCGGTATCCCATCTTGAGACATTGCGATGCCGTATTGAACTAGAGTGGACCATTATTTTGGGCTCCTTTGGGAAAATGGCGTACCCCCTCCAAAACCCAGACCATGACTTAATACAGAACTACTGCTTAATTTTACTTACCAGGATTTGGAAACCATGGTTTATTAACTCCAAACATATCTGTGGCATCTTTAAGGCTTTGATCCTTATCATAGATCCATTTTGCCATATCAATACTGAAAAACACTCCTACATCTCCACCATGACTTGTTACACCAAAGGAGTAATCGTTATTGATATGTAAAACTCCGCCATGACCAATTTTTTTTGTACCAGCTCGGTCAGATATACTCGAAACCAAGGAAAAACCTAGAGAGAAACCAATCTTGCCATCATCCTCCCATTTCCATTGATTATAACCCAACCACTCCATCATCATTGCAAGCTCTAAAGAGCTGCCGTTGTCTGCCCCATTCACATACTCAACCGCAGCGCTTGGATGAAGAAAAATAATCTGTTGGGAAGGAGGAGCCTGAAAGTTAGAGTTATTTTCATCCTCTACTGCACCTATAAAAATACTATTTACGAAAAGTTCCGGCAGAAACTGGAACCTTGCCTCATTGGCATATTGCTCCCACTGAGTCTGTACTTTTGTTAAATTTTGCAAATAGTTAGTTAAATCCCCTCTTATGTTTGCAATAAGATTCTCAGCAATTTTCGCAATACGGATGATTTCCTTACCAACTTTATACCCTTGCTGACATGGTGCAGGATATTTGTTTAATGGTTGCTTAAGAACAGCATTTTGCTGGCACATTTGATCGGCAAAAAGTGTGGCTATATAAATATCTGTTCCCTTTACTTCGTAAGCTTCGATATCATACGCCCAATTACCATACCCAAGCACATCGCCTTTTAGACCCTCTAGTGTTGCCGTCTGTTTTTTTAGTTTATTTAAATTTTTAATCAAATCATGCAACGGCCTAGGAGCAGGTGAATATTGTGAAGCTATTTTTTTGGTTGCATCAATCAAGATATCTAATTGTTTACGAAACTCTTCATATCTCTTCTCAACTGGTAGCTTTTCACTCTCCCAACGAGTCATCTCCTTACGAATAGCCTTGGTCACAACATCTTGGTCAAACTCATTACCCAAACATTTTCCTTTACTCAGCCCTCCCAACACACTAAGAGAGACATCTGCCATATTGAGGACGGTATTTGGATCGTTAATCAATCTGTCGGGACGATTTTTTACAATATTGTCACATGTTTTTTGCGAAGACCAAGCACTTTGCACGCCGAATAGAGGAATAATAATTGCCAGAACTATTACAGTTTTGACCATTGGAAAACTCTTCATCACTCCCCTCCTTTTACAGACAAATCAACCTGATAATCATCTTTGAGTATCTCACCAAACGCCTTACACGCCTTCAGAAAACCTTTTAACCCTGCAATATTTCCCTTTGCCAGAGGCTCGAATTTAGCCTTTAGTTTTACCAGTTCTTGGGCCAGCACACCGCCTCTGTATTTTTCATGAGCAATATCCTGCTCATAATCCATGATCCAATCACGGTCACCTATCAAGGCTCTAAAAAACGGCACGTGTAGTCTGGGATTTTTAAAATAGTGGGACAAAGAGTGGATATTGGCATTTGTTATATCGTCCCATGGTAAAACCAGATTTTGATAGCGTTCATGTGGTTTAGAACGGGTAGCTGGGTCCAACCAACTAGTAATATTAGGATTAAATGGAAAAATAGAAGCTATGGGGTCAATCTCATGACGAGCTGATAGATAATACTCTACCGCTCCCTGATGCGGGTCTGTATGAGGCCGGACAATTGAGTTGTAGACATCAAAATCATTACTGAGAACATGAGAAACATTTGCCACCATCAAACAGACTTTTGGCCCCAAATCTCCAGGGTTGAGTCTATCCACTCCCACTTCACCAAAACTTGTGCCACCAAACATCCGCTGCAAAGTATCATGGACCACAATAGAGCCTAATGAGTGGCCAACAATGGACCACTCCCGCTTAACTACCTGGGAACTTTTGTCTAATTTAGCTACAATCTGTTTTGCTACCTCAAGACGGATTAGCTCTTGAAATTGATTTATATAGCGGTAGAAAACCACGTCTATGATATGGGTATTGAAAAATGTATCTGAAGTTGTTGCATCACCCATCTTCCGCAGTGAGCTAAGAAAGCTGGAACTGGCTCCTTGATCTCCCAAAACCTTAAACGCAGCATCCATATTATTGGCATTTTGCTGTCGCCATTCATCAATTATGTGATCATAGGTGATTTCACAAACCTCAAAATAGTCGGCAAACTCAGTACCCTCTGGCTTGAGGGCATCATACGCACTGGTTAAAGTTTTTTCAGGCTTTTCAGACCATTTATCCTCATGTTTTCCCATACCGTGAACAAGAAAAATTATATGTTTTGTTGATGCTGACTCAGCCATATCTCCCCCCTCCATTTATTGAAAATACTTTTTGGTTGCGATATTGCAACAAGTTTTTATGTATAAATAGAACGTCTTTTACATATTTTATTCGTTAAAATATAACTAAAGACAGCCCAAAATCATGTATAATAACTTCTAACAGAAAAACCCGCATAATGATAGTTGTTAAATTATTTTAGTTTAATTTAATAAAAGGTGAGAACAGATTATCCTGGAAACGGCTATTGGAAGTGCATTATACTAGCTGCCGTTTCCAGGATTATACAAATATGCTTTTCAGGTAGGGAAAAATCTAGATAAACGCTTGTGTAATCGTCAAATTTTAAATGCATGATCTATATGGACACTAGCCACTTAGAGGGGCGGAAGCTCCCCCTTTCCAGGCCCAATACCGTTAACTTAAATATTTAAACCATGCCGAGGTAGCTTCAGCAATAGAGTCCTGGTTCCATACCGGGGCGTTCTGCCAATCTTTGATTCTTTTCAACATCTCACCAACCCCATCCTCAAATGAGACTTTTGCCCGCCAGTTTAATTTTTTCTCTATCTGGGTGGTGTCGGCAAAGGTAATCATCGGCTCTCCAGGGCGTTTTGGCAGGGTGGTTCTCTCACCGCCCAATAGCTCTAAAAGACGGTTGATGCTTTGATGTGCACCACTACCAATGTTCAACGCCTCACCAACCAGTGCAGATTTGGCTGCGACTATGAAAGCATCAGCGACATCGGTTACATAGGTAAAATCTCTGGACTGAGTGCCGTCACCAACTACCGTAAAAGGCTGGCCATTGATTTTTTGTGCCAGAAAAACCCCAAAAACTGCTCCATAGGCTCCGGTTGTTCTAGAGCGAGGACCATAAATATTAAAGAGGCGCAGGGCCATTGCCGGTAATTTATAGGTGTTTGCCCAGTGCAGAACCAACTCCTCCCCTAGATATTTGGTTAGGGCATAAGGGTATTGGGGCTGGATTGCCGACTCCTCTGGGGTTGGGTAGATATCAGGAATACCGTAACAAGATGAAGAGGCGGCGTAGATCAACCGTTTAATGTTATGTTTTCTAGCCGACTCCAAAACATTTAAAGTGCCTTGAACATTTACCTGGAAATAGTAGACCGGCTCTTCAATGGAGGGGACGATATCAGCCAGGCCAGCCAGATGGAAAACCCAGTCGACATTTTCAAAACAGGGGGAGAGTGCATCAAGGTCACAAATATCAACTTTATGGACCTCTAGATTTTTATGGTCAGCGAAATCCTGTAGATTCTCCGGGCGGCCAGTTGAAAAATTATCAACCACCCGAACCGTATGACCAGCCTGCAAAAGTGCCTCACAAAGATGACTGCCGATAAACCCTGCACCACCAGTTACTAGAGATATCATGGTATTTTTCTCTCTCTTCATAGTAAAATATTAAACATAAAACATACACATTACCTCTAAGTGAGCTTAATGAACAAAATTAAATTGGCACTCTGGCTATTTTTTCTTTCTATGTTTGGCTATTCAACTGCTACCTATAGCCAAAACGCTCTCCTAGATCCACTGCTAACAAAACCTTCCCTGGTATTTTATAGTTTGGGAGATCAAGGCTCTGCCTCTAAAGCCCAACAAGCAGTTGCAAAAGCCATGGAACTTGAAGCAGAACGCAGCGGTAAACCAGATTTTATCCTGTTGCTTGGTGATAACTTCTACCCTGACGGAGTTTTTTCCGTTGATGATCCCCAGTGGAATGAAAAGTTTGAAGACATCTACCGCGGCCCACTGCTGAGAAAAACCCCGTTTTTTGCTGTTTTGGGCAACCATGACCACCGTACAAACAGCCAGGCCCAGGTGGAGTATAGTGAACAGGGCCGGGGCAGCAAACGCTGGCAGATGCCGGGTAGAGTTTTTAGTGTTGACCTGGGCCAGATAGACAAAGAGCCTCTTTTGCGTCTGGTGGGGCTGGATACCACTGCCAAAGCCAGTTTTACCAAGCAGGCCAGTTTTATCCGCCAAAGATTCAACTCCAAAAACATAAAAAAGCCCTTCTGGAGATTGGCAGCAGGCCACCACCCGCTATTTTCAGTCGGACCCCACGGCCCAACCAAGTCCATGCATAGCCAGATACTCCCTGCTATGCATGAGAGCAAAATTGATCTCTATCTTGCTGGCCATGATCACAATTTACAGCTTATCTCCATGCCAGATGCACCATATCAAGTGGTCTCAGGCGGGGGAGGAAAAAGCCTTTATGATATTAAATCCCACGATATAGAGGTGGAATTTGCCTCTGTTACCTACGGATTTGTTAAAGTGGCTCTATCTATGCATGATATGGAAATAACTTTTTTTAATTATCTCGGACAAATCTTACACAAAAAAATCATTAAACAGTAATCTGGGATTTTTCGTACGCCCCAGACCCCATCCTAAAATACCATTCAAAAACAATCTGTTAAATACAAAAAATAAATAGGCACGATTACTGCATTTTACCTATGTGTGGAATAGATTTATCTACCTTTCGTCAACTATTTGACTACGGAAAATGTGATGAGTGATTACGGATTATTAGGCCAGACAGGGGCTTTTAAGGCCAATTTGTTGAATTTGCGTCAGCGTCGTCAAGATATTATCGCTGCCAATGTTGCCAATGCGGATACCCCTGGTTACAAAGCCAAGCGGATTGATTTTGAGGATGAGATGCTTAGAGCCTTTCCTCCACCAGATCAGCTAAAGATGGCTAGAACCAGTGGCAACCATATTCCCATCCCTTTTGGTACACCGGTAGCTGGCGAAGTTCAAGCGGTAGAGACCTCAATTCCCAAGGGGGATAAAAACAGTGTTGATCTAGAGCAGGAGATGGCCCGGCAGACCGCTAACCAGCTTCTCTATAACTATGCAACCCAGTCACTAAATGGGCAGATCAACACAATGCGGATGATGATTGACGGTCAAGCCCGTTAATTTAAATAGTAGGTTTTAAGAATACAAATTTTTGGGGACTTAACAATGGCTGATTTTTTAACATCGTTTCGGGTAACTGCTTCAGGTTTGGCAGCACAAAGATTACGACTCAACATAATTGCGGAAAATGTCGCCAATGCCCAGACAACAAGAACTGCTGAGGGGGGGCCATATAAGAGAAAAGATCCCGTCTTTGCAGCTAAACCGTTTAATGAGATGTTAAGCCGTGAGGCTGTTGCCGGAGCTACTGGTGTTAGCGTTGAGCGGGTCCATGTCGATGAAAGACCCGACCGTATGCAGTATGACCCTAGCCACCCAGATGCAAACAAGGATGGGTATGTGGCTATGCCCAATATCGATATGGTTACGGAGATGGTCAATATGATGTCGGCCAGCCGTTCTTATGAATCAAACGTTTCAGTATTAAATGCCTCCAAGGCCATGGCTCTTAAAGCTTTGGAAATTGGCAGGTAAAAGGAGTATTAAGCGATGTCTATTAATTCAATTGGTAGTATGCCCCTTCCCCCAGCTATTCCTTCCATACCATCCTTAACAGGTGGTGGAGAGGGTAAAACCGGTATGTGGGAAGATTTCTCAACAACTTTAGCCAACCAGATAAAAGAGACTGACCGTCTGCAAAAAGAGGCTAAAGATATGGGGCGCCGGGCACTGCTTGGCAACGCTGGGGTGACAATTCATGAAGCACAGATTGCCTCATCCCAAGCAGAACTCCATTTACGACTGCTTTTGCAAGTTCGTAATAAAGCTGTTGAGGTCTACCGTGAAGTTATGAGTATGCAGGCTTAGATCTTTTATCTACTGCCTCTGGAAAAGTTAGCAAAACCGTTATGATTACCCTTAACGGACTTTAAAAGAAGATTAAAAGGAATGACCATGGCTGAATCAACATCTGCCGCTACACTTGGAAAAGCCCCAGATTCACCTATGGAAGGGTTTGCCGGCTTTTTGGAATCCCTTCCTTTAGGTGGCCGTAATGGGCTGATTATCGCAATCATTGCAACCATTCTTGCACTGACAACGGTTATTTGGTTTACAACTCGGCCAACATATAAGGTGCTCTTTTCTGGTCTGCCGGAACAGGAGACTGGCCGGGTTATCGAGGAGCTGACCAAGCAGAAAATCCCTTATCAGGTGAGCCTGGGTGGTAGCACCATTGAAATTCCTACCGATCAGGTCTATGACGTTCGGTTACAGCTTGCCACTATGGGTATGCCGAAACAGAATAGCGGTGTTGGTTATGAAATTTTCGACCAGGGCAGTTTGGTTGGCATGACCGACTTTATGCAGCGCATGAATTTTCAGCGGGCTCTACAGGGTGAGTTGAGCCGGACCATTGAGAGCATAAGTGCTGTTAGTAGTGCCAGGGTCCATCTGGTTCTGCCGAAAAAATCCCTTTTTGTCTCTGAAGAGCAGGCTGCTACAGCTTCAGTGGTTATGGAACTATCTAGACCACTCAGCGCCAAACAGAGTGATGGTATTGTCCATCTGGTAGCTTCAGCGGTTGAGGGGCTGGAACAAAACAACGTCACCTTGATTGATGATAAGGGCAATCTGATTGCTGGTGGTGAAGGTGGTGTAGATGATGGCCGGTTGAATGCTGACAAATCTTTGGCTATGCAGCGTCAGGTAGAGACATCCCTGGAGAAGCGTGGTCAGGCCATGCTTGATAAAATTATCGGTATCAGTGCTAGCGGTGTTAGTAAAAGTATCGTTCGGGTAACTGCTGAGTTGGATCTGGCACGGGTAGAGCAGCAAAAAGAGATATTCAACCCCGACGGTCAGGTGGCCCGTAGTGAGCAGTTTGTAAACGAAGCAAGTGAAGGTAATTTTGGGGTAAGCGGTATTCCTGGTGTTCGGCCTAATGATGCCAACGATAACGGTGGTGCTGGCTCAACCGGCTCCAACCAGAAACGTAATGTTGAGCGGGAGACCATTAACTATGAGATCTCCAAAACTGTTGAGACAACACTGATGCCGGTAGGAACCATTAAACATCTCTCCATTGCTGTTTTGGTCGATACCAAATATGTACTTGATGCTGATGGTGAGACCCTGATTCCTGAAAAACGGACTGCTGAAGATATGGCAGATCTGAAAAAGATCGTTGAGCGGGCTATCGGTTATAAACCAGACCGGGATACCATTGAGGTTACCCAGGTTCCATTTGAAAAACTTGTTAAATCTGATGCACAGGGACCACAGTTCTGGAAAGATCCTGACTTCTACTTCAAGTTAGCTGTAGCTCTGGCGGTATTCCTACTCTTGATGGTAGTTCTTAAACCGATGGTTGATAAACTACTCAACCCAGAGAAATTTGGTGATACCAGTGGGATTCCTGCTACCATTGCCGCACTGGAGGAGCAGTTACTGGCAGAGGGTATTGGTACACTGCCTACCGAGCAGCCAATGCGTACTAGAGTTCCAGATCGCAACATCAAGCTGACTTCGCAGATGATTGCTGAGCATGAAGACGAAGCACGCGAGATTATTCGCTCTTGGATGATTCAAGATTAAAAGAGGCTATTATTTATACCCTGAAAGCAGCAACTATAAAGCTGCTGCTTTCAGGAAATTCAGTTAAGGTTTTAAAAGCACACTAGGAGATTCTGATGGCAGAGGCACAAGTATGGGATGGGGCAGAAAAGGTAACACCGCCTCCCGTAAAAAAAGCAAAATCTCGGTTATCCGGCAAAGATAAAGCGGCAATCTTTTTGCTCTCTATTCCTGATGAAGACTCAAAACGAATTATGTCGGGAATGGAAGAGGACGAGATCAAAGAGGTCTCCAGAATCATCTCCCGTATGGGGGTCATGTCCCAAGAAGTTGTCTCTGCGGTAAGACAAGAGTTTCTTGATAAATTTGAGTTTCAGCAGTTTGATGTTCGTGGCGGCATGAACAAGGTTAAAGATCTTGTGATCCGGGCCTTGGGTAAAGAGAAAGGCCGGCATCTGCTCAAAGAGCTGCAGACCGGACCGAAAAATACTCCATGGGAGATTCTCAATGCCATGGAGCCATCGCTGGTTGCTACTTTTGTCACCAATGAGCATCCACAAAGTGTAGCGATGATTCTCTCTCAACTGCAGCTTGAACAGGCATCTTTTGTTATTGATTTTCTTTCACAAGATCTGCAACAAGAGGTTATCTACCGCATGGCTAAACTTGGCAGCCTGCCACCGGGAGCCATGGAGGATATTGAAGAGTCACTATTGACAGAACTTGATGCCCTGGGTGCAGCAAGCGGTACATTTGCCCAAGAGGGTGGTGGTGGCGTTATCAAGGTTGCTGAACTGCTCAATATGATGAGTCGTGAAATTTCTGACAACCTACTATCCTTTCTTGACGAAGAGGATAATCCGTTGGCAGAAAAAGTTAGAAAAGAGATGTTCCTATTTGAAGATCTCCTGCTTATGGATGACAAGAGCTTTCAAACCTTGCTCAGAGAAGTTAACAACGATGAGCTTCTGGCTGCACTCAAGGGTGCTGATGAACGTCTTCAAGAGAAATTCTTCCAGAATATGTCCGAGCGTGCCGCTGAGATGTTGCGTGAAGATCTAGAGATGATGGGTCCTGTGAAGGTAGCTGACGTTGAGGCTGCTCAACAGGTTATCCTGAAAGCTGCTCGCCGTCTGGAATCAGAAGGTTCAATTGTTATCATGGGCAAAGGCTCAGACGACGTAGTCTTGTAATAACGGAGAAATTAGATGTCTGCTGCTGCTTCTGGAATGGAACTTATCAAGGATGCTGATGTTAAAGAGACTCCTGAAACTCCTGGATATACAAGAGTTATTGCCAAACAACGGCAAGATAAAAAAGATGAAGGGAGCAGTTTTGTCAGGTTTATGCCAGACGGCTCGCTGTCGATTATCAAAAAAGAGGTAAAAGAGGTTCCCAAGATAGATGAGGAGGAGGTCCAAAAACGCCGCTGGGAGAAAATCGAGCGGGAGATCTACCAGAAAGCCTTTGCTGAAGGAGAGAAAACCGGAATAGAGATTGGTCAAGAGAAGATGGAACAGGAGATTCAGCGGATTATTCCCCAACTTGAGAGTGTTCTAAGAGAGTTGGACAACCTCCCCCACCGGGTCTTTACCTCCACAGAAAATTTTTTGGTTGAATCTCTGATCTCATTCAACCGTGAGCTGTTGGCCCATGAGTTGACAATAAACCCAGCGGGAATTGCTGCACGGGTTACTAGAATTTTGGACCGCTCTATAGGCCGTAAAGATATTATTATTAGAGTCTCTCCTGAGAGTGCAAAAATTTTAGAGCGTCTGGATCAATTTAAAAAACTACAAATTTTTGCTGACAACTCTGTTGCCCCGGGTTCTGTGGTTATGGAGAGTGACTTTGGCGGCATTGAAGACAATATAGAAGCCCGTTTAAGAGAGGTAGAGACAGCTCTAAGACAGCAGCTCCAAGATAGATTAGACCAGAGCGGTTTGACCGAAATAGCCGATGCCGCACGCCAAAAAGCTGAAGCTGAGAAAAATGCTCCCATAACTCCTCTAGTCGAAAAGCCGGAACCTATGGATGAAGACGGTCTGGAGTTTGAGGCTGATGACGAGTTCGGTGATGATGATGAGTTCCCTCTCGAAACAGTTGGCGATGATCTCTTGAGCCTTGACTCTGAAGAGGGTTCAGACACTGAAGATGATTTCCCTCTTGATGCCACATCTGGAGAGCTGGATGATTTCCCTCTTGATGCCACATCTGGAGAGCTGGATGATTTCCCTCTTGATACGGTATCTGACGAAGCAGTAAATAGTTTTCTTGATCAGGATGATGCTTTGGAGAGTTCTGCTGCGGCTGAACCAAATCAGGAAGATGAGGAGTGGTCAGCTCTTGATGAAGATGGAGTAGAGAGCGGAGATTCCAAAACCGATTTAAGCAGTGATGAATCCATAACACCAACCGATGAAGACCAAAACCAATAATGCTCTCATATAATATTCCTTGGAACCAGTATGATCAGGCGGCCCATGAAAAGATGGATCTACGCCGGACCGGTACGGTCTTGCAGGTAGTTGGCCTGATGATTGAAGGCTCTGGCCCTGCTGTCTCTATTGGCGACCTTTGCGAAGTCCACCCGGATGACGGAACCAAACCAATTAAAGCTGAGGTGGTGGGATTTCGCCACGATGTTCTTTTACTGATGCCACTAGGCTCTATCAAGGGTATCCACCCTGGTAGTTTGATTGTTTCTGAGGGCCACTCAGAGATGGTTAGTGTTGGTGAAGAGCTGTTGGGCCGTGTTTTAGGGCCAATGGGCGAGCCTCTAGACAGAGGCCCGACAATTCAAACTCTGGATAAGACCCCTCTCTATGCCGACCCCATAAACCCAATGTTACGGCGACGAATTGATGAAAAGCTTGATATAGGTGTCCGCTCCATAAATGCACTGTTAACCGTTGGCCGTGGTCAGCGTGTCGGTATTTTTTCCGGTTCTGGTGTTGGTAAAAGTACCCTACTCGGCATGATGGCACGTTATACTGATGCAGATATCAACGTTATTGCCATGGTTGGCGAACGTGGTCGTGAGGTTGTAGAGTTTTTAGAAAAAGATCTGGGACCAGAAGGTTTAGCCCGTTCTATTGTTATTGTTGCCACCTCGGATCAGCCGCCGCTAATGCGTCTTAGAGCCGCTTTTATGGCAACGGCCATTGCTGAATATTTTAGGGCAAAAGACAAACATGTTCTTCTACTGATGGACTCTGTAACCCGTTTTGCCATGGCCCAGCGTGAAGTAGGTCTTGCCCGTGGCGAACCACCTACTTCAAAAGGTTATCCACCATCAACCTTTATGATTCTACCAAACCTGCTAGAGCGGGCAGGCCGGGATCAAGGGGCTGGTAGTATTACCGGACTTTATACTGTTTTGATGGAGGGTGATGATCTGCAAGACCCTATTGTTGATGCTGTTCGGGGTATTCTGGATGGTCACTTTGTCCTCTCCCGTGATTTGGCGGTTGCCAACCAATATCCAGCTATTGACGTCTTACAGTCCCTATCTCGTCTAATGGAAGATCTAGCCTCTCTAGAACATAAAAAATGGGCTGGAACAGTACGTGAGTCACTTGCCGTCTACAAAAAAGCTGAGGATATGATCAATATCGGTGCTTATGTTGCTGGCAGCAATCCGCAAATTGATCAAGCAATCAAGTTAATGCTACCAATTAAAGATTTTCTTACCCAGTCTATTAATGAAGGCTGCTCTATGGAAGATAGTATCAACCATATGATGTCCATGCTTGAGTCTGGTATGCATAACATCCCAGATAATATGGCTTGATAGCCAACATCTTTTCGCTCTAAAACTACCAAAAAAACCATAGTGGCTTTGCTCCCACCATCCCATATTAGTTATTCATGGGATGGATTTGGGATTGGGCCTGCCCCACTCCCAATTGGATTTTGGACAACGCCCCAACTGTTCTTGGTGTGTATATATATGTGCAAAAAAACCTTGGGAGTCACCCAGGTTTTATCATCCTAGAAATGCGGCTGGAAGTGTGACATGGTATAGTAAAGCTTGAAAGAGAAAACTCAGCTAGAAGATATCTACGAGCGGTTTTTTGCAACCTTTACCCATCTGCCGGAATTTTTACTCATCACAACCATGTTGGGAAGGCTGAGGTTCTCTTCCAGTACCTGTCTGGCTTTAATGGCTTGTTCTATATTTACGTATGGGCCGCTGTAGACGCGCCAAAAAGTTTTTCCATTTACCTCAATATCTTTTTGAAAGCCGACACCGCCTAAAGCGATAATCTTGCGCAGCAGATTGCCGGAGGAGTCGATGCCAACATTTTGATAGGAACCGACACGAACCACATATTTCTCTCCGGCTATAACTCCAGCACTCTGTTGGGTGGGTGGTCTTTTAACAGCCCCAACTTTTTTTCTTAGCTGTTCAATCTGGGAATATTGGCTGACTCCCGGCTGCAAAAATGTGATGGAGCTGTTAATTTTTTGCGAAGCAAATAGATCTTCTTTAGCTGTTATAGCAGCTTTTCGGTCAGCAAACGGACCTGCATAAAGCCTGGTATAAGATACATCATTAATCTTTACTGTCTGCTTGATCAACTCCAGTGGCTCATTTTGCAAATTATCGATAACTTTCTGCATATAGTCAAATTTAGACTGCCGGTATGAACCCAAAAAGAGCACAAATCCCTTGGTGCCAACTGTTTTTTTATGCAGCGGAATTGGAGCAGCCTTGGAAAGAACTTTTATCCCTCTATAAGAGCTGGATCTATATTTTTGCTTGGGAGCCGGAGCCACCATAGCGGAATTAGCCTGTCCTGCTAAATGGATCTTCGCCTGTGGTTTTGGGGACGGAGCCACCATATAAGGGTTGGCCTGTTTTGCAAAAACTGGCTTCATATGTGGTTTAGTAGCCGGGGCAACCATAACAGGATTAGCCTGTTTTGCAGAAAAATGCCTATTCAGTGGTTTGGTTGCAGGAACCTGATCTGCTCCTTCTAGAGGGAGGGGTGCAGCCACAACCTTCTCTACTGGCTGTTCAACAACTGCCAACTCAGGCTCTTCTACCAAAACATCCTTAATAGCCGCAGCAGCTTTTGGCACTTCTACAGCAACCGGCTCCACCCGGATAGGTCTTGGCTCAAAGGTTTTAGTCTCGGCCTTAAAAACCGGATTTACAACAACCGGTGCCGACTGGTATACCGTCATCTGTTTTTTTGGCGGGGTAACTACAACCAGCATTTTATTACTATTCAAAACCCTGGAGTTGTTTACAGCCTCTTTGCGGTCGCTCTCCTCTTGCAGGGAGTTTACCTTTGCAACCATTCCATCACGCCAACCAGCTACCTTCTTGAGAAAGCTACTACTAAAATCGGCAACACCTGACGAAACCGTCTCTATAAAAATGTCAGACTCAGGCTTTACTGACTCCGGCTTTACTACTAATTGAGGAAGAGTAGCCTTGTGGGCTTTCTCTATATGTGCTGGAGTGATAGAGACAGTTTTTTCGCCTGACTCAATAGTGAAGGTTTTAAACTGATAACCTATGAGCAGAGCCACTGGAATGATAACAACCAACTCACCAAGTGGCCGCCTGGTCTTGGCCAGCCGCCAAAAAAATGTTTTGCTACCCTGCCAGACAAGTGCCAAACCATCACTTATCAACTCTCCAGATGTGGGGTTAGATTTTGACGCAGTTGGAATTCCGGCTACTCTGCTATCAGCAAAAATCTTCTCAGCATCACTGGATAGGGGAATAACCTCTTCAGCAACAACCTCAGCAAGCTTAACCTCTTCTATAACAGTTGATTCAGGCTCAACCGTTGGCTCTTCAACACCAAGAGTAGCAGGAATCTCTTCTATAACTTCGTCCGTTGGCTCTTCAACACCAAGAGTAGCAGGAATCTCTTCTACAGATAAAATAGTAGGCTCCTCTTCGGTAGTTGCTGAAACAGGTGGCTCTGTCACAAATTCGACACTCTCCTGCTCAACCTCAGGTTCTACAAACTGGGTCTCAATATCAATATCAGTAACTGGAAAGATAGTAGGCTCATCCACCACCTCATCATCAACCGTGAGGTTGGCTTTATTATTATGATATTTAATCAGATTTCTTTTAAGTTCCAGCAGATCTTCATTCATTTAGACATTCCACGGCCTGATGTTTTTTATAAACTCCACACCGGCATCTCACCCATATAGATACCAATCGATTTTATGTACGCAACAATCAAGCCGGAAATGTTTTGATGTGCTAATCTATCTCCTTAAACCAGAACCGCCGAACCCTTGCCCCCAATTGGATACCAGGAGGAGAGGATACGGTAATACCAGAGACAACACCTATTACGGTTTTACCATCAATATCAACAATTACCGGTGTTGGCGGAGGTAAAAAGCCGCCTCCTGAGTGGACCTGTGCCCGGTCTTCCGCCTTCTCTTCACCATCTTGGTTACGATCAGACATAGAGGTAGCATTCTGGAAAGCAATCTGATAAGAGCGGGCCACGCCAAGATCGCTAACACAGCTAACACTGGTTGCTACTGAAGCTGGCTGGTGGGTATTGAAAAATGTGACATTGTTCAGGGTGATGGCATTACCAACCCCCTTCTCTCCTGCCGCCAACGGTATATACCAGCCCCTTTGGCCATCAAGGAGGGTCTGTGCATCGGACTGGGTCTCTCCCACACAATCGGCTACATCGCCAATACAGTTGGTAGTAGCATCGTAGAGACTCCCTTCAGTCAGGGGCCATGAGAGAGATATGCCTACCGAGTCAACTGCTGCCGTTGTACCAATGGCCTGGTCTTTAAACATGTACATCCGGTTTTCTACCGAGACATCCAACGGATGTTCCCGGTCGCCACTGCTTAGCAGTACAGCATCATAACCATCACCATAGACCACATCTGGTGCATAGAGGAATTTACGCAGTCCGGCAGGAATAGTTGTAGTATCAGCAACTGCAGCAAGCTTGGTAACTGTCCAGTTATCAAAGTCCACTTTCATATCAATACGCCAGACATTACCCCCGGTATCGCCAAAATAGCCCCTATTGACTATATTGTTGCTATTACGGTCCCGCAGAACCGTTACCGCTCCCGGAACACTATAATCCATGCCAGAGACCTGAAGATAAGTGTAGGTTCCAAGGCCGGGATCTGAGGCTGGAGGTCCGGCCTGCCAAAGAAGATCACCGGTCAAGGCGTTAAGAACAAAAACCCCTCGACCCATACTTCTGGTATAGATTGCGGTCCCGGCGGTTACGGTAGTGGAGCTGACTGCGGTAATATCCTCTGGTGGAACATCTTCTACTACCGGATCATAACCGGCACCAAAAATCAGTACTGGATCGCTACCCGCTTCTAAATTGGTCACTACAGTTGGATCGGACCAGGTGTAACCAAGTTCAGGAAAATCATTATGGTCCCGCTTCCACAAAAATTTAGGATCAGAAGGGGTGCTTACATCCAAAGCATAGAGCAGGCGGCCACCACGACGCATTGAGATAAAAAGATAGACCAGGTCCCCATCTACGCTTGTCGGCTTTAGAATGCCGTCACCATTATTGTCTAAAATATAGGTGCTGATAGTGCCGTCGGCAAAATAGGGTTTTTTGCTGGAGCTACTAATAATCGGGTCATTATTACGTAGCCGTTTTAACTGCCCGAAAAACTCTGTTGGAATAAACCCCCACACCTCTGCACCAGGGTCAGGCTCACCAGTGGTACTATCAAAACCACCCTTTACCCCTCTAAAAACTCCATCATTAGCACCGTAAAAAACCATGATATCGTTGTCGTCACCAAAGCGGTTATAGTTGATAATAGCCGGTTTGGAGTGGAGGACATCGTTGTGGATCGTGGCTCGAACATCGGTGCTGCTGCTGTTGGAGTTCTCATCAGAAAAATTATCTGTTCCCCGGACCCAGTTAATAAGGTCGTCCCTAGCACTTACATATACTCCAGCTCCCACCTCTTCGGCGGTGATAGTGCCGCTGGCGGTCCCCTGGGCTGAAGCTATAGTGTAGTAAAAACTATCGCTATCGGTAACGGTAATTGTATATGTCCCGTTGAAAGCTCCAGGTGACGCACCGGCAATGGTCACGTCGGTTCCTGTAGTAAAACCGTGGGAGATGGCAGTAGCAGAAGCCTGTGTCGAGGCCACCCCAGCAGTAATAGTACCGCTGGC
This sequence comes from Magnetococcales bacterium, assembly GCA_015232365.1. Classification (GTDB taxonomy): domain Bacteria; phylum Pseudomonadota; class Magnetococcia; order Magnetococcales; family JADFYX01. Next base: position 30,319 of record JADFZU010000016.1, on the reverse strand, counting down.
ACTCTCTTGTGGGGAGCTTGTTAAAGGGTAGCTGAAGTTGTCATCATCTATTTTGGTTATGGTAAATTGACCGTTATACACCGCCGGACTGGCCCCACTTATGGTGATACTGTCCCCTGTGGAATAGCCGTGACCACCAAGGCTGGCAAATGCGGTGTTGCTGCTCAGTCGAGCGGTGATAGTGCCTGTAGCAGCGGTTGGTGTTGTAGCAAGGGTATAGGTAAATGTATCGTCGTCCACCTTAACTATTGAGTAGGAGCCGTTATAATCGCTTGGCGAGGCTCCAGCTATAGTCACCCAGTCACCGCTTGTAAAACCGTGGCTGTCTACCACCGCAGTAGCACTGTTAGAAACACCACTAGAGGCGATAACTCCACTACCGGTATGGGAGGTCAAAGTGGTTGCTGTTTCATAGGTAAAAGTGGTGGTTCCGGTCACAGTGATGCTGTAGCTACCGTTATAACCGATGGGTGTAGCACCGGATATAGTTACAGTATCACCACTGCTGTAACCGTGGGCTGCCGAGGTAGTTGCTGTTACCGTTGTACTGCCCTGGGCTGCGGTAATTGTTCCACTGGCTGTTGCTAGAGAGGATGACAAAGCATAGGTAAAGGTGGTTGTTGTGGGCACTGAAGTGATGGTGACTGCACCGTTATATCCGGTAGGCGTGGCTCCGGCAATGGTTATGCTATCACCAAAAGAGTAACCGTGAGCTGATGAAGTAGTAGCAGTGGCTGTTGTACTTTGCCCGGTAGCCGTACCAAAAATTGTTGGCACTCCCAGGGGTGCTGCTGAAGTAAATTTAAATGAGTCGCTATCTATGACGGTGATGGTCCAGGTGCCATTAAAATCTGATGGAGTTACCCCGGCAATGGTTACGCTCTGACCACTGCTAAAACCATGGGAGGCAATGGTGGCTGTATTAATAGTGCTGGTTGTTGTTGCCGTTCCACCGCCACAAGCTCCTGGATTACCACTAGGAATTGCATATCTAAATCTGTTTGTATCAACTACCGAAACCGTAAAAGTGCCAACATAACTTCCGCTACAACCAGCAGCAGCAATTGTCACCACCTGTCCGGTATAGTAACCGTGACCATTGACCGTCGCTTCTGCAACCTTATTGGCATAACGGGTTATACCTGAGATAGTCTGAACAACAGGATTATTGGTTAAATTGCTGATTGCCTTACTGACAGAAGAGGATAGGGAGCTTATGGTTTGACTGGTAGCCCCATTATCCAGAGAGCTGACCGCCACAGGATTAGAGGCTGTAGATAAGGAACTTACACTCTTTATATCGCTAAGACTGGTAATCTCCTGAGTCTGTAAACCACTCAAAGCCGATACCGACTGGACATCCAGCAGTAGAGACGCTGAGGTAATATCACTGTTGTCAGTGTTAAAATCGGTAAGCGTGCCATCTGTCAAGCAGGTTCCGGTACAGGTTAGCAGGTTCCTGCCTGCCTGACTTGTAGCAAAATCGGTGCGAAGTTTCTGGGCAACACCACCTTTCTCCACCAGATCACCGTCCGGCAGATCGGAGTTGCCACCACTGCCGTTATCCTCAGCAGGACGGAAGCTCCAAAAGTTTGAGCTTTCGGTCCAGAAGCTTGTAGCGTTATTGGTGACAAAGCCGGTGGTGCTGTTTTCAGCTTTTACATCGTTGACATCAGTGAGGTATAGCTCCCCAGTACTATCATCCAGCCCCAACTGATAGCACTTCAGATTACCATACCAGCGGGGCAGTTTTTGACTATCAGGACGGAACATTCCAACATAAACCTGATTTAGGTTGGTTCCACGAACGTTAACACTTACCGGAAGCGTTGTAGCAGCAAAAACACTATTAACCGATTGCACCTCTTGAAAAATTTGGTTCAAGGCGTTGACAATGGCCTGGCCGTTGTTACTGCTGGAGACGGCAAAATAACGCCCCTTCCCCTTATTGGCCATACTCTTTAAGAGAGCGGTCATGTCCGGGCCACCACCTGTAGTTCCAGGATCTACCTCCAAAGTATAGGTAAAGACGTTCTGGGTCTCTCCTATATCATCATTTACATCTGAGTTGGCCATATATTCTGCCCACTCATCACCCCAGTTTCCCTCTTGCCCATCTGGTGTAATTGAGATCACATTTGGTGGAGAGTTACCGGTTAAATTCGCCAAAACATTTTCTGATGTCTGTAGGACACTAGAGTTTTCGTTGGCTGGACCGTTGCTTATGTAGATGATAAAGTTTTTTTGGCAGCCGTTACTAATTGGAGAATTAAAGGGAGTACTGGAGTTTGGCGAACTGCCCAGGGCGTGATCACCTAAACTATTAGCCGGATTGCTGCTATTACCTTGATAGTCGGTCTTGGCCTTGCCATAACTTGCATATGAAGCAGCACCAGCATAGTAGAGATAGGCCTCATACATTCCCAGAGCTGTAACAGCGTTGTTGCTCTTATCACCTATTATGTCCAAACCATTAACCACAGAGGAGAGAACAGCTTTGTTCTCTTCTGTCATCTGCCTGACAGCATAACGGACATAACTACCAACCACATTATCGTCACTGCCGCCAGTCTCATGAAACATCATCAGGCCGACGTTGTAGATATCATTCAAGCTCTCTACAACCGAGACTAAAGCACTCTTTTCGTTGCTAAAAGCTTGGTTCCAGTTGGCTGTATTATCAAGAATAATCAATACATTTGGCCGGTCTGAGGCAACATTTGGGTTGGTCAAAAACAGATCGGTATCATCATTAACCGGATCAAACGCTCCTTGTACCACCCCTGGAGACACAGTTAGCAGCAGGATCAAAAAAAAGCCAATAAATGAGTGCCTCTTGTTTTTACCTATAGTTATAGAGAACATGGCCATCTCCCGTTATGGATTGCAACTATCAGCTAATTGTTGAATTTTAACCCCTTGGTGCAGAGTTATGCTAGCTCCAGTCAGTTGGTCAGAAACCTGAGCCTCCATCTCCCAAACATTCTCCTCTGGCGACATCCCCCACACGGCACTAAAACCACTCATGACCTTGGTACCGATACAGGCAGATGGAACAATACTTACTGAATAGTCACCGACAACAATGGTCTGGGCAGTACTGGTTGAGGTAAAGGTTCCGGTCTGGCTCATAACATTTTCCAGACCCTGTATAGCTGCAGACTCCACCATTTTCTGGGCCTGCATATTTCCAGCAATTCGAAAGTTGATTGTATTTATATTGATGGTCGACAGCACCAGCATGGTCATGATCAACAGTATGGTCAGGCTGACCAGCAGGGTAACCGCACCTCTTTCACGGTTATGCATATCAAGGTACATTATGGTATCTCCCGTGGTCCGGCCATGTTGGTCAAGCTTACCTCGTTGCTGAATACATGGCGTTTATAGTTATCATCAAGAACGGAAGCTGTAATAGCGGTTCCACCCAAATTGTAGCTTTTATCATCAAGAACACCACCGCTAGGACTGGGGGTTCTCGCCAGCATGTTGACCTGAACCGAAACCACCAGAGGCCACTGGTCAAGGGTTGGAGTTTGGGTATAGATATCAGGAACCCCGTCACCGATCATTCCGGTTGTTGAGTTGATAGTTACCGGAGAGTTATCGACTCCATAACTCAGCTTCATATATTCAATCCCCTCGGCAAGGGGGGTTATGGTAATAGAGGTTGTTGTTCCACCGCTCAACTCCAACATTTTTAGGGTTGGAATACCATCATCACCAGCGACACAGAGACCATTTGCACCGCTGCCAATGCTGCATGGAGCGATAAAATAGAGCCTGGGCGTATACTCTCTTATATCTGCCGGGGTTGTACCGTCCACCTTCATCATGGTTGCAGCAACGGAGGTATCTGCTGTGGTGGAACCGACAGCTCCAGTAACATTTGCAGTAGTAACACCAAACTGAATTTCTGCTGTTGAGACATTGGATTGAAGATAGGGAACATTGAGTTCGGGTGTGCCGATAAAAACTCCTGTATTTGCCCGGCGAATCAGCAAAATATCCGACCCAGGATTAAGGTTGCTGTCTGACAGAAAAGAGCCGGTGCAGGTGGTGGCGGTAAGGTCGGGGCGCTGGGTTAAGCTTCCAGCATTATAACCTTGAACCGGTAGAGCCATACCACTCAAAATTGTCGCAGCAGGTGTTGTAACACATGGGTCCGGCAGAGTTGCAGGAGTTGGAATATTACCGAAAAAATAGTGCCCGTAATAACCGGCAAGCCGGAGATCGGTACGGATTTGCTGGATGGCAAACCGGCCATTTTCTATCATCTGGCTTGATCTGTTTACCTCCATATGTGAGCGGGAGGCATCAGTCAACATGGTAACCACAGCCAAAATAATAACCATGCTGATGGTGAGGGAGATCATCAACTCAATAAGAGTTACCCCAGCCTCTCCTTCTGCTTTTGTGATTGTTGAATATTTGCAGTTAACCGTCATTTCAACACTCCATCAATCAAGGCTGGCTAGACGCAGAGTGGTAGAGACAACCCTTCTTTGCAACTCAGACCCATAGAGACCGTTGGCACAATTAGTTGTCGATGCAAAGGTTTCAGACAGCCCCTGCCAAGCGATAGAAACGGTATATTCCCCTGTACCGGAGATAGCAACACCCAGACTATTGAGCAGCTCACTGCCGCTGTTATAACTGATACAGGCACGTGCTCCAATCATAGCACCGGCGTTGGCACTATCTTTAGTCTCTGCTGAACCTTTAAGCAGACTATCCAAGGTGGTAATAGTATTTACCGCCTGGGTGTTGTACGCACTAACACTGGCGGTACAGGTTGGAGTTCCCAGCAGGTCGTCGCCATCAGCACCTATGTACGGGGTCCCTGTGGTCATATCTGTAGTAAAAGCAAAGCAGGAGGCTGTCAGCCGGTTGATCTGTAACCGCTCGACAATATCGGAGAGAAGAATCAAAGCCTGCACCCTTTGATAAGACTCCATCTCGGAAACATGGGCACGAGCTAAAAGTCGAGCCACTCCCAATAGGCCAATCGAGACAATCAACAAGGTGATTAACACCTCTAACAAGGAGAACCCGCCCTGCCCTGATCTGTGTAAAAAGCGTCGCATCAACTACACCATCCGTTACCAGAGTTACCATCACTATCTATCAAAACATTGGGCAGGCCACTAGGCGAAATTGTGATACAACGCATTACAGCTTGATTGTTACCAGCCACACTGATGCTAAAAGTCACTGTTCCACTTCCAGTTGCCAACCGGCCATTTCGGCTATAGGTAACAGTCCCATTTGAGCCGGTTATGGTTAAAGTGCTGTGGCTGTCCATGGTTTTAAGAATAGTCGCAGGAGCCGAGCCATACTCCACATTCCAAACCCCATTCCAAACCCCGGCTGTAACCGGGACAAGGCTAACATCGGTATTACGCTTTACCGCTTCGCTACGGGCATAGAGCAGGCCGGTATGGATATCAACAGTGGCGGCTTTTACCTCCTGGGTTAACATAAAACTACGCAAGCTTGGTGCTGCTACAGTGAGTAAAATCCCCATAATAGCCATAACAATCAGCATCTCCAGCAGGGTAAAGCCCTCCTCTACTACTCTACGGCAGCAGGTGTTTTCCCTGTTTTTATATGGAGATGGGTTTACCATCCTACATTAACTCCTCCAACGGTACGGGTTTTTACCCCGGCACTGCTATAGGTCATAACCCCATCTGCTGCCTGATTAGATAGAGGGGTCGCAGTTATTAAATAGCTAGGGGGAACTCCGGCAGCAGCAGCAACCACTGTCACCCCAACCGAATAAAAATTGTTTACACATACTGTTGGGTCCGTAGCACAGTCCCAACCATCAGCAGCAAAATTAAGGCTGGCAAAAGAGTCGGTATAGGTTCGGGCATCGAGAAGATACATCTCCTCTTTATCAGCAATTTGTAACATTAGCTGGCTTCCCTGGGAGCGATGTGCCCGCTGGATAAAGTCACTATAGGCAGGAAAAGCAACTGCAGCCAAAATGCCGATAATTGTCAAAACAATCATCAACTCAATTAGAGTAAAACCACCTGTTAATCTATCTCTATACATTTCCCATACCCTTGGTTCACCATCTGTTTGTTGTTTTGATCTATAACCCTATTTAGTGCAATTTTCAGCGACTTATTGCTCACTCCTTGACAAAAAAACCGGACAAAGCAATTTTTTAAGCTTATGTTGAATATTAACTATTTAATAAATTAAGGAATTTTTGTGTAGGAGTGCCAGACAACACCTTGACGAACTACACCTCTATACCAGCAATTGTGCTGAGTGATTGCATTACATATGCAAACTTAATTTACACATGTAAACTAAGTTTGCAAAACCAGCTCAAATGGAGTGTTTTCTAATGATCACAACTATCCGCCGGGATAGATCTGCTAGCAGATCACTCATGGCTTTAACTATTGCTGGATAGTCATATCTGCCGACATTTTCACCAGTCAAGACCAGATTCTCCCGGAATATGACCTTTTTCTCCCGGTCATATAGTGTCCAACGCACCGTCAGATGGGGTGCACCGCTCTGACCACGTTCAAATTGAATAATACGCACCGCAACCCGCAAATCTGGACTTTGCCGTTTTATACTCGGAACCAGAAATATATTGTCGGAATCCATAAGCAGAGCGAGGTTTTCCAAGAATACCCGTGATAGGTTACCCCGGAGATTCTCCCCCCACTGGTTGAACTCAGATATGTGCAGCTCGTTATCGCCAGTGCGAATAACTATTTGTGGACGGTCAAGGTAGGAGGGAATCACCAACTGCTCAATAGCTATTTCAATCTCATCTTTTTTAACCAAACCCCCATCCGGAGGCTCCGGGACGGTTAACGGTGAAACAACAAAAAACCTGGTTTGGGGCGTACCAGTGCCAAGGGGATTAATACTACAGCCGCCAAGAGCCACCAACAAACCAGCCAGAGTGAGTAAAACACGCAATTTCACTGCTGTTTTTAGATTCATGATCTATTTCTTGCCTCCACCCTTACCAAAGACCAAAGATTCCGGTTTCCGATTCATGCTGTCAATAAAAGAGCGAATGGAGCGAGAGGTTGAGGTCAACTCCTGCGATAGCTCCATAACTCGATAGTTGAGGGGTGCATCCGGCCCCACCACCTCCATCATCAATGTCATCAACTCTTCGCTTCGCTGCAGGGCCACCTGTGCCGCCTTGGCAGCCTCACCAAGATCCTCGCTAACCGGCTCAATCATACCATCCATTTTCTCAGCAGCACCACGCAGGGTTACCAACGCCTCATCAAGGGAGCGGATGGTATTTAAAACCTCTGGAGCATTTACCGTTTTATTTGCACCCTCCAAAATTGCAACCAGCTCCTTGCTGATCTCATCTAGAGGTACACTCTGAAGTTTTGCCAAAAAGTTGTAAGCAAAGGTGCTGATCTCTTCAAAGTTGCTTGGAACCGTCGGTAACTCTGGAAAACGTTTATTACCGCCAACCAGGGTGATGGGAGTTCCAGGTTTTAGGGTTAAATTTACATAGAGCTGCCCGGTTAGATAGTTGCCGGTCTCCAGTTGGGCACGCAGCCCTCTATCAACCAGGGTCTCTAGTAGTTCGTAAGGCGAACCCATTTTAGACAGCTCGCCTTTTTCATCAATCTCCACCACCCGCTCCGGCTCTATCTGTACCAGAACCGCTACCTTGAAGTTGGTCTTTTCACGCTCAAACTCCATTTTTATATCGGTAACCGTACCAATTTTTATCCCCCGGAACTCAACCGGAGCACCGGATTTAAGACCTCGAACCGAGCCGGAAAAATAGAGGATAAAAGGAATTTTCTGGCTGTAGGCGTTTTCAGTAATAGTCAGGCGGTCAGGGTGGAGCATAAAGACCGACTCATCAACCGCAGCCTTGCTCTCTTCCAAGGTTTCCGGGGTCTCAAACGCCACCCCGCCAATAAGCAACGAGGCCAATGTTGCCGTCTGCACCCGTACCCCGTCTGCACCAAAAGATAGATCAATGCCGCTCACCGACCAAAAGTGGGTATTCTCCCTTACCATCCAGTGGTAGGGAGCTTTAATGAAAGCGTGAACATGGACCTTGCGTTTATCAGGAGAGAGATCATGGCCCAACACCTCTCCCACCGGAATACCCCGATAATAGACCGGAGAGCCTACAGCCAGAGAGCCGAGGGTTGGAGTGGTCAGTAGAATGCGAATCCCCTGGGAGTCGGCTCGAACCAGAGGCGGGCTATCCAAACCACGAAACTCTCGTTTCTTTTTGCCTCCCTTCTTACCCGGCTCCAACTCCAGATAGGCTCCAGATACCAGAGTCCCCAAACCTGAAACCCCCTGTAGGGAAAAACGGGGTCTGACAACCCAAAATTTAGCTGATGGAGTGAGATATTTTTCCACCCCAGGAACCAGGCTGGCTTTTAAAATTACCGAGGTAAAATCATCGTCAAGGCGAACGTCATTAATTATCCCAATAGTTACATCTTTATGTTTAATAAGGGTTTTACCTGCTATAATCCCTTCAGAAGATTTAAAGGTTATAGTGACATCCGGCCCCTTCTCACTGTAGGTCTTATAGACCAGCCAGCAACCGACAACCAAGGCTACCAATGGTATTATCCAGATAACTGAAAAATTTCTCTTCCCATCCACCTGTGCTCTGGCCGGAGGTGCAGGGGGAATATCCTGAAAGCCCATATTTGCTTGTGGGTCCGTCTCATCCAGTGTTGTCATCAATCACATCCCAAATTAAACGTGGATCAAAAGCCCGTGATGCAAACAGAGTGATAATCACCACCGCTCCAAAATACAGAACCCCTACTCCCGGCTCAATGGTCGCTAAAAACCCCATATCCACCAACGCCACCAAAATAGAGATTAAAAATACATCCACCATCGACCAGTGGCCAAACATCTCTAAAATACGATAGAGCCTGGTGCGGTCATGGGGATGGTTTAGTGAACTATACTGCACTGATAACAGCAGGTAGACCAGCACAGCCAACTTACCTACCGGAACAATAATACTAGCGATAAAAACAATCATCGCCAAAGGCCACATTCCAGAGTGGATCAAATGCATAACACCACTAACAATGGTGCTAGGCTCGCCCTGACCAAACTTGCTAACCGTCATCACCGGATAGAGGTTAGCTGGAATATACAGAATAATCGCCGTAATAACCAACGCCCAGGTCCGGTTGAGACTATCAACCTTTCGTGAATGAACCGGAGTCTTACAGCGGGGACAATAGCCACCTACGCTACCTTTTTTAACCACCAGATGGCAAACATGGCAAGAGGCCATACCTGCCAGGCGTGCACTGCTGCCGTATGGTTCACCAGAATGTTTGCAAGCGGCCCTGCTCATTGTGCCCTATCTCCCAACTGCCAGATAGAGCGAGGGTTTAAATTTGCCGAAGCCCCCACCGTAACCAACAACAGAGCCACCAGAGCATAAAGCCCCATACCGGGAATAACTGTTGCTAAATCAGCCAGCTTTACAATAGAGACCAATACCCCCAACATATAGACACCAACCATGCTCCATGGCATCAGAGCCAGAGCAGCCTTAAACGCTGGCACAAAATATGGCGGCCTTCTGCCTGCCCGGATAAAAACCAGAACATAGAGCAGAGCAAGAATATGTAGCAGTGGAAATAGAATGGTTGTTAAAAAGACTACCCATCCAACCGCCCAAAGATCAAACCGAGCGAGAACCAACGCACCGGATAACAGTGTATAATACTGCTCTTTACCAGCAGCGTGCAGCCCCAAAACCGGGTAGATGTTAGCGATAATAAATAGGATCAGGGCTGCTGAAGTAAAAGCTAGAGTTCTCTCAACACTGTTGTTTTCACCTTTAGCCAAGATAGCTCCACAACGTATGCAGCGGGCAACGCTACCCCTAGTTAGTCGCGGCAGGCTATGGAGAAAGTCGCACTCATGACAGGCCATTAAATCTTCCTGGTCATGGGTTGTTGCTGGGTTGGGGCTTCTCATCCGGTTATTATCATCCACTTGTATGATACTTGCAACTATTGGGAAGGGTGAAACACCGACCCATTAATTTTAAAGACTCTTTTTTGATACAGCCTCGCTGTTTTTTTTCTGCTCTTTGATCTCTTCCAATACTAGATCTTTTAAGGTTTTTTTGCCTATTGAATCATTGACTGCATCGTCAATTTGCCCAAAAATACGTTTTACTCCTGAGGTAGAGACTATTCTATCGTCAAGATGGTATCTGCTGTCCTCGGCATTGCGCACATCAGATATGACATCTCTGACAAAAGTAATGTCAAATGGCCGGTTTGGAATAAAAACCGGAATAGCCCCATCCTGATCAAGCTTTGCTAATAGATTGTGGTTGCAAAGAATCTCAACTATCTCCCCCAAAGTCTCCGCCGGAGAGTTGATTGCCAATACCAGTTCAGCCATGGTTAACGGTGGCCGGGTTAAATAGGCATTATGGCCAACTTTAACCAATACAATTAAAGCCAGCCTCTCTTTAACCCGGTTGCTCAACCGGAAAGCTCCACCATCTATGGTGAGATAACCCACATTCTGACAATAGAAAGTTATGTTGGAGCCGATCAATATTATCAGCCAGTTTAGCTGTAACCAGATCATAAAGATAATCAGGGTGGCAAAAACAGAATAGACCGCCACATAGTTCACACTACCAGCAACAAATGCCGCAAAAAACCAGCTTGTCGTCTCCCAGATCACACCGGAAATCAACCCGCCTATTATGGCACAACCCCATTTAACATGGGTGTTGGGCACAATCATATAGAAAAAAGTAAAAGCAATAATAACCAGAACATACGGCAACATTTTCGCAGTGAGTACAATCAATGAGCCAAACGGCTCTATAGCCATTATCTGCTGCATAAAGGCATTATTCTCAATGGAGGCAGTCAGGCCGATAGCAGAAAAAATCAGCACTGGGCCAACAACTATCACACTGAGATATTGACTTAACTTCTGGGAAAAATGCCGGTTATGCTTTACAAACCAGATATCATTAAAAGACTCTTCAATTTTCTGGATGAGGGATATAACCGTATAAAATAACAGTAACAGTCCCATAGAGCCTAAAACACTGGCGTTTATGTTCTCGACAAATTCAAGAATCCGCAACCGGATTACATCACCTTGAGGGCCTAATGGGGTGAGAAAATCGGCCAAAATAGGGTCAATTTGATTATGAACACCAAAGGCTTTCAGGGTGGAAAAACTCACCGCCAAGAGAGGAACAAGTGACAGCAGGGTGGTATAGACCAGGCTGGTAGCCTGCATGGTCAACCGTTTTTTAGATAGATCCATCATAACCCGGTAACAGACCCGGATGGTTAGATTTATCCAACGCTGCCATGCTGGCATTAGCATTACATCAGGCTGCCATAACCAATTTTTAAAATTGGAGAGGCTAAACAGACCTACCAAAGGGAGCAGTAGTGAGCCTAAAATATTTTGCTGAATCTCCATAATGATTTCTGCTCAATCCCTTTTATAATAGAGATATGGAGCCTTTAACCAGAATATTTTAAAAATTTACCAGTTATTTATTACCCGATTCCAAGGTAACTCGCGGCCCCCTTTTATCACCTGCTTTTGGCAACATGGGGCTGCAGGAAAAAATCCGCTCTGGTGCAACCTTACCCTTGGTCACCAGATAGTTTTTCACTGCATCAGCTCTCTTCCGAGCTAAGCTCCGCAATTTTGTCCCCAGATCAGAACTACCATGAGAAACTCCGGCAGCCCCAACAGCAGTTGTAACCATCTCTGTATCTTCGGCATTTTCAGCAGAAACCTTAACAACTATCCCTTTGGTTTTATGGGATTCAGCAATACGCTCTGCAATAAACTTAGCCTCTTGCTTGGATTGATAGAGACCAAGAGATACCCCCTGCCATAACAATCCACCCCGGCCAGAAAGCTCCCTGATCAGCACATTATAGCCTCGCTTTTGCCATATTCTTTTGGATTTCTCAGCCAGGCTCTTACTTTTAAAAGATGCCACACGCACCTCATAATACCAGCCGCTCTTGACTTTGACTGCAACCACTGCCTCTTGGGGTTTTTCCTCTTTTGCAACAGCAGGTTGGGCATCTACAGGAGGGTTTTCTCCATTGGCAGGTGCAGCCTCTTCCTGGGTTTTTTCTCTATTAGCAGCAGCCTCTTCCTGGGCCTGTTTTGCTATCAGACCAGCTAAAAAGCTTTTATCAGAGTTGTCGACAACACCACAGGCAATTACCCGTTTTTTCTTCTGTTGAGTTAAAAACTCTGCCAGCTCATCAAGCCTTTTGCGGCCAGCAACAGTTAAACTCCCTGACCCTTTAGAAAAAGCGATGTCTTTTAGCACCTTCTCCTCTTGAACATCAATTGCTGCATTACCGACCATCTGAAACGCCGCAACCGCTAAACCAACCGGGCCAAGAGCAACAAGAGCAGTAGTCTTTGCTGCTCTTTTGGTAACTTTACCCATCACTTTGCTTATGGCATCGTTAAAATCGATATTCGGGCTATCCAGAGTGCCAGTAACAGGAATTTTTAGCTTTATATCACCATCCTTACTACGGAGCAGATCAAGGGCAGTCCCCATGGGTATGGGTAGCTGCTTGCCAATCTCTTTTGATTTTTCCGTCTGGGCCGACTCCAGGTTAAACATACTTAACATCAGCTTGTTTTCACTATTGATACTATTTTTTTCCAGAGCCAGATCGGTCTCTACATCAATGCTGCCGCTGGAAAACTGATAACCCAACTCCGGCACTACATAAGGAGAGAATGGCGGTAGATCAAGAGAGCGAACCGCACCAGTCACCGTTACATGAGGCTGGGCTAACAGAGGTTTACTCGAGCCGGAAAAATCAAATTTTCCATACTCCCCCACCTGACCACTGATTTTAAATGGCGTATCAGCCTCAGGTTTGCTGCTATCTATGGTTCCCAACTCCAGAGCATCAATCCGACCGGCAACTAAAACCTCTGGGCTTACCCCCTCATCATTCAAGCTCAGAGATATGCCCTTGGGAAAAGCTATTTTGCCAACCCGGTAGGAGAAACCCCCGCTATCTTTTTTCTCATTACTCTCAGCCTTTTTATCTGCCGGAGTTGGCTTTTTATCTACCTCCTCTGTAGACCAGGGCCATTTTCCAGCCTGGGTACGGTGTAGATAGAGCTGACTTCCGGTTACACTTACCCCTGCCAGATTCAAACGGCCTTCACTGGCATATTTGATTTTTTCCAGGGCCAACTCTTCAATATTAAGCATCTGCCGGGTTTCACCAGCCTCTTGAACAGCCAGCCCGGTAAGCTTAAGCTCCCCACTAACAACTCCAGAAGCTTCTGCCCCGACCGGCAAACTACCTGCTATCTCTCCTTGCCAACGGCTTTTTGGCAACTTGATGGTAAGCTTATCTTCTGCCACAGCAAAATCAGCCAGCTCCAAAAACCCTTTTATATTCAAAGTTGAGCTAGCGGTTTCGATATAGGAGAGATCCAGATTTAAATTTGAGGAAAACAGACCTTTAAGAGAGGGCGGAACCGCCGCAACATACTGTTTTGATAGCTCTAAAGGCAGTTTTTCCACCTCTAAAACACCTTTAAACTTAATGGGAGGAGCAAAGGGACTAAGCTGTCCATACAGAGCCAGCTTCGCATCGTCAAGCCCGGCTTCAATAGTAACCGGCAGTTTACTGCTGCTCTCCAATAATCCCGGCCCAAGAATCTGCAAACGTTTAAGACGCAACAACTTTTCACCGGATTTCTCTTTAACATGAAAAACCAGGTGGGAGAGCTTGATACCCCGGAAACCAACACCCAAACCATCTACAGAGGTGGGGGCTGATGAACCGTTATCTACCTCTTTACTCCCTGGATCAGGCTCCACTGCAACCGGCAGATCAACCCCTGCCACACGCCACTGCCCAGACTCCAGCTCTTCAAGCCAGATACCGCCATTGTTGATATGGATGCGATCAACAATAAGCTCTTTTTTAAAAAGGCTTTTTATGGAGATGTCCACCGCTAACTGCGAGAGCCCCAATACCGGCTCGCCTTTTCGTTGCAGAGACAATCCATGTAGTGACACCCGGCCGACAAATGGGTTGATTCTAGCTTGACTCAGCTTAACCTCTATTCCCGGTAGAGCTGCCTCTATGCCCCAGACCGTCCAGTATGAGGCGGTGAATATGGCTACCGCTATTATCAAGCTTGGTAGTGCTATTAGCCATGCTAGGAGTTTTTTCATTTTTTTTCCTTTAATATCCTAGATTTGGTAGTTGATTGTGCAACGTTTTGGTTTATCTGGTATATCAGAAAAAATCGACTTCATCTTACTTTGATGATGAAACTTTTTCTGATTTGCCAGGTGAATTAAGAGGTTGTGCCAGTGATGTATGGACAACCGCCAAATCTTAGGATTAATGGGGCACTGCCCCAAACCCCGCTGGGAAGGGGCACGCCCCCTTCCCAGACCCATCCCATGACTATTGACAAATAAAACTACAGTATATGAACTTCTTACCAGAGATTCTCCATGGACTGTTTTATTTTAAATTCGCTCATACAGCAGCAACCTCTCTCTTTATACATTATCCTGCAACCCCCTGCTTACATCATCAAGCCGGACAATATCGATACTATATAGAGTTTGGGGCATCCTCTATATAGCTTAAAACATTATTCCACTCTATCTCGGTGGCATCCAGCACGAGAACCATAAAGCACCACCTTATCAACAAAGGCCAAAGTTGCAAGATAGTCTGTTATCTCTTTGATGATCGGTAGCTGTTTTTCCACTCTGCCTACCGAGAGCCAGGGCTTGGATCATAACCAGGGTGGGGCAGATAACGCCGCTCTTGCTGCTGTCCGGGCCAGGATTGCTGCCAGTTGTTTTGGTTTGTGCTGTTTTTTTGTGGTGTGCTCCACCTGTTGTTGGGATTTTGGGCAGGGGTGTAGCTGCTTGGGCTTAGGTTGGGGTTGTTTATGCATGTGGCTTTTCTTGGTTTGGCTTGTTGTTCGCAACTGGCTAGGGTCTGATAGTTACACTCGGTCTGCCATCTCTCCACCAGGCAGAACGGGGCACCACCCGACGGAGCTACAAGCTGCTCACGGTTTAACTCACAACTGCCACTGCCCCCTGCTGCCCTTTTGCAGGAGATCAGGTCGGGATAGATACAGCGTCTGCCGCTAAAATCTACTACACAGTATAGGGCAGCCAAAGCCTCATTGCTACACAATAACAGTGCAAAAACTGCCATAAATATCCGCTTCATTGTTTTTATTCCCTCTTTTACTCAGGAATTAAACCTGAACCCATGGCTGCAAAAGCCATTTTTTAATCTTGATTAGGCAAAAGCCGAATCTGGGTTTAACTTACATACACACAATCTTAATGAAATCTGCTTGAAACTGCAAAAATTATGATCGAAAAGCTTGACAGGTGAAAATGAATGCTTACATTACAGGTCACGAGGGATATTTTAATGAAGGTCTGAAAGCTGTATCCTGCAAAATAAATTCATTAAAAATTTAATACTTTCATCCATTTGTTAATCTGGAGACAGGAAAATATGAAAACTAAGTTTCGTCCGTTGCACGACCGGGTAGTGGTAAGGCGCACCGAAGAAGATCAAAAAACAGCAGGTGGCATCATAATTCCTGATACCGCCAAAGAGAAACCAATTCAAGGAGAGGTACTTGCTGTAGGTAAAGGGGCCGTTGGTGACAATGGTAAGGTTCAAGCTCTAGAGGTTAAAGTTGGCGATATCGTCCTCTTTGGCAAATACGGCGGCACCGAGGTAAAAATTGATGGTGAAGAGTTGGTGATTATGCGTGAATCCGACATCATGGGTATCTTGAAATAAGCCGCTTGTTATATCTGTACACATTAATTTTCAATATTCACAATCACAGTTTTTTATAACTGTTCATTTAAAGGTATAAAGATATGTCAGCAAAAGAGGTTCTATTTAGTACTACCGCTCGTGGTAAAATGCTCGACGGTGTTAATGTTCTTGCCAATGCGGTTCGGGTTACTCTCGGCCCTAAAGGCCGTAACGTGGTTTTGGATAAATCATGGGGTGCACCACGGGTAACCAAAGACGGCGTTAGTGTTGCCAAAGAGATCGAGCTTGAGGATAAGTTTGAGAACATGGGTGCACAGATGCTCAAAGAGGTGGCATCCAAAACCGCAGACGAAGCTGGTGACGGAACAACCACTGCTACAGTTCTTGCCCAGTCGATGATCCAAGAGGGTCTAAAAGCTGTTGCTGCTGGTATGAACCCGATGGATCTAAAACGGGGCATTGATTCCGCTGTCGATGCTGTTGTTGCAGCTCTGAAAAAAAGTGCAAAAGAGGTTACCACCTCCCAAGAGATCTCCCAGGTTGGTTCTATCTCCGCAAATAGCGACTCCGAAGTTGGCGGCATGATTGCTGAAGCCATGGATAAAGTTGGTAAAGAGGGTGTTATCACTGTTGAAGAGGCCAAAGGTCTTGACACTACCCTGGATGTAGTTGAGGGTATGCAGTTTGACCGTGGTTATCTCTCCCCATATTTTGTCACCAACCCAGAAAAAATGCTGGTTGAGATGGACGACCCCTACATTCTTCTGGTTGAGAAGAAGGTAAGCAATCTGCAACAGATTCTGCAAATCCTTGAGAGTGTAGTACAGGCATCCCGTCCTCTATTGATCATTGCTGAAGATGTTGAAGGCGAAGCCTTGGCAACCTTGGTGGTTAATAAACTCCGTGGCGGCCTGAAAATTTGTGCTGTTAAAGCTCCTGGATTTGGTGATCGTCGCAAAGCCATGTTGGAAGATATCGCCATCTTGACCGGTGGCACAGTAGCATCTGAAGAGGTTGGTGTTACTCTTGAGAGCGTCACCATGGAGATGCTTGGCACAGCCCGTTCCATAGTTGTAAGCAAGGAAGAGGCTACCATTATTGATGGAGCTGGCGACAAAGAGCTGATCAAAGCTCGTGTAGCTCAAATCCGTGCCCAGATCGAAGAGACCTCCTCTGATTATGACAAAGAGAAACTGCAAGAGCGTCTTGCCAAGCTAGCTGGCGGTGTTGCTGTCATCAAAGTTGGTGGAGCTACTGAGGTTGAAGTGAAAGAGCGTAAAGACCGGGTTGATGATGCTCTACACGCTACACGTGCTGCGGTTGAAGAGGGTATTGTTCCTGGTGGCGGCGTTGCTCTGCTTCGTGCCGGTTCTGCTCTTGATAAGTTGAAAACACCTAATCACGAACAGTCAATCGGTGTTGATATCGTCCGTCGTGCTCTAGAAGAGCCAATTCGGATTATCTCCTCCAACGCTGGTGCTGAAGGTTCAGTTGTGGTTAACAAGGTTCTTGAGGATAAAAAAGCCAACTTTGGCTATAATGCCGCAACTGGCGAATATGGCGACTTGGTAAAACAGGGAGTTATCGATCCAGCTAAAGTGGTTCGTAACGCTCTACAATCTGCCGCTTCTGTGGCTGGTTTGATGATTACCACCGAAGCTATGATCGCTGATATTCCAAAAGAATCTGCTGCTGCTGATCCTGGCATGGGCGGTATGGGCGGTATGGGCGGTATGGGCGGCATGGGTATGTAATTGCCGGTTTAGTCCCAGTAAAAAATATGGTATTGTGACACCCTCGGTTGCTTTTGTGGCCGGGGGTGTCTATTTTTAGGGGATATGAAGCTGATTTTTCCTCTTTAGAACTAAAGCAGGAGTTTTTTGAGAATATGGAAATTTTAAATCTTATTCCCGTGGGTTTTTTAGGTTTTGTTATTATAGTTGCTGCAAAACGTGGCTTTGACCACGGCTATACCGACAAATATTTTCAGAAGGTAAAGCACAAAACCGGCAAAAAGTTTGCTAACTTCTTCGGTATTCCAAAAGCAAATATGTAGTATAGGTAGCTCTGACTGCGGTTTAGTGAAAGGCCGTTTCTTTTCCGTATCTCTTTGTTTGATGGAGACTCATTATGGCCCGTATTGGTGTTGTACTATCCGGTTGTGGTTTTCTTGATGGTGCGGAGATCTATGAATCCACCCTTACCCTGTTTTTTCTTGATCAAGCTGGGGCTGATGTTGTCATCATGGCCCCAGATATCGACCAGCACCACGTTATAAACCACATTACCCAAGAGGAGATGCCTGAGAGCCGCAATGTTCTCGTGGAGTCGGCCCGCATCGCCCGTGGCAACATTACCGACATAGCAAAAATCGACGCTAGCGAGCTTGACGCCCTGATTATGCCCGGTGGATTTGGAGCAGCAAAAAACCTCTCTTCACTCGCTTTTGACGGCCCTGGTGCATCGGTTAACTGCGAGCTATCCGCTCTGATCAAAGATATGCATAAGGCTAAAAAACCCATCGGTGCAATCTGTATCTCTCCGGCTGTACTCTCAAAAATTCTTGCCGATCATGGCATAACCCTTACCATTGGCAGCGATAGTGATACTGCCAGTGCTATTAAAACCATGGGCAACAGACATAAAGACAGCAGTGCCGACAACATTGTTGTTGATGAAAAAAACCGGATAGTAACTACCGCCGCATATATGTGTGCAGCCAGCATTGGCGAGGCTGGACTAGGTATTGAAAAACTGGTCAACCATATTGTGACTATGGTAGATAGTCATTGACGGCCCGCCTTATTTACGCCGATAGCGAATCAAGTGCAGATCTCTATTATGCCACCCGGTTTTTCGCACCTGACCCTTTTTTATATATTGCCGAGGCCAGTGGAACCAGCCACCTGATCACCTCTTCACTTGAGGTTGACCGGGCCAAACGCACCGCTAAGGTCGATCAGGTCCACGACTGGGAGCAGATTCGACAACAGCATAAAAAGCTCTTTCCTGAAGAGCCGCTTAATGAAGCCACCATTACTGCATTTTTCCTGACAAAACTAGAAATAGATACTGTTGCAGTTCCTGCTACGTTCCCCGTCTCACTAGCCGATGGACTTAGAGCTTTAGCTGTTACGGTCAATCCTCTCTCAGGCTCGTTCTGGCCGCAACGGGAGATTAAGACCCCAGATGAGATTACAGCAATAGAGGCAGCATTAACCATAACCGGCCGGGGCATGATGGCTGGGATTGAACTTATCCGCAGTTCGACCATTGGCAAAGACGGCCTGCTCTACATTGGTGACAAACAGTTAAGTAGCGAGATTGTCAGAGGTGAGATAAATGCCACCCTGGTTAGAGAGGGGGCACAACCAAACCATACTATCGTTTCAGGCGGCAAGCAGGGATCTGACCCCCATGAGGAGGGATCAGGTCCACTACCTGCAAACCAAGCCATTATTTTGGATGTGTTCCCCAGAGTAGAAAAAACCGGCTATTGGGGTGACATGACCCGAACCGTCTGCCGTGGCAAAGCTCCAAAAAAGGTAAAAGCGGCATGGGATGCGGTATATGAAGGCCAGAAAATCGCCTTCGCCAAAATTAAAGATGGTATGTCCGGCAAAGAGATTCATGATGAGATTACCGCTTATCTGACCCAACAAGGCTTTCCTACCGGAGCCGATGAGCAAGGGCGGCAAGGGGGGTTTTTTCATGGCACTGGTCACGGCCTGGGCCTGGAGATTCACGAAGCTCCACGGATTAGCAGTAAGGATCAAACCTTGAAAACAGGCCATGTTGTCACGGTCGAGCCTGGTCTATATTATCCTGATATGGGTGGAGTCCGGCTGGAAGATGTTGTGGTTGTCGAAAAAAATGGCTGTCGAAACCTTACAAAAATCCCTAAATTCTTGGAGTTGGGAGAGTAGAATCGATCTGGAGTTGCCGCAAGCTATTCCATCAATTTTTATATAATGTGAAAACTTTGCTGGTTTGTCTGATAAAAACACCCGATCCATTGCATCAGGCTTGATAGTAGATCAATATGTGATACTGTTTAGAAAATTTTTTAAATCAGTCTATATCAGAGAGTAGGTTCAGGAGGTTTTTTTAATGAAATTGGGTATTAACGGCATGGGGCGTATTGGTAAGCTAACCCTGTGGAACCATATAGCTCGTAAACATTTCTCAGAGATTGTTGTTAATGTCGGCCGGGAAGTTGGAATGGGCTTTGGCGATTTAATTCAACATCTGGAAAAAGACAGCTCCTATGGCCGTCTATCCAACTTTTTACACGGCTTTAACGGTAAAGAGGTGATTGACAATGTTGATGCAGAGGCTGGAACCCTGACTATAGACGGTATACCAGTCCGTTTTCTTCGTACAGCCCGTAATCCTCAAGACATAGGCTGGAAAGAGGCCGGTGTTCGGGTTGTTGTTGACTGTACTGGAGCATTTTTAGACCCCACCACCCCTGCTGACATTGCTGGCGGCTCCATTCGTGGCCATCTGGAGTCTGGGGCGGAAAAGGTAATGATTTCAGCACCATTTAAAATCAAAAATCAAGGGCTTACCGCTCCCAATGACAGCATTACTGCCGTCATGGGTATAAATGATGAGATGTACGACCCCAGTCAGCACTCTATTATTTCGGCAGCCTCTTGCACAACCACCTGCCTCTCTTACATGATGAAACCAATTTTGGAACATTTTGGAGCCGACATGATTCTCTCTGCCTCCATGGTTACAGTCCATGCTGCAACCGGCAGCCAGAAAGTTCTGGATAGTGTTCCCAAGTCCGGCGCTAAGGATATCCGAAAGAGCCGGAGTATCTTAAATAATATTATTCTCACCACAACCGGAGCAGCCAAAGCCCTGCGTATGGTTCTGCCCGAGATGAGCGAAATTGGTTTTATGGCGGAATCAGTCAGAGTACCAACCTCTGCCGGCTCCCTGATTATCCTGACCCTGAACCTGCAATCTTCAAGCCGGGATAATCCCATCAACCGTAGCGATATAAATACAATATACCAAGAGGCTGCCCAAGGAACGTATCAAGACCATTTAATCTACACTGATGCCCAAAATGTCTCCTCAGATATTATTGGTTATCCAAAAGCTGCTGCGGTTATTGAGGGTAAAGAGACCCATACCAGAACCGCTTATACCCGTGTAAATCTTGATAAAATATCTGGGCTGCCCCCTGAGGTAATCAACGCCCTCCACAGCCACACCCTGGAGGTTCCTGTTACCCAGACGGTAGTTTATGGCTGGTATGATAATGAGCTTGCAAGTTATACTAATATGTTGAGTGAACTAACCATCCATGTTGCTGATCAAATGCTTTAGGCTAGGAGCTAAATAATCTATGTCAGATGATAGTTTGGTTAATGAGATTCTTGCCCTTATTTTTCGTAAGGATGGCTCCCTTAGTTATGATTGGTCGCTACAGGGCAGCCTAGAAGATCTGCTTGACCATAATTCGTGGGAAGATACAGATCTGGAAACCATACTTGAGGCCAGTGCAAGGGAAGTGCCGTCTATTTTTGGTGGCTCAACTGGTTCCAACCTGCTTGACCTTCTTCCCCAATCATCCCGTGACCGTCTTGCCAATGTTATAAGTGGTGTTGGTATCTCCAACTCTAAATTTGTTTCACCAATGGTTGAAACCATAGGAACTACTATTGCTGATCTGGAAAAAGCCGAAAACAGCAGTATGGACTTTGAACAACCAGAGAGTGATAACGATGGCGGTATAGTTCTACTCCATGATCTCATGGATCTTGAAATAAATTGTCATAATGCTGGTAAAAACAAAAAAAAGCAGGAGAGCTGTCGCCATCTATATTGGGAAATTTGGGAGCTAGCCTGGACCAGGCGGATTTTTACCACTGACGAAAGCACCATAGACGCCCTGGAGAGCCTCTACTCCAGGTATAAATTTTTACATGCCCGCTCTGTCACCAGAAAACCTGCGGTATCTCTCAGCAATTTGCCTGGGCTTTTTGAAGAGGAAGATGGGAAAACCAGCCATTAGTTGCGGCTGATTGTAAGTTACAAAGCCGTGGACTTTGTCCTCATTTGCCAGAGAGAGTCCGTTCCTGGACCCCATAACTTATTTATAAACCTGGATTCGGCGGTAGTGCGTGCATTAATGGTGTAATATATTGGTATGTCTGGTGAATCAGGAAAAACCGAAACTACCTTGCTGGTGATGAGATTTTCCCTGATTTTCCAGGTGAATCAATTGTAGAATCTAGGATTAAACCTGCCACTCTTTTTACTGCCTGATAGGCAGTACTTATGCTTATGGCCGCACCACAGCGTTGCCGGACCCAATCCTGGTTTGCTAATACTGTTCCAATAGCAAACAACCTGTTGCTTAGCGGCCTGCCATCTTCATCTAGTGGACGGAAATTATCATCTACCTCTACTCCTGCCCGGTTGATACCGTGGCCCTCTGGAGCAAAATACTTCTCACTGTACCAGTCATCACGACCCTTTGGCTGGCTTACCGGAATATTTAACAGACTCTCCCTGATGCTCTGCTGACCAGCAGCCAAACCACCTGATAAAAACCTCCCTGTAGCTAAAATAACCGCCTGACTCTCTATCTCTACATCACCAAAAGGGTCTTTGAAAAATAGTCTGGCTCCACCATCTGTTAGCTCTAGTTTTTCTACTTTGTGCTGGGGAATAAGAGTAATCAACTGTGCCGGAAATCTCTGCTCAAAAATCTCACGCAGTCTGATACCAGCTACTGAAGGCGGCATAGTGGGAATTTCAAACACCTTGATACCCAACAAACCCTCCATTTCCCTATGCACCTCATCAGGGAGGTGAATACCTAAAATTGCCGGCAGACCGAGATATTCAAACCCGTTGATCAGTGGTTTAATAAGCTCTGCTAGTTTTCGCCTGTTTTCTGGAACCTCTAATGAGCGGGCCATCACTTCTGGGAATAGCTGCTGGCCGCTCTCCATACCGGGAAATTGCAACCGTTTGTTTGATAGCTCTGGCCAGGACGGTTTTAAATTGGCGACAAACTCAACTCCACTAAACCCCTGTAAACCAATAAAATCTATAATAAGTGTGGAAGCGTTTGTCTTTTTTGCCCTGATGCCTGCAGCCATTGTTAGTGGCATGGAGATGGTTGGCTTGCAGACTCCCGATGGAAGCAGTGCATCCAGGTTTTTACTACCGGGTTTAAGATAACCTACCCCCATTTCCGTTAGCTTTTCTACAAACAGGCTCATTGCCACGTTAATCTCTTCTCTGTCAATCTGACAGAGAGGGTGGTTTGGATACTCTTTTTTTAACTCATCTACTCCCTGCCATGGATCACTATATTGCTGCCCGGATAAACTTCCAAAAAGATCAAGATAGCCCGTTGTATAGGTGACTGACCCGGTATGGCCTACCTGGGTGGTTTTTATCCCTTGTTCTGTGGCAAATATGCCTGCTGCTAGTCCGGCAAGACCAGTACCAATTATTGCTAGCTGACTTTTAATTTTTCTGGTTTCTCTTATCATTGCTTTTTCACTTACCTATTTGGGGCGTTGCTCAAAACCCCGTTGGGAAGGGGCAGGCAAACTTCCCAGAGCCATCCCATTATTTAAGGTCTAAGCCCATTAGATCACAATGCAGAGCTTCAGCCAGCTCCATCTGGGCCACATGTGCACCCCATAAAACTGGTCGGACACCTTTAAACCGTTCTTTGACAAAATCCCTGAGATGGGCCAGCCCAGCCTCAGAGCTGTAGATCCCCTTGTCGTATAGGTAAGATGTAACCCTAATAGAACAAAACGCCCCCTGACAGCTCCCCTTTCCAACCCGGCTTCGTAGGCTAATAGCTTTTACACTCATATCAGCTTCACTACCTGGAGCCTCATTTATTATGCTATCTATGCTGGACTCAGAGACCATCTCACACTCGCATAAAATCCGATCCGTAGGATCTTGACGGGCGTACCAGTCTCTTGCAGAAAATCCCGGCTCAGTCCAGCATATAGCCGGACCAGAGGGTAGAGGCACAACAGCGGTTTTACATGGAGCACTGCTACCCAACCGTTTGGCGATAAGATCCCCTACCCTCTCTGCCATCAACCGAAAAGTTGTCAACTTTCCTCCGGTTACTGTGGCAAAGTTACGCAGATTTTGCTCTTTATGATCAAATAGGGCAAAGCCCCGGCTGGCCTCTCTTCCATCTCCACCATGACCGGATGCCATAAGTAGAGGTCTAACCCCGGCAAAAGCCCGTATAAACCTCGCATCGGCAAGGGAGGGAACCATATCCGTCCCCTCAGCTAAAATCCGGTCAACCTCATCAACTGTCGGGGTGATACGGTCTGGATTCTCTATAGTTGCCGAGGTGGTTCCTAAAAGTGAGACCGTACCGCCTGGGACCAAAATATCACCGTCACCAGGAGGACGCAGACGGTTTATCACTCCAGAGCTCATCCGGCTGTTGGAGATAATCAATGTCCCCTTGGAGTAGAGCAGGTTTACATTGTTGCAACCGGCAAGCCTGGCTACCCGCATAGCCCAGGCTCCTGCTGCGTTAACCACCTCCTCTGCCTCTATCCTGATCTGCTCTCCGCTGCGACCATCACGGCATAGTGCTGCCCTTATCTCTCCATCGCCAATCTCAAAAGCCTCCACCCTGGTATGAGGCATATAGAAGCTATCGGTTAACTCCATGGCATGGTTGACACTCTCCAGAGTCAGGCGAAAAGGGTCAATAGTGGCATCTGCAACTTCATAAGCGGCAACTATTTTTTTTGTTAGAGACGGCTCCCGTTCCATTGCCTGGGATGGTGATAGAGGTGTGCAGCTAATGCCTGCTGCCTGGCAATGGTCGGGAAACTGGCTGGCAAAATCCAGGTCGTCACCATCTACAGCTACAAACATACCGCCGCACGGATCGATACAGTTGCTGGCAACCCGTTTGAGAATCTCCCCCTCTACACGGCACTCAATAGCGGTATCTCTGTCTTTGGCAGCATAACGGCCGCCACTATGGAGCAGACCATGGTTGCTACCGGAAGCACCTGAGTTGAGATCGTGCTGATCAATTAAAATCGAGCTGATATTACGCAGAGCCAGATCTCGCATAACTCCGGTTCCAGTAACTCCGCCACCGATAATCAACACCTTGGTGGTTAAGGTTTTTGTTCCGGCAGGGCTGTTTGTCTTCATTAAAGGATTAACCTGACTTTAGGCTTAATTTGGATGGTATCGACTCTGAACCTCTTGATTTACCTGACAAACCAATATCTTATGCCATTAATGCACTCCCAACTGTCGAATCCAGGATAACACAAAATCAATATTTTTCCAAATTCAGGGTAAAACCCAAAGCTGTTCTTTTTTTGGCAGTATCAAATGAAAACTGACAGCAACAGCCAAAAGTTTGCAGCTGTTTAATAGATAATTTAGCTATGAGGGGCAGTAAAAAAAATCAATCGGCTTAATTGGTTATTATATTATTTAATGAAACTTTAGAAAGTGGCACATCTCTTGAAGTTATCTACCTTACATAACTACATCTAAACGGAGATCAACAATGCATGCATCCATAAATTACCAATCTACTGCTGCCAATAAAAATATTCCTCTACCTCTGGCCCTTAATGGTATTCTCACACCAGAAGAGTACAATGAGCAGACTCAGTTTGGACTATTACGTGGTATTTTTTCTGAAGAGTCAGTAAAATCTGACAGCACTATTGATGAAAAGGAGCTGTACTACCCCTTTTTCCAGAATTAGCTAAAACTGGGTCTTAGGAATAAAGGCGGTATTGATCCTGGAAACGGCGGTTGGAAATGTATACATGGCACGTGCTTCTAACCGCCGTTTCTCATTGATATTGCAAGGAATATCCTAATCTAGGTTGAATCAATAGTTAAGCGGTTACCAGTACTTTTTTGCTCTTTTTATTAATTCTGCCAGTTTTTTTGGTTACAATCTTCATCTTCTCTTTTTCTACACGCAGGGTAACGTTGCCCCCGTCCGTCAAGTTGCCAAATAGCAGCTCTTCAGATAACGGCTGACGAATCTCTTTTTTGATCAATCTCTCCATTGGTCGAGCACCGTTTTGACGGTCATAACCGTGTTCAGCCAGCCAGGTTCGAGCACTGGCTGTAACGGTAAGAGAGACATTTTTTTTCTCCAGGTCAGCCTCCAGCACCAATAAAAATTTATCGACCACCCGAACAATGATATCCGGCTCCAGAGCTTTAAAGGGAATGATGGTATCAAGACGGTTGCGAAACTCTGGAGTAAAGAGGCGGCGAATCTCCTTCATCTCATCGCCAACATGGTCCTGAGTGGTAAAACCAACCGAGGAGCGGTCTACATCCTGGGCTCCAGCATTTGTGGTCATGATCAGAACAACATTACGAAAATCGGCTTGACGACCATTGTTGTCGGTTAGTTTGCCGTGGTCCATCACCTGAAGAAGAATGTTGAATATATCCGGGTGGGCCTTCTCAATTTCATCAAGAAGCAAAATAGCATGGGGATCTTTGCTCACCGCCTCGGTAAGCAGTCCGGCCTGATCAAAACCCACATAACCAGGAGGTGCACCAATAAGACGAGATACGGTATGCCGCTCCATATATTCACTCATATCAAACCGAACCAACTCAACCCCCATCTCAAGGGCCAACTGTCTGGCTAATTCGGTTTTACCAACACCGGTTGGACCGGTCAGCAGAAAACAGCCCATGGGTTTTTCCGGGTTGCCAAGACCGGCCCGGGCCAATTTAATCGCTGTGCAGACCTGCTCTAGAGCCGGATCTTGACCAAATAGGGAGAGTTTTAGGTTGGCCTCCAGGTTTTTAAGGGTCTCCCGGTCATCGTGAGATACCGAACGGGCAGGAATCCGGGCCATCCGGGAGACGATAGTCTCTATTTTCTCCACATCAACAACTGCCGACCGCTCTGCGACATCTATAAGTTGGCAAGCGGCTCCAGCTTCATCTAAAACATCAATGGCGGAGTCCGGGTGTTTACGGTCGTGAATATGCCTGGAAGATAGCTCTGCGGCAATCTGGATTGACTCTTTACTATAGGTAATTCCATGATGCTCTTCATAACGTCCTTTCAACCCTTTTAAAATAGCTACGGTCTCATCAATGGAGGGTTCCGGGACATCAATTTTTTGAAAACGGCGTGCCAAAGCCCGGTCCTTCTCAAAAACACTGCGAAACTCTTCATAGGTGGTGGAACCGATACAGCGCAACTCACCGTTGGCTAACAGAGGTTTAAGCAGATTGGACGCATCCATAGTGCCGCCACTTGTCGAGCCAGCACCAATAATTGTATGAATTTCATCAATAAATAAAATTGCGTCAGGTTGGTCGTGTAGAGCTTTTAACACCCCTTTTAACCGGGCTTCAAAATCACCACGGAATTTTGTACCAGCCAATAGCGAGCCTAGATCCAGGGAGAAAATCTGACAATTTGCCAGAGCCTCTGGAACCTTGCCCTCTTCAATTTTAAGGGCGATACCCTCAGCAAGATGGGTTTTACCCACTCCTGCCTCACCAACAAACAGCGGGTTGTTTTTCCGCCGCCGCAGAAGAATCTGGAAGGTACGAATAATCTCCTCTTCCCGGCCAACAATTGGGTCGATCCGACCCTCTTTTACCAGTTGGTTGAGATTTGAGGTGTAGAGTTGCAAAGGGTTCTGCTTGGGCTCCGGTTTGGAGCTGCAAGAGCCGCCAGTTGCAGCCGGTTCTCCATCCTGCTCTTCTGAGTCGTCATCTACCCCGTCAACCTCATGGGATATGGCAGACTGAACATCCAGACGGCTAATATCCTGGCTCTCAAGAAAATGGACCGCATGGGACTGCTTTTCGCTAAACATGGCAACCAACACATAAGCACCTGTAACCTTGGTTCGCCCTGAAGACTGCACCTGAAAAACAGCCCGCTGAATAACCCGTTGAAAACCTACAGTTGGAGTTATCTCCTGGATCGGGTCGTCATCATCCGCTATGGGAACGTGGGCTGTGAGGTGAGTATCTAAATCTTTGACCAGCTTGGCGATGTCGCAACCGCAGCTCAATAGAACCCCGGTAACTTCAGGGTTTTCAGTCAGAGCCAAGAGCAGATGCTCAACCGTGGCGTACTGCTGGCGACGCAGTTGTGCGTTGCGAATAGCTTTGTTCAGGGTTGTCTCAAGATGTTTGCTTATCATAGCAGCTCTAGTTTCTCTCAATACGGCACTTCAGTGGGTGACCATTGCTTCGGGCATACTGATTTACCTGATTCATTTTAGTCTCTGCAATATCAAGGGGGTAGACTCCACAAACCCCAAAACCCTCATGATGAATATTCAACATGATCGTTGTCGCATCTTCCGCTGATTTACTGAAAAATTTACAGATCAAATCGACTACAAACTCCATGGGAGTAAAATCATCGTTTAGCAGGATAATTTTATAGAAATCCGGCTCTTGCAGTTTTTTCCTGGTTTTGCTTACCGTCTGGGTGTCATCTCCAGAATTAAAATTACTCATGATACACTCTTTTAAAATTGTTAATTAACCTAGCTGACCATTTTACTCCCAACTTACCAAGTTTTAAACTGCGAATATATTTGATAGACCAGTTTTTTTGTAAAAATATCCTGATTTAAAATATTTTTTGCATGCACTTTACTTAATAAATTGGGGCGTTGCCCCAAACCTCACTGGGAAGTGGCCTGCCCCATTACCAAACCACCCCATAGTTTTTTTTATTGATTATTTGCAATTTTGTAGCAAGTCTTTGGCATTTTGCCTTGCTGAAGCAGTGACTTTATTGCCGGCCAACATTCTTGCTATCTCCTCTATACGCTCATTTTGATCAAGAGTTTTGATGCTGGCCGTGGTTTTCCCCTGGTCGGATTTTTTTTCAACTTTTAAGTGGTGACTACCCCAGGCTGCAACTTGTGGCAGGTGGGTAATGGTCAATACCTGACGGTCTTTGGCTACATGGGCCAGTTTTTCGCCAATACTAGCTGCAACCCGGCCGCCAACCCCTACATCAACCTCATCAAAAATCAAGGTGGTCGAGGTTATCGAATCAGCCAGAACTGTTTTTAGAGCTAGCATAATCCGGGATAGCTCCCCTCCTGACGCTACCTGTTTTAGCGGTTTTGGCGGCTCGCCACTGTTGGTGCTGACCAAAAAGGTTCCCTCCTCCATTCCTGTAACTCTTGGTTTGCCATCTTTTGCTGTTATGGTTATTGCCAGACGGGTACTTGCCATATGAAGGGCTGCAAGCTGCTTTTCTACCTCTTGACTAAGCTGCTTCGCAGCCTTTTTCCTGGAGGTAGAGAGCTTTTTTGCCCGTCTGTCATACTCTTTAACCGCCGACTCCAGTCTCTGTTCAGCCTCGGCAATACGCTCGTCGGCATGATCTATCGCATCCATCTCCAACCGCCACTGCTGGGCCAACTGCTCTAGCTCATCGGCCTCTTTATGGTGTTTGCGGCAAAGGCGGTTGATCAGGTCGATACGCTCTTCCACACTATCTAGCTGGGCAGGGTTTATCTCAAGAGTGTTCAGATAGTGCTGGACCCTCTCAATAACATCATCTAGCTCATAGTGCAGTGAACGCACCGCCTCTGCCAGAGGAAGCAGGGATTGGTCCAGTTTGGTTGCCTCCTCCAGTACACCTGCAGCTTGATTGCATTTTTCAGAGGCTCCCCCCTGACCATCATCTCTAGAGCCTGCAAGTAAAGCGAGGCTGGATGTACTGGCCTGGACTAGCTGATTGGCATTACTCAACCGGCCTTTACTGCTCTCTAACTCCAGCAGCTCTCCCGGTACGACTCCAGCCTGGTCTATCTCCTCCAGTTGAAAGGCCAGATAGTCCCGGCGTTCAAAAGCTTCATTAGCCATTTTTTTCAAGCTTTGCAGCTCCTGATCTATGGACTGCCATAACTCAAACTGCTGTTTTACCAGTTTTAAAAGCTCCCCATTGTTGGCAAAAGCATCTAAAATGGCTAGATGTGTGCTGTTATTTAAAAGAATTTGCTGATCATGCTGGCCGTGAATCTCCACAAGTTGGTTGCCTAGTTCAGCAAGGGTTGCCAAAGGTACAACACTCTCATTGATGTAGGCACGACTCGGAGATTTAGTGCTGACAACCCGGCGGATAGTTAATATATTCTCTTCAGATTCCAAATCTTTAGATGTAAGCCAAAGCTGGGCCGGATGCTCTTTTTTAAGGTGAAAAGAGGCGGTGATCATAGCTTTGTCAGCACCACTACGAATCAAAGAACTATCAGCCCTCTGGCCTAGAACCAGGGAGAGAGCATCCAAAATAATCGATTTTCCGGCTCCAGTCTCTCCAGTCAATATAGTCAGGCCAAGGTTGAGATCCAGAGATAACTGCTCGATTAAAGCGATATTTTTTATAGTTAGATGGTTTAACATAGGATAATTTTAACCTTCATACTACTAATGAGTCCCGGAAT
>JADFZU010000015.1 GCA_015232365.1 Magnetococcales bacterium | reverse complement strand
TCTTCCAGCTTTGAACCTTTGATGAAAAAAACCAGATCGGCTGGATTTAGGTTGAATCCTGAGTCGGGTGTGGTGGCAAGAGATAGAATGGCGTGGCTCTGCTTTTGGTAGTTTATAAGCTGCTGGTCAGCTTCGGCACCGTTTTTCAGGCCGTCAACATAACATGGTATAAACTTTTTTAGCTGCTCGGGGCAGGTTTCGGCAAAAGATTTGGCAAAACTGGTTGCTGCTGCTGGCTTTTCATGCCGGGAGTGGATGTGAGAAATTTCCGGTTTTGCCTCTACACATATTTTCAGAGCCTCTAGTATATCATCATTCGGGCCGATAACTGGCAGGAGGAATTTCCAGGGGCGGATGGTTTTTTTCTCTATTGCACCGGCAAGAGTGCCAAGGTTGATTGTATGGCCGTGTTCTTCTATGGTTCCAAGTTGAAAAATAGTTTTCAACTCCCCATCCTTGTTTGCTTTTAGTGGATCAAAACGGTGGGGGGTAGTTGTTAAAAGGTATAGTTTTTTAATAGGTAGCTCAGAGTCGCAAATGGTGCTGTTCAGCCTCTCCCACTGGGGTGTGGCGATACGGTGAGCATCCATGATTATTGCTAGATCAATGGCCGGGAAACCCAAAATTGCCCGTTGCAGCATGGACAGAACATCTGCTGTGGCGATGATAAGTTTTACTCCTCCTGCTATACGGAGGTTGAAAAAATTCCGCAAATCGGAACTGTTGTCTGTTACAGGATAGTCCAAGTCGCTCTGTTTGAGTTTGCTTGGCTGGCTGCTGAAAATCAGTGGGGCGATGGTTGACCATGAGGTCTCTGTTTGCCAGTGGTGGATTAGATCCTTGATATGATTCTGGCTTGGCAGAACAATCAGCCCGGTACGTTGGCTGCCAAGGCTCTCAATCATTACTCTTACGGTCTGCAACATATCCCCACCAATTGGTGAGACCAGTATGGCTCTGTTGCAATTTAAATCACGAATATTTTTTAACGCCTCATTTTGTGCCGGAGATGGGCTGTTTCTGGTTGGTACGATTCCTCCACCTTTTAACCAGCGGTTTAAACTGCTGAAATCTGCCGGGGTCAGCCGGTCCAGGTCTGGAGCCAGGAGACGGTGGAAGCCGTCTTGTCGGCTAAGCTCTTTAGGCAGATTAAGCGTATTGCTGACCAGAAGAGGTTGCTCGCTAATTTTTAACAGCTTTTGAAAAGAGGCCAGGCTATCAGGTGTTAGAGCTTCTCTATTTGGGCTGTAGTGGAGGGCATAGGGGGTGGTGTAGCCGTTTGCGGTTCTAAAATAACCGCTGGCACCATCTAGTTTTTCCGGTAGTGATAGACGATTCCTTATCTCGGTATTTAGTGCCAAGAGGGGTAGTACATCAGTGGCCTGGGCAAAGTAGCGGGTGGCTAACAACCCTTCGACAAACAGGGCAAATGCTGAATCTTTTTGATTCTCTTCACGCAATGACTCCAGCCGTTCTTCTAGCTCTTGGAAGCTAGTGAGATTTTGGAACAGC
This sequence comes from Magnetococcales bacterium, assembly GCA_015232365.1. Lineage (GTDB taxonomy): Bacteria > Pseudomonadota > Magnetococcia > Magnetococcales > JADFYX01. Next base: position 49,476 of record JADFZU010000015.1, on the reverse strand, counting down.
TTTAACTCCTGAAAAAGACGAGCGTCAGGGTTTTTTGGTAACATGGAGTATCCTATCGTGGTGTAGCGTCTGGCAGGCCGCCATCTACAGGTATGGTTGCTCCCGTTGTCGGGCTCTGTCTGGTGACAAAATATATTACAGCGTTACCTACATGCTTTGCGGTAACAGCAGCTTTTAGCAGGTTGCGGTTTTGGTAATAAGATTCAAGACCAGCTTCATCAAGGCCTCTTGCTTTCATCCGGTCTGGCCCAACCTCTGCCCAGAGGCCGGATTTCCGTTGCCCTTCTGAAAAAACCGCATCAGGAGAGACCATGTTGACGCGAATATCATCGGCTGCCATCTCTAAGCTGGCTATTCTGGCAAGTTGGTGGGCAGCGGCTTTTGTTGCACTATAGGCTCCAAAATTGGCACCAGGAGCAAAGACATTTTTGGTGGATATAAGAATTATGTCACCACCGGTTCCCTGTTTTTTCAAGATTTTTCCTGTTGCTGAGAGGACGTTTAAGGTTCCTTCAACATTTACGCTTTGCAGACGGGTAAACGCCTCCATGCTCATGTCGTTGATGGATGAGACATGGGCAAGTCCGGCGTTGACAATAGCTATATCCAGTCCACCCCAGATATCGATGATCTGCCCAAGGGCTTCAGTGACATCACAAGGGTTTGTAACATCCATGGGTACAGCAATCACCCGGCCTGGGAACTCTTTTTTAAGTTCTGCGAGCAGTGAGTCCAGAGGGTCGCCGGGTAGATCTGTGGCGGCAACGTGGCAGCCGTTGGCTAACAGCTCCCGGCAGATTCCAGCCCCTATAGCTCCGGCCGCCCCAGTTACCATGCCGATACTGCCGGCAAGGGGTGGCGGTTCTTCTGCGTCTAGTTTGGCCTGCTGTAGCGGGTAGTACTCCATAGCAAACATATCAGCATCCGACAGGCCAAAATACTCACCACCCATAGCAGCAATGCAGTTTTTAACGTTCATTGTCTGTCTGGTAATATCCCTGACGATATTGGCCTGTTCGCTGTCTTTAGCAGCACAAACCGCACCCACTCCAGGCATATAGGCCACTCGTGGCGAGGTGTCGTAAGAGGTCTGTGCCCGGTTGCTGTGTTGACTGAAATATTCAGAATACTCTTTGCGGTAGCTCTCCATAGCCTGGGCTATCTGTTCCTGGTTTTCTATCCACAGTGGTCGTGGTTTGCTACGAATCAGATGGTCAGAGGTCAGGGGCGGGCTTGAGAGTAGATCTCTCCCTCCATCTTGGTTGATGATCCTTAGATATTTATTGTTGATTATTGGCGTTAAAATAAACCGTGTGTAGGGGCGGTCAGGGTTGTTGCTTGGCAGGGCCAGTGCACCTCGCAGATGTGGGGCAAGACTCCGGTACTCTTTTTTTGCCTTGGCTAAATCTACGTCATGATCAAGGTGCTGGAGGTTAACCCGGTTTTGGATAAATACCTCCGCTTTGCTTACCAGGTCAATATGGTTGGTATAGGCACTCTGGGCATCATCTCCCCAGGTTAATAGTCCGTGTTGTCTTAATACCATTCCGGTTGCTGTTGGCTGGGCGGCAAAAGCTTCTGCCACAGCTTTGGCCAAACTAAAACCTGGGTGAATATAGGGTAGAATAATAACCTGGTCACCAAACGCTTGGGTTATTAGTTCGGCACCATTTTTTTGGTTGCTCAAGGTTAAAACCGCATCGGCATGGCTATGGTCGATAAATTTAGCCGGTAGAAATGCGTGGAGCAGTGCCTCAATTGATGGTGTGGGAGCCTGGGCATCAAACAGGTTGATCCTGAGCTGGTTGACCATGGCTACATCGTCAAGAGTTTCCAGGGATTGGAGTTTGGCAACTCTCTCCAGGTGGATGCCTGGTAGTCCGGCAGGGGTCAGGTTGGCAAGATCGTGCCCGGAAGCTTTAACAAAAATTGCTTTAACAGATTGCCCAAAAATGTTGTTGTAATAGCTTTTAACCGAGCTATTGCCACCGCCATGTAAAACCAGTGATGGCTCCAGGCCTTGTAAACGGCTGCTATAGATGCGCAAGGCAAGGTCGGCGTTGACAATATGGGCTTGCTCACGAACAAAAGCTGCAGCATCACTTTCTGACCATCTGTTTTTCATTTTTAACCATCTCTCCATTTATACCGGATATTTCATGAATTATAGACATTATCCCTTAATCTTTCGCCAACAAAGGAATTTTTTTAGCTGACCGTCGCAATAACTACGCTACACCAAAGAAAAACTCCTTTGTGAACCAGATCTTTAAGCGATAATTGCCAAAATTCATAAAAAGTCCAGGTTATCGAAATCTAGACCATTGGCACACTATAGCATAATTGTTGTCTGGGAGAGGAGGGATATAGCAGATATTTTATTTGGTTATTGTTTGCTATGTTAATAGGAAGTTAAAGTTGGATTTGATTTATTTATGGCCTGTTATCAATTGTATTTAAACCTATTTATGGTCTAGTATACATCGGTTGTAAAACTGGTGATTTATATCTAATACATTTATTTGGGGATTGTTATGGAGCGTGATCAAGCGATTAAATTTATGCTGGATGCTTTGGTAGGTATGAAAAGCAAGGGTGGTTCCGACCTGTTTATCACTGCCAACTTTCCCCCCGCAGCGAAGCTAGATGGAAAAATGACTCCTCTGACCAAGCAGCCGTTGACTCCAAATGACACCAGCATGTTGGTTCGGGCAATTATGAACGATAAACAGATTAAAGATTTTGACGCAACCAGGGAGTGTAATTTTGCTATTAACCCAAAAGGGGTCGGGCGTTTCAGGGTTAATGCTTTTGTCCAGCAAGGCTATTCCGGTATGGTTTTAAGGACCATTACCACCGATATTCCCGATTTTGATGAGTTAAATCTGCCCCCGGTATTAAAAGATGTTGTTTTGAGTAAAACCGGCCTGGTTTTAGTGGTTGGCGGCACTGGATCGGGTAAATCCACCACCTTGGCGGCAATGTTGGGAGTTCGCAACAAAGATACCCACGGCCATATCATCACTATTGAAGATCCTATCGAGTATGTCCATCCCCATATCAACTGCATGATAACCCAGAGAGAGGTTGGTGTTGACACTGAAGGTTGGGAGGAGGCTCTGAAAAACACCCTCCGCCAAGCCCCGGATGTTATTTTAATCGGCGAGGTGCGTGAGCAGGAGACCATGGAGCACGCCATCAACTTTGCTGAAACCGGGCATCTAGCCCTTTCGACACTCCACGCCAACAGTGCCAACCAGACCCTGGACCGGATTATAAACATGTTCCCATCGGCCAAGCGCCAGCAGCTACTGATGGACCTCTCCCTCAATCTTAGGGCGATTGTCTCCCAGCGTCTGCTGAAAAAAAAGGGTGGTGGCCGGGTGGCAGCGGTAGAGATAATGTTAAACTCGCCGTTAATTGCCGACCTTATTTTCAAGGGTGATGTTTCAGGCATCAAGTCGGTTATGGCTTCATCAACCGAGTTGGGTATGAAGACCTTTGATCAGGCCCTGTTTGATCTATATGAGTCTGACCAGATCACCTATGAAGATGCTCTGCGTTCCTCTGACTCCGCCAATGAGCTACGTCTTAAAATCAAGCTGGAGGGTAAAGCTGCTAAAGGGGCCAACCCTATGGATGGTCTGGAGGGTCTCTCGCTGGTCTCAAAAGAGGGTGAGGAGTAACCCGTAGTTATGGATATCTCACCCTACCTTGATTTAATGATCGCAAAAGAGGGGTCCGACCTCTATTTTACTACTGGAGCCACCCCAAAAGTTAAGGTGGACGGCAAAATGGCCTCTGTTGGTTCTGAGACTTTGACCAAAGATCAGGTAGCAGCAGCAGTTTTGGGGATAATGGACAGGGAGCAGAGGGAGTTTTTTGAAAAAAACCTGGAGATTGACTTTGCTATCTCTCATGGAGAGGCTGGACGGTTTCGGGTGAACGCTTTTCATCAAAAAGGCTCTCCAGCTATGGTGCTGCGGTATATTCGCAGTGAAGTGCCAAATATTGCCGCTTTAAAAGTTCCTGAGATTTTAAAAGATCTGATCATGAACAAACGTGGTCTATTGCTTATGGTTGGTGGAACCGGGTCGGGAAAATCCACCACCCTGGCTGCCATGATTGATCATAGAAACAGCAGCATTGGCGGCCATATTCTAACCATTGAAGATCCAGTTGAGTTTTTTCATCCTCACAAAAAATCCCTTGTCAATCAAAGGGAGTTAGGGCCGGATACCCACTCTTATGCCAACGCCTTGAAGAGCAGTCTCAGGGAGGCCCCGGATGTGATTTTAATTGGTGAAATTCGCAACCGGGAGACCATGGAGGCGGCTTTGGAGTTGGCTGGAACCGGGCATCTGTGTATATCTACCCTTCACGCCAACAATGCAGAACAGGCATTGATTCGCATTATCAATATGTTTCCCAATGAGTCTCAAAAGCAGCTTTTCATGGATCTTTCCCTCTATCTCAGGGCTATCCTCTCCCAAAGATTGGTGAAGAGTGTTGATGGCAAACGCCGAGCGGCAGTTGAGGTGATGATCAATACCCCCCATGTTGCTGAGCAGATTTTAAAAGGTGATGTAGATCAAGTGAAGGAGGCCATCGCTGCTAGTAGCGAAAAAGGGGTGCAGTCATTTGATACTGCACTTTTGGCGTTGTATAAAGAGGGGGCTGTTACTATGGAAGAGGCATTGAATAATGCAGACTCCAGGGCAAATCTTGAAGCAAAAATCCATTTTGGTTGAGTTGTGGAGTAAGAGGTTGCTATGGCAGAAATTTTGGTAGTTGATGATGATAGCCAAGTTGTAGAGCAGACCTGTCGCTTAATCACTGATATGGGGCATAACGCTGATTTTTTGGTTGAGTCCTCTCTACTGGTTGCCAAGCTAGAAGCTGGTCAGGTCGATCTGATCCTGCTGGATGTTAATATGCCGGTTGTAGATGGTATCAGCCTGTTAAAAGAGCTTAAAGCCAATCAAAAATTTGTTGATATTCCAGTTATCATGGTTACTGGCGAGACCGGTGAAAAATTGATTTCTCAATGCTTTGAGATTGGGGCCGTGGATTTTATCAATAAACCGATCCGGCCGTTAGAACTGCAATCCAGAGTGCGAATTGCTCTTGAGACCCGGCAGCATATTTTGGCAATCAACAAAAAAAATGGTGATCTTGCCAGGGCAAAAGCATTTTCAGAGACCATTCTCAACAGCATGGATGATGCTATCGTTGTCCTTAATGAATCAGATTTCTCAGTTGTAGATGCCAATATAGTTTTTCAGGAAAAAGTTGGTAAATCATTGAGTGAATTACTTGGTGCTCCCTGTTATGATACCGGTAGAGAACCGTTTCACCCCTGTTATCCATGTAATGGCCATACCCCTTCGTGTATTTTATCTGCGACAATTAGTAGCGGTAATACCAATGATCAAGAGTATCAACACGGTTATGAGCAGAACGGTAAGCGTTACACCAAAGTAATTACAATTCCCATCAAGCGTCCTGATAAAAAAACCGACCATATTCTGCTTATCTCCAGAGATGTGACCCAGGCCCGGTTGCTGCAGGACCGGTTGCGGCATTTGGCTTTTCACGATGTGCTCACAGGTCTACCCAACCGGCAGCTATTTTATGACCGTATCGACCAATCTATAGCCATTAGCAACCGTAGCAAAAAAATGATGGCAATAATGTTTTTTGACCTGGACCGTTTTAAAAAGGTCAATGATACCCTGGGCCATGATGTTGGCGATCAGTTATTGGTTGAAGTGGCTAATAGGTTGTCATCTTGTGTGCGTAAAAGTGATACTATAGCCAGAATGGGCGGCGATGAGTTTACGGCAGTTCTTAATGGAGTAGATACCGTTTCCCAGGTAGAAAAGTTGGCAAATAAAATTTTAAAAAGCCTGGGTAAAAAATTTATTTTGGGCGAACACTCCATCAACGTTACCTCTAGTATCGGTATATCCCTTTTTCCCAAAGATGGGGAAAATATTGATACACTGACCAAGAACGCCGACAAAGCACTCTATCTGGCCAAAGGGGCCGGACGGAATAATGCTCAGTTTTATAGTAAAACCTCTGCTAAAAAAGGTCGATCATAATTGGTTGAATATTCTAGATTAGGTTATGGGAGAACTTGGAGATGATTAAAAAGTTTGGTTTGATTTTAACAGTTCTTCTGATTGGAACTTTTGCTGTTTCAGGAGTTTATGCAAAAGACAGAGGGGAAACTTTCTACTCTAAAGGCAACTTTCAATTTAGTAAGAAAGAGTATAGAAAGGCTGCCATGTGGTATAGCAGGGCAGCCAAAAAGGGGTCAGCTCCTGCCCTCTATAAACTTGGATTGCTCAGTGCAAGAGGTTTAGGGACGAAACTAGATAAAAGAAAGGCTGCTTGGTGGTATGAACAGTCTGCCGAGCTTGGCTTTCATCCGGCAATGTATGAGCTAGGAAAGGCGTATTCACAAGGCCGAGGGGTCCGGCGGAATCTTGTTAAAGCATACATGTGGTTTCATCTGGCTGGAGAGGCTGGAAGCAAGGTCGCCCCAAGATATTTGCAAAAGCTGAACAGTACCATGGACAAAAGGGATATTGTAAAAGCCCTTAGAGAAGTTGATGATCGTCTGGGAACCAGTATGGCTCCAAAATGATATGATCTGTAGCTCCTCACCCCCCCTCATCAGGCATGGCAAGCTGGTAGGATTTCAGGCTGTTCGATAGCACGTCCAGGGTTGCTGCTCTTGTTGGGTTGGCTGGTGTTAGGTTGGATAGCGATGGGCCTAGCAGTGTGGGAAGGTCGGCAGTTGGGGTTTGAAATAGTTTGAAACTTATGCGGTCTCTTGGGTTTTTTATGGTTTGGTAGGCCCACTCTATCTCTTTTTCTCGTTTTGGAGAGGCCGCTTTCGAGTGGATGGTTTTCAGGCGTTTATAGGCAGCCTCGATGGTTTTGTCGTCAGCTTCCGGGGTTAGGTTTAGTAGATGAAAAGGGTTTTTCATTCAAAAAGATCCATCTCAAGTTGTCGCACAGGTGGCGGAGTTTTTTTCTTGCGTTTTGTTGTCGGGCTGTCGGTGCGGTCAAGAGCTTTGTCTACAAGATAGGCGAGAATAAATGGACCTCGGCTGGCATATTCACTACCATCAAGCCTCTCAATAAGCAGCTTGTGCAGCTCGTTTTCATCAATGCTTTTTCTTCTCGGGCCGAACTCGGTTTCTATGAGTTTTTTCAAGCGGCGCACCAACTGTTTCTCTACCAGTTTAGGAATTTTAGCTGGAGAGAGTGCACTTAAGTTTCTTCTGCTACCAGATGCTGGTTGCCCCATCAATTTATCAATACGTTGTGAGGTTAGTTTGTCGCCTATGCGTACTGCTGTTGGCAGAGCCTCCCGGAGGGAGAAAAAATCTTCGTCAGATATACGGTAGGTTTCGCCTCTGCTCTCGGCATATATCCGAAAAAATAGAAAAGCCGGTTCACTCTTCCAGCGTTTTGCCGCTACTTTTGCAAAGATTGCCAAGAGGGAAAACTGCTGCATATCACAGAGATCATTGCAGATTTCGTTTAGGTTGTTTTTGCTGAAATCCAGTTTTGCCGCTTTGCCAAAATAGCTTTTCAGTATGTTCAACGAGTCGCTAAGAATGGGGTTTTTATTGTTGAAGTGCTGCGTGCCCAATGTGATGATTTTTTGGGTAGTGCTTTTATCCGGGGTGCAGGTACTGCTTTTTTCAAGCCTGGTCATAAACTCTTCAATCTGACCGTTGCCAACCCTGAGGTGGCCGGCTTCCAAAAGAAGAGCAAATGGGTAGTATGGAGTTGCTCCAGCAAGTTTCTGCCCTGCATCAAGGATCTCCGTCGCCATATTTTTTTTGTTGGCAAGAGACTCAAGCAGAGCTTGGAGTATAGATATGTCTATAGTAAGCTGGCTGTTCTCTCCAGCACTTTTTTGAGCACTTTTAAGTTCACGGCGGGCTAGGGTCAGGTCGCCAGCCAAGATTTGATTACGGGCATGGTTGAGCTGAGCCGTAATCTGTTGCTGTAATAAAATAGTACTGTTCGGGTCAGACTCCCTGGCCTTTTTTGCCAGGGACGCAGCTTTTTTATATGAGCGGTTGCTGCTAGCTATATCACTGGCAACTTTGAGTATTTCCGGGTCGATTGGAAAGCGTTTTATAGCGTCGGCGATCAACTGTTGTAGAGCAGTACGGTCTCCATCCTTTTGGTGCCAGTTAATCAGTCTGATCAGGGTTTTTCTATCATCAGGGTCGTGTTTTTGGGCCTCTTGCAGATACTCAATTATGTGCACTGTCGATGGCCATGGGGCCGACTCTTNCAGAGAAGCAAAATGGCTGTATAGTTGAGCTATAGTCAGTGAGCGTTCGGTACTTTCTGGCTGATTCTCTACTATCTTTAAACAGCGTTTCCAGTTGGTATTGCTACGGACGCGGTGTTTTTTTTGTTGATGGTGCAGAGCCAGTAGTCGGGAGTTTTCAAAAGGAGTTAAGGGGCCAATACGCTTTGTAACTTTTGCTAGTTTATCAAGATTGTCTACCAGCAGATCAAGATAGACCGAGCGAACCCATGGTCCAGGCAGTTCGGCTGGGTAATCCAGCAGGATATTGAGAAACTGTGTGCTTTTTGTGGTATTTGTTAGCTGGTTAAGTAGTTGTAATAGAGCATCCGGTATACCTTTTAGCTGAGCAATTAGCTGTTGGTCGGCAGGGGGTATCTGGCTTAAAGCTCTGATGAGAGCCGTACCGGACAGGGAACGAATGCCTGCGGCCCTGGCTAGATTTGCAAATGGTGAGCTAGGAGGAATTTTTGCGATGGCCTGAAGAATAGCCTCCGGGTCGTCTTGTTTACTGGCTAAGCTTTTGAGTATGTCTGCAAACTGCAAAAATGGAGATGTGGGGCTGAGTTGCTGCAGGAGTTTTTCTAGCTGTTTATAGTCGCCGCGACTCAGGGCTGTAAGAGAGTTTTTTGCCAGTTTCAACTCAAGGCGTAGTGGGTGCAGTTTGGGGATATGTTCTTTAATTTTTTTTGTGTTGACGAGTAGGTGTGCCCCTAGCAGAGCGAATAGGTTCTCTGTTAGTTTAGGGTGTTTTTTTTCGATCTGTGTCTGATTTTCGAAAAAAAAACCTGCTCCCCGCTCTATCTGCTGGCTATTGATCAGTAGGACCAAAAACCGGGCTGGGTCAAGGGGGGTTGGTGATAGCCGGTCTGCATGTTCCCAGGAGCTTGCTGCCTCTTTAAAAAGGCCGCTAGCTGCCAGTTCCATGCTGCGTTGCAGATGGGTGTCTGATTGTCGCTTGTCATGGGGCCGGCCTGAGGTTTTTTTAATAGGTCCAGTCATCAAATATCCAGGATAGTGATCTTTGCCTAATAAAAACAATTATATCGCAGCTTGGATAATAAACCAAGTCATGGAGTGTATAAATGCCTGAATTACCAGAAGTGGAGACAATCCGGCGGGGTTTGGCCCCTCTATTAAGCCAGCAGGAGATTTTGTCAGTTGCGGTTCGTCGTAAAGATCTACGCTGGCCCATGCCGAAGAGTGAGCTGTTGCAGGCTCTGCCGGGTCAGGTTATCAGAGAGGTCAACCGCAGAGGCAAGTATCTATTAATGCCTATTGGTGAGGGCTGTATGATTATCCACTTGGGAATGTCTGGGGTGTTGCGTCACCTGGCAAAAGATGTCCCATTTATAAAGCATGACCATTTTGATATCGCTTTTAAAAATGGTAGCCATCTCCGTCTCAATGATCCCAGGCGTTTTGGAGCTGTATTGTGGACCACCGAAGATCCGGGAAAGCACAAACTTCTAGCTTCACTGGGGCCGGAGCCGTTTACCGAAGCTTTTTCACCTGAGTATCTCTTCAAGCGTAGTAGGGGGCGTCGGGTAGCGATAAAAAATTTTTTGATGGATTCCCATGTGGTAGTGGGGGCTGGGAACATATACTCAGCAGAGTCCCTGTTTTTAGCCAAGATAAACCCTCTGCGTAATGCTGGAGATATAACCAGGTTGGATTGTCAACGGTTGGTGGCGGCGATCAAGAACAGATTAACCGCCTCAATCGAGCAGGGGGGAACTACCCTCAAAGATTTTCGTAATGAAGATGGCAAGCCTGGCTATTTTCAACAGTCGTTAAATGTCTATGGCCGGGCTGGCGAAGCGTGTCTGGTCTGTGCGGCAACCATTGAGCAGATTCGTCTTGGCGGTCGGGCTAGTGCATTTTGTCCCAAGTGTCAGAAGAGTTAACTACCCACCTGTTCTCCCCAGCGGAGTTTATCTCTTAAAACCGAATAGTAATTCCGGTTCATGGCGTGGAGAACTTTAAGCTTATGTTTGGCCTTTTTAATTAATATCTTATCGCCGTTAAGTAGTGGAAATCCGGTTTGACCATCCAAGGTTAGCCGTTGATCCTGGCTGCTCTCTTTGCACAGAGTTACCGATATTAAACCGTCTCCAGGAACGGCAATAGGCCGGTTTGCCAAGGTGTGGGGGCAGATTGGTACCAAGAGGATGGTGTTCAGGGCCGGATGGATTATCGGACCGCCTGCAGAGAGGGAGTAGGCAGTTGATCCTGTCGGGCTGGCGATTATCAGGCCATCGGCTCTGCTAGAGAAGACAAATAGCTCATCAATTGCCACCTGAAGTTCCAACATTCTGGCCAGTGCCCCTTTGTGAATAACCGCATCGTTTAGGACTAAATGTTTTAAAATCTCTTTGTCGTCTCGTTGAATACTAACTGAGAGTAGCATTCGCTTTTCTATATGGTAGCGGCCTTCCAATACCTCTGCCATTGTGGAGAGCATGGCATCTTGTGGCACTTCGGTCAAAAATCCAAGCCGTCCCATATTTATTCCCAAAAGAGGGGTATCAGCAGAGCCGACCGCCCTGAATGCGGCGATAAAAGTACCGTCACCACCGATCACCACCACCAGGTCACGGCCAATGGGTAGCTCTTTTTGGTTTAGTGGGGTGGCTATCTTTTTGGCAATACCGGTATCTTGGGCTGCCTCTTTGGTGATAGTTACCTTACACCCTTGTTTATGCAGCCATTTTGCCAATTGTGCCGTGGCTTTAAGTGCCTTGGGGTCGGATAATTTTGTAATAATACCAATGTCACGCATAGAGGAAATCGTCTGTAGGAGGAATAAAAAAATTGCCCATCAACTAATGCAACCATACACTAAGCAGGTGCTCATCCCAACTGACTTGGTTTATTTTTTTGCAGGTGATTGAAATATATGGAGAGTAATAGAGATCAAACAGAACAGGAAACCTTGATAGATGTCCAGGCCCGGCAGGATCATCGCCAGCTTGATATCGACCGGGTTGGGGTGAAAGATATTCGTTACCCGATAATAGTCCGTGACCGTAGCCGGGGGCAGCAACATACCATTGCTACCGTAAATATGTATGTAAAACTGCCCCATCTCTTCAAGGGGACGCATATGTCACGGTTTTTGGAGGTGTTGGCTGAGTATGATCAAGCAATCTCTGTTGCCAGCCTGCCGGATCTTTTAAAGAAGATTCAGAGCCGTCTTGATGCTGAAGAGGCTCATATTGAGTTGAGCTTTCCCTATTTCATCAAAAAATCCGCTCCAGTCAGTAAAGCTTCAGCTTTAATGGACTACGAGGTGGAGTTTCTGGCCGTCCTTGATAGAGATAAATATACCATGACCATGAAGGTTATGGTTCCGGTGACATCTCTCTGTCCCTGTTCTAAGGAGATATCCGAAGCAGGTGCACACAATCAACGCTCTCATGTTACGGTTTCGGTGCAGTTTAAAAAATTCCTCTGGGTTGAAGAGGTTATTGATATGGTAGAGAAAAACGCCTCTTGCCAGCTCTATACAATTTTAAAAAGGCCGGATGAAAAATTTGTTACCGAGCAGGCCTATGCCAACCCGAAATTTGTTGAAGATATGGTCCGTTCTGTTGCTGCCGATCTGGAAAAAGATAGCCGGGTTAATTGGTTTACGGTAGAATCAGAAAATTTTGAATCAATTCACAACCACTCCGCTTATGCCCTTATTGAGGGCGGAAAGAAAGAGTAGTAATAACCATGCGATTAAGTCAAACTTTACTGCCAACCTTAAAAGAAGATCCAGTTGAAGCTCAGGTTGTCTCCCATAAATTAATGTTACGTTCCGGGATGATTCGTCAGCTCGGTGCAGGAATATATAGCTGGCTGCCTCTGGGGCTGCGGGTTCTCCGCAAGGTAGAGAATATAGTCAGGGAAGAGATGGATAGAGCTGGTGCTCAAGAGGTGTTGCTGCCTGCGGTGCAACCGGCAGAGTTGTGGCAGGAGACAGGCCGCTGGAGTAAATATGGGGCGGAGCTGTTACGGTTTAAAGATCGTGGCGATAGGGATTTCTGTTTTGGCCCCACCCATGAGGAGGTGATTACCGATCTGGTGCGCCATGAATTACGCTCTTATAAACAGCTTCCGGCAAATTTTTATCAGATTCAGACCAAGTTTCGTGATGAGGTCCGGCCCAGGTTTGGCATTATGCGGGGGCGGGAGTTTTTAATGAAAGATGCCTACTCCTTTGATCTTGATCAGGAGAGTCTGGATAATAGTTATAAGCAGATGTTTACAGCTTATCAAAACATATTTAAACGCTGCGGGTTGCAGTTTCGGGCGGTAGAGGCCGACTCTGGAGCTATTGGTGGCTCCGACTCCCATGAGTTTCATGTCCTGGCTGACTCTGGTGAAGATGCCATAGCATCATGCGATAGTTGTGACTATGCAGCCAACCTGGAAAAAGCTGTTGCTGGTGGATCTCCAGAGGCGGTTCCTGCTGGTGCTGATATGCAGAAAGTGGCTACCCCGGAGATAAAATCCATTGATGATGTGGCCGGTTTCTTTAACATTTCAGCAGATAAAACTGTAAAAGCCCTCTTGGTTCAAACTGACAAAGGTGAGTTTATGCTCCTGCTCCGTGGTGACCATGAGCTAAATGAGATTAAAGCAGAAAACTATCTTGATGGTGATGGTTTTAAGCTTGTAGAGCCTGGAGCTGTACAGAAATCAACTGGAGTATCGGTTGGTTCCCTGGGTCCGGTTGGGGCTACCACCCCTATTATTGCCGATAACTCCCTTGCTGGTATGAGTGATTTTATCTGTGGGGCTAACGAAGACGGTTTTCACCTTACCGGGGTTAACTGGGAGCGTGATCTACCTCTACCAAAGTTTGCAGATCTGCGTAATGTTCAAGCTGGTGATCTTTGCTCCCGTTGTGGTGCAGGAACTTTAAGGCTGGATAGGGGCATTGAGGTTGGTCATGTCTTTAAGCTTGGTGATAAATATTCAAAAGCCATGCAGATGACGGTTTTAAACCAGGGCGGCCGGGAGCAGACTCCTCTTATGGGGTGTTACGGTATTGGGGTTTCCAGGATTGTTGCTGCTGCTATTGAGCAGAACCACGACGACAGCGGTATTGTCTGGCCTATCTTTTTAGCACCATTTCATGTGGAGATTTTGCTGATTAACCCCAAAGAGGAGGCTGCGGCAAAATTGGCGGAGGAGATTTATGAATATCTTAAAGCCAGGGGTATTGAGGCTCTGCTTGATGATAGAAATGAGCGGCTTGGTGTTAAATTTAAAGATGCCGACCTAATCGGTGCACCGCTCAGGGTGGTGATTGGTGGCCGGGGTATAAAAGATGGTGCGGTAGAGGTGCAGAGCCGTCATGATGGAGTTGCCGAAAAGGTTGCGATTGATGCAGTAGGCGACCTGCTGCTAAAACGGGCAGAGGATCTGTTAAAAGGAGGGGTGTAATGGGTGCTGATAAAGTTTTGGAAGAGAAGATCCAAGAGGCTATTGTTAAAGATGTTACTGGCGAGGTTACCAAAAATAGTGTCCAGGAGATGGTCCGGGCAATGCTGCCGGAGATGGCAGAAAAAATTGTCAGAGAGGAGATAGCCCGTATTCATGCCGAGGAGCGATCAGTGGAGATTGATGGCAAGCATTTAACTGCTGCCATTAAAGAGGCGTTTGCTCCAGAGGTGGAGTCGATGGCTCGTGAGATGGTTAAAGAGATGGTTGCCGATATGTTGCCACAACTGGCAGTAAAGATGGTTGCCAGTGAAATTGAGCGGATCAAAACCGCAAGCTAATGGCCACTACTCTCAGAGCTTGTGAAAAAATCAAACGATGTTATTTGCGACGAATCTGATTTTTTTCAAGCTCTCAGCTAAGGTCTACCTTTTTCTCTATCAAAATCTCTCGAACAATACCAACCGAGCGCATTTTTGTTATCTCCTCTAGAGAAAACTCAACATTGAAACGGTCTTCAAAAGCACCTAGGAGAAACATTGCCGCCAGACTATCCCACTCCGGGGTGTTGTCGGTAGAGGTTGCATCAGAAATTTTCTCTTCTGGTAGGTTCAGGGTTTCAGCAAAAACCTGAATTAAGGGGTCAGCCATTAGTTACTCCATTTTTTTAAATAAGTTTTTTTGGGACCGGTTTGTGTAGCCATTATAACATTAGATACTCTTGGTTAAAACTGCTGCATAGTTAAATGGTTGACTCGGACCCTCAGGGAACCCAGGCAGGGGTAGAACCAACTCCTCTTTGATTTGAAACCGGCACATGTCTGTCAGCTCTCGAATCTGCTCGGTATTTTTAAACAGATAGACATGGTCTTCTGCTTCAATATTTACCACGGTGGTGAGAAATAGTTCGGCTTCCGGTTGAATTTGGTCGTGAATTCTGTTGAGAAGAGTCTCCGGCTGCATGACATGTTCAAGAACTTCGCAACATACGGCATAAGAGAAGCCCCCGTCTGGTTTGGAAATGTTTGCCATCTTCCTGGCACTCATCACATTGACCTCATGGAGTGCAAAACGGTTTGAGTCGATCTTCTGCCTCTCCATTAAACGTTGCACATATTTTAATGCTGCCGGGCTTACATCAACTCCGGTATAAGCGACATCTGTTAGGTTTCGCAACATTGATAGAGCCATCAGGCCGTGGCCTACCCCTATCTCAAGGCAGGACTTTTTCTCTTGTTGATTGGCGAGAAAACGGTTTTTATAGAACTGCAACATCTGAGCATGGTTTGGCCAGAAGGCATAGCTGAGGAACAGTCCATCCAGATAATACCCTTCCATTTTTTCGCTATTTTGGTAGAGATCACGGATCATCTCTTCAGCATCTTGTGCTCGGTATTTACCGCTTCTTATAAAACGGGACTGAAGACGGATAAAATCCAGGCTTATTTTGCTAAAGGCATCCAAACCACCGCTTAGAGCATCATTGCCTTTATGGGTAATAAAATCGGCAATTATCTTTTTGGATTGAGTAATTACCTCTGGGGCTGCATTGTTATGATCAACTAGACCATTGGCTATCAATGGATACTTGGCAGCTATCTCGGCACGAGCTTTTGTGAACAGATCTTCCATTAAATCTCCCTGGAGTGGCTGTTGGAGTTAAAGGCCATTAACTCAACTACAAGGCCGCTGCGACGGTGAACAAATGCAATGTCAGCATTAAAGGTAACTGCATAGGTTGGCTGGCAGACGGGAATACTGCCTCTCTCTACCTCTTGGGAGAGTGCCTTTGCTAAATCAGGCACTATAAAACAGATATGGTCCAGACCGCCTTGCCGGGCTAAACGTCCGGTGAGTGGGGACTCTTGCCCATCCAGTGGTGCTACAAGTTCTATGTTGCAATCTCCAGGCATACTGAGCAGGGCACAGGAGACTTTTTGGAGCGGGTCATCAGTTGCCGGAATCAGCACTGAACAGCCCTCCTTTGCAAACCTCTTGAGAGCGCCTTCCATATTTTTCACCACATAACCAACATGGCCCATCTTCCATCTATCCATTTAGACTGCCTTAGCAATATAGGAAACAGAGGTATCTGCAATTATTACATACGCTACTTTTCTTTTTCCAGGTTAATAGAAAAATGGTTAAAATTGAAAATAGATAAAGGGTCGGTATCCAACTGGAACCATCGCCACCAAAAATGCTGCTACGGCTCCTGCCGAGAGAGAAAAAATCCAAGGTTTAAGATTGGCAAACCATTTTGGCAGATCCCAGCGGTAGAAGCAGGTGTGGACAATAGCTAAAAAAATAAAAAGAGCCGGGGCTGCGCTGGGGAGTGTTTCACTGCTGGGGATGTTGCTGAAAAAATGACCAACAGTTAGATGCCATGCCACATTCATATCTTGGGTACGGAACAAGACAAAGGTCCAGCAGACAAAATAGAAGGTGGTGGCAATGCCGATAGCTTTGCTAAAAGGGATGGTGATTTTGCCTCTTTTTGTAAAAGATTGCCACTCCTGAGCGACTACCAACGCCAGACCATGAAAGAGGCCAAAAATAATATACCCCCATGCTGCACCATGCCAGAGACCGCAAAGCAGCATGGTAATAATTACGTTGCGATAGACCATTATTTTGGAAAAACGGTTTTTGCCCATGAAAAACAGCGGCAGGTAGAGGTAGTCATGGAGCCATGAGGAGAGAGATATGTGCCACCTACGCCAGAAATCGGCAAGGGAGGCGGAAAAATATGGGAAATTGAAATTGAGTGGTAACTTATAACCCAGTAGTCCTGCCGAAGCGATTGCCATATCTGAATAACCGGAAAAATCACAGTAGACCTGAATGGAGTAGAGCAACTGTCCATAAAAAATATCCAGAGAGCTGTAAGCGGCTGGATTCTCATAAATTGGATCTAGAAAGGGGGCAAGACCATCGGCAACCACCGCTTTCTTGGCAAAACCGATCAAAAAGAGGGTTAAACAGGCCCGAACCGGGATCTCTGCGAAGGTTTTTAATATGGCTAGTTGGGGCATGAACTCTTTGGCCCTGACTATCGGGCCAGCAACCAGTTGGGGAAAAAACGCCACAAAAAGAGAAAAATCCAACCAGCTTCGGCTTGGCTCCATCTTCCGTTGATAGACATCAAGTGGGTAGCTCAAACTCTGAAAAGTGTAGAAACTTATACCGACTGGTAAAATTATGTTGAGCAGTGTTGGACTGGCAGTGCCGCCAAAAACGTTGATTAGATCCACCAGTGAGTCGGCAAAAAAATTAAGATATTTAAATACAAACAGAATACCAATATTGATGACAATGGTAGAGGTCAGCCAGCGTAATCTTATGGTTCTTTCCGATGAGTCCTGAATGCGTATGGCAGCTATATGGTTGGTGGCGGTTGCAATGAGAATCAGGGAGAGAAAACGGTAGTCCCAAGAGGCATAGAAAACATAACTACCGATGAGTAACAGCCATTTTCTAAGCGTGTTGGAACGCAAAGACCAGAAAACCAGCCAGACAATTATAAAGAAAACAATGAATCGAAACTCAATAAATAACATCTATTTTTCCAGTACTATCATCTATTTATAGACTTAATGGCGGGGTGATGCTTCTCAACTCGCCAGATTTAAAACTTTGGCAGAGATCCTTTGCAAGTATCTTGGAGAACATGACCGCACCACGAGGATTCATATGGGTAATGTTTCTTAGGTTTGCCCCATCCATAAAATCTGGCCATTTGACAAAATCGTTGTAGTGCCACATTGGAGTCCTGGGCATTTTTTCGGTAAAAATCTGTTTTAACGGTTCAGCGTATGAGTAGTTGGTCATGGTTGGAGCTAGCAGAACTGCTACTTCAAAGCCATAACTCTCCACCTTATCAATAACCGGTTTGAGTCTGGCAAGGTGTCCGACACGGTTCATCTCGGCATATGATGCTTTCCAGCTATCAATCTGCTTTTTTAGTTTTGCCACCTCTCTGCTCAGTCTGGCACTTTTCTCTGCTGAGTGGATATGTTTTTCCAAATCTCCACCATATCCTCGCTGCCGGACAATTATCTCTGCTGGTGGATAACCTTCAGGGGGGCTGATAAAAGTGGAGTGTAGCAGACCAACCCCACTGCGTTCATAGGCAAATGAGATGATAAAATCCAATAAGATCAACGCACGTTTTTTTCTGAACCTGGGCAGGTTCCAAATATCTGTGACAAATGGGACAAAGTTTGACCAGGTGTTGAAAAATCTGGTCCGTAGTGCATCTTTCTGTTTAAAGCCGTAGTGAATTGGTGGTAGGTCGAGAATAATTGTCGAGAGTTTTTTTGGTCTGCTTTTAATAATTTGTTCTAGAACATACCGGGTCTCGATTGAGTTTAGCCCATCAGGAGACAGGTTGAAGGAGCGGATTGGGCAGCCCAGGCGGTCCATCTCACTATCAAGGATTATCGGGTTGATGGTTGAGCCAAATCCGCTTGAACCAAGAAATAGCAGGTTGATATCGTCTTTCTGCTGGAAAAAAGCCTCTTGCTGTGAAGAGATCCCGCCCATATATGGTTTAGGGATCATATATCGAGATATGTGGGTGGCTGCTGTAGCTATTAATAGATAGGAGAAAATAAACAGTATTGATAACCAACCCCATTTAAAGAGATTTTTGTTGACTTTCATGGTTGGCAGCACTGCTTTAAGAAAAAAATAGTTGATGCTATGAACTAATATTATCGAAACTATGCTACATCTTTATCCAGGATAAAGTCCATAAAAAAAAGATCCCAATTATTAAGCATCTAATAGAGCAAAAGCCGGTGGTCGCAGAGTTTGGTTGCAACGGCTGTTTTTTAGGAAAACTCTTTTTTATTGATCTGTCTATATTGTTGATGTTGCTCCTGAAGAGTCTATTCGGCAGCCACGGTAGAAAATATCGCAGAGATAGTACAGCCCACCACGGAGCCATCACCACGCTTTGTCGAGCTGGTATATCTCTGCGAAAATTTTTTTACCGTTTCTTAGGTATTTTGTTTAATCTAGATTTGCTGCAAATTTCTAATTATATCATTATGTTATTTATGCGAGTAAAGCCTGCTCATCTTCTCTTTCGCCTAATAACATTTCATGGAGCTCATATGCTATTGATAGATCTTCGATACCTTCAAAAACGTAGCTGTTCTGGTCACTATCAAAAATACCAAAACCGTTCTCTTCCATCTCTATATGCAACGTGCTCATTGTGAAGTCTCCTTATTAAAAGCGTTAAACCTAGATGCGGTAGTTGTTCGTACATCTACTGGCACAACCAATTGATGCACCTGGAAAACCAGAAAAAAGTCTTGTCACCAACAAGGTGAGTTCGATTTTTCCTGTTTAACCAGACAAACCAATATATTGCACCATTAATGCACGCCCAACTGCCGAATCTAGGTTAAAGAACGCAGCCAATTGACCGGATTTTTTTCATGTACAACAAAGTAGGCTTTTCAACTTTATTTATTGGCTACACATGGAAGTGAGGGCTTGCATATAGTGTGCCGAATTCTTATTTTTAGAATAATAATGCAAAATAATCTGTGTTTTCAGCTTCTTTTAATGAGTGCTTAGATTTTTGGCAAGGAAAAAGTATTCGGCAATAATTGCGTTAAAGAGTCTATTTGTTGAAATCTCTTTTGAAACCTAATATATTTCAGGTCTCAGAGTTGGGGCTAAAAGATAAGCAAAATGGATGGTTCACTTTACCATCGGCCCTTAATATCAAAAAAGGATTTGATGGGATGAAAGAGCTAACACCGGCACAAGAACGTTTAGTCGAGCAGATTCAATCGTTTACTACCATACATGGGATGCCGCCGACTATTCTGGAGTTGGCAGAGTTGCTCAATATAAAGGGGTCTAGCGTCCATGAGCAGATACAAAGGTTGAAAACCAAGGGGGTTCTGCTCCATGAGCAGGGAAAAGCCCGATCAATCAGGTTGGTAAATGTGCAGCAAGAGAAAGTTGAAAAAGAGAGTAGCTGTCGGGTATCTCTACTCCATGCTGCTACTCAAGGTGCAGAGGTTGCCTTGCCTCTGTTTTCATCAATGGTTCCGGCCGGATTTCCTTCGCCAGCAGATGACTATATCGAGAACCAGCTTGATCTGAACCGCCACCTTATAGAGCATCCGGCAGCGACTTTTTTTGTCAGGGTCGAGGGGTCGTCAATGATTGGAGCTGGTATTCACCCTGGCAATATTCTGGTTGTCGACCGCTCTTTAGAGCCTAAAAGTGGTGATATCGTTGTTGCGGTTATCCATAGTGAGTTAACGGTTAAACGCCTGCTTAGAGATAAAGAGGGTAAACTTTTTTTTATGCCTGCTAATCCTGATTTTAAACCTGTGGAGATCACTGAAGAGATGGGGGTAACAATTTGGGGTGTCGTTACCAGTGCGGTGCAGGAGTTTCGTAGACGATGAGAGGTGGAAAAATAGCTATTCTCGACTGTAATAACTTTTATGTCTCTTGTGAACGGCTCTTTGCCCCTGCTTTAGAGAATCGTCCGGTTATTGTTCTATCCAACAATGATGGCTGTGCGGTGGCCCGTTCCAATGAGGCAAAAGCCCTGGGTATAACAATGGGAGTACCGTTTTTTAAAATTCGTGATCTGATTAAAAAGCATGATGTCAAGGTTCTCTCCTCAAACTATGCACTCTATGGCGATATGTCTGCTCGTGTTATGCGAACTTTGGCTGAGATGGCTCTTAATCTGGAGGTGTACTCAATAGATGAGGCGTTTTTTGATATGAGCGGTTTTACCGGAGCCGGCTCTATTGAGCACTGCAAAACCATAAAGGCAACGGTGCAGCGTAATACCGGTATACCGGTATCAATTGGTATTGGGCCAACAAAAACTTTGGCTAAAGCTGCTAATCGCATAGCAAAAAAATCCCCTAAAACTGCCGGTGTGCTTGATCTATCTTCACCACGTTTTATGGAGAAAGCTTTGGCGATTTTAGAGGTAGGTGACCTATGGGGGGTCGGTTCCAGGTGGGCTGGAAGGTTAAATAGTCACGGAATTAAAACTGCTGCCCAGTTAAGAGATAGCAACCTTACCTGGGTGGAAAAAAAGTTTGGTACTGTTTTGGCTAAAACGGTTCTGGAACTGCGTGCTATACCGGCTATTGGTTTGGATAGCCGGGGAAAAGCAAAAAAGTCCATCACCTCCTCACGGACATTTGCTAAAAAAACCTCGGAGCTATCAGCAATCAGAGAGGCAGTTGCAAGTTATACAGCAATAGCCGGGGTTAAACTACGCCAGCAAAAACTGCTAGCCAGATCGGTAGCAGTTTTTATAGAGACCAGCCGTTTCGCACCTGGGCAGCAGCGTTATAAAAACAGTGCCACATTTATCCTGCCAGAACCACTAAGTGATACCGGGAGTCTTATCAGGTATGTTTTGCAGCTTCTAGAGACTATTTATCGAGATGGATTTGCCTACAATAAAGCTGGAATCATGCTTCTTGATCTGGTTTCTCTGCATGGTCAGCAGAGATCTCTATTTAGCGACCATGTGCAGATAGCCAAAAACAGCCGCCTTATGACAGCAATAGACAGCTTAAACCAAAAAATGGGCCGAAATACCATCCACTTTGGTGCAGAGGGTTTGCAGTCGCAGGGTAGGGTGGTGAAAGATAGAAGGTCGCCATCTTATACGACAAGCTGGAGTGAAATTCCCCAAGTGCTTGCTATATCTTGAATAACGCTTTGAACAGAGGAAATCTAACCGCCTTGCTTACAGCATTATGGTTGCATCTTGTAACATAAATTCGTGATTTGTCTCTTACAAGATAGCTGCTTAAAAGCAGCAGCAGGGTTAATGAAGAGAAACCAAAACCCTCAACATCTTTGAGGTTTATAAGAAAGTCTCTATCCTGTTCGAACCTGGAAAAAGCTTCAATAAAATCTCTGATTACTGTAGCATCAAATCGTTGGCCAAGAGTAATAACAGCCTCACCTGTCTCTTGGTCTTCATAGACGTTGATGCTCATATCGGCCTTGAACATATTCCAGACTCCACTATTTATAGTTACCGGTATCTCCGTTTTATCCACTTCTGACTTACAGTAATAGCTGGTTATGTGCCAATAATGTTAACTATTTAATAATATTAAGTTAAAGCCGGTTTTCTGTGGAAGTAGAGGCAGCTTATTCGATTAATGAAAGCAAAATTTTCCTATTTAGTGAATAATCTGCCAGGTTGCTTGAAAAGTAGGACTTTTTTGCAAGACATATGCATGGCTAAGGTAGCTCTCATCCCTGACAAATTAGATGTTGGTCAGATAAAGTGGGTGTGCTACCATCAATTCTTTTATCTAAACTGGGTTTTGTGCGAGTTGATCATGGTTGTAAGGTGTTGTAATTGTTCGTCAAAGTATAAACTGACTGGTGTTGGTATGTTTTTAACTATAGGAACTCAAATGGATGGGTAGTTTTCTAATTAGAGTTTACTTTTTGTCGGTTTTATCTGCCGGAGTGTTACTAGACCCATCTCAGGGAGTCACTGCAGAGGCAGAGGTTGCCCATAGCAAAACATTGAGTTTTGGGGTCTATACCCATATCCGTTCTACAGAAATGTTGAAAAAGATGGAGCCTTTCAGGAAATATCTGGAAGATGCCATCGCTGATAAGGGGTTGACCCACTCGATAAATATGCGGATCTATCCATCTTATGGTAGGGCAATTGAGGCTCTTGCAGGGGGAGAGGTAGATTTTGTTCGTTTTGGGCCGGTAAGTTATGTTCTGGCTAAAAAGAAAAACCCCAGCATTCAACTATTGGCTATCGAGAGCAACAACGGTAAAAAATTTTTTAACGGCGTGCTCTCTGTAGCTGCAGCATCCAAGATCCAATCTATTGATCAGTTACGGGGTGAGAATATCGCCTTTGGTTCTCGAAAATCTACCACAGGCCGCTATCTGGCCCAGGCTGAACTTGTGAAGGCTGGAATTATGGCTGGCGATCTCTCTGGTCACACCTATCTGGGCCGCCATGATAAAGTTGTCTATGCTGTAGCTTCTGGCAAGTATGCGGCGGGAGCCTCAAACGAAAATACTTTTAATAAATATGCCAAGAGTAAGGGGTTAAGAAAGCTGCTCGAATTTCCATGTGTTACCAAACCTTGGGTCGCTAGTGGAGATTTATCACAAGAGCTGGTTGACAGTCTCAGAACCATACTCCTTGAACTGCAAGACCCAAATGTTCTAAAGACCATTAAACGGTCCGGTTTTCTTCCAGGCTCTGATGTTGATTATAATCAAATCCGCCACGCCATGGCCCTGGCAAAGCAGTTTGATACCGAGACTATCAGGGTAGCAACCTATGCTGGAGAGAGGCCGAGCCGTGTCTTTGCCAAAGTTTACCCTATTCTAAAAGAGCTTGAGAACTATCTTGATGATAACGGCTGGCATGTGCACTTTGAAAGCCGCATCTATTCAACGTATGCCAAGGCCATCAACGCCATGGCTAATGGTCTGGCTGATCTGGCTCGAATGGGGGCGGCAAGTTATGTATTGAGTAAAGATAAAAATGATAAATTACAGCTACTGGTGAGTGAGGAGGTGATTGGAGAGCCTCACCACGGCGTATTTGTGGTCAAAAATAGCTCGAAGATCCGCACTATCTTTGATCTGAAGAGGGCTTCCGTGGCTTTTGGCAGTAAAAACTCTACTCTTGGTAGTTATGTTCCCAAGGCAGAGCTGATAAAAAATGGCATCAAGCCGGAAGATCTTGGTAGTTATGGTTATCTGGGGCGCCATGACAAAGTGGCTTTAGGGGTATATTTGGAAAATTATGATGTTGGTGCAATGCGTGAAGAGACCTTCAACCGCTACCGTGAGGCTAAAAACCTCCGCTCTATCCATGTATATACCGCCCCATACCACGCCTGGGTGGCCGCCCACCACCTGGATGGAGAGCTTGCCCATTTATTGCGGGAAGGGTTTATAGCCATTAAAGATAAACAGACTTTTGCCAATATCAATCGTACCGGTTTCAAAATGGTAGACGATAGTCTATATGATCAGGTTCGAGAGGCTATTCAGCTCTCCAAAGGGTTTCAGGATAAATAATGAACCTCTCTACCAAAATCATCGCCTCGGTAATGTTGGTACTGACTTTATTGGTGGGTGTATTTACATGGCTTGATATAGATAATGAAGAGGTAATGTTTCAGACTCTTCTAAAGAAGCGTGGTCAGGCTATCACCCAAATTATCTCGGTTTTTAGTGCCGATAGTCTGATAGTGGAAGATTATCCGGTGTTGGAGACAGTTCTTGGCAACATTGGTAAAAAAACTGAGGATATTATCTCCATATCGGTTATCCATATGGGAAAAACTGTCGCCACATATAAATCCAATAAAAGGGAGAGTGGTAGGCTTTTTATTGATAAGATTACCATTGATTCAGTTGAGTCGCAAAAGAAGCAGTTGGGGGTGATCTACCTGCGGCTTTCAACAGATACTTATAAAAGATTTATCAGTGACCATATCCGGGAAAAAATTTTCAGCGGGGCCTTTGGCCTTATGCTGCTATTTTTGGCTCTGGTAATTTTATTAAGGTTTACTGTGCTGCGCCGTTTAGAGATCTTAACCAAATACTCAAAAATTATTGCTAAAGCCCAGGGCTCCAAATATGGTGATCTTGAGCAGGAAAATATAGTAAATGATTTTATAAAAACCAACAAAAGGTTGCTGGACGGGGAGTCGGACGAAATCGGCGAACTGGCAAATAGCCTGCAAACCATGCACCAATCTATCGGTGAAAAAGAGTCACAGTTGTTTCATGCCAAAGAGCATGCGGATGCGGCAAATAGAGCAAAAAGTGCGTTTTTATCAACAATGAGCCACGAAATACGCACCCCAATGAACGCCATACTCGGCATGAGTGACCTGTTGGTCGAGACTGATCTGAGCCATACCCAGAGCCACTATCTTGGTGTATTACGGAGAAATGGTCAGGCACTACTCTATCTAATCGATGATATCCTCGATTTTAGCCGGGTTGAGAGTGGTAAAATAGTTCTGGAGTCAACCAGCTTTGATCTGGTGGATTTGGTCAAGAGCGTTGTTGATACCTTTCAACTGGAATCTACTCCCAAGTCTGTGAAGATAGTCGGTATTGTTGCTACAGATGTCGAGCCAATAAGGGTTGGTGATTCCAACCGTTTGCGGCAGTTATTGATGAACTTAGCCGGTAATTCCTTAAAATTTACCTTTGAGGGGGTGATTATCATCCATGTGCAGAACAACGTCAAAGAGCAAGATAGTCTGCTTTTTTCCATCTCTGATACCGGTATCGGTATTCCAGAGGATAAACAGAGTGCTATCTTTGATGTTTTTACCCAGGGCGACAGCTCAACAACACGTAAGTATGGTGGTAGCGGCTTGGGCCTTACCATCTGCTCCCGGCTGATAAAGTTGATGGGAGGGGAGATCAAGCTCCATAGCAAGGAGGGAAAAGGCAGTGAGTTTCAGTTTACAGCAAAGTTGCCTGTGGCTCTATCAGCAGGTCAGCTTGCTCCTGTTGTAGAGTCGCTTGACCATAAAGCCAAGCTACCAAAGGTTGCTATCTCTGCTCTTGACCTTAATATTCTGCTTGTTGAGGACTCTCCAGATAATGTTTTGCTTTTTAAAACATTTTTGAAAAAAACTGCATGTGTGATAGATGTGGCAGAAAACGGTTTGCAAGGGGTTGAAAAGTTTAAAGAGAGCAGTTATGACTTGGTTTTTATGGATATTCAAATGCCGGTCATGGATGGTTATTCCGCCACCAAGGCCATGCGTAGTTGGGAGGTAGAAAACCAAAAGCAGAGAACGCCAATCCTAGCTTTAACAGCCTATGTTATGTCTGAAGAGATTAAAAAAATATTAGCTGCTGGCTGTGATAAACATGTGAAAAAACCCATCAAAAAGAGTCTGCTGCTAGAGGTCATATCCGACTATTATAACGTTTGAGCACATACGGGCTAAAGAAGGTTGGGTTTGTTTGGGGGCGTTTCTCTCTTGGTGGTGAGTTCAGCTTTTGCTTGCTCCATGGTTTTAGCAGTGATGCTAACCTGTAGGAGTGATCCGGACTCGTCACTCAAAAGAGCGGCCTCCATGCTGCTATCTTTCTTTAATTCTATAACTACCCGGTCGCTATTCAAACTATGATGAGCAATCCTGATTTTTGCAACCATATTGTTTGTGAAGCCTTTTATATTATCTATCCCGTTAATTTTTGCATTATAAAGATCGATAACAAATCTGGATGGTGACTCCAGATAAAAATCATCATAGTTTAAATCACCGTCAACGATAAATGTAAGTTTGGTTGCTCCCTGGGTATCATCAATTTTTTTAGCTGTAATCAAGGCTTTTTTTATCTGGTAATCTTTGATTATAGCCAGTGGTTTTGAGGTTGGCTTTGGTGCTAAAACTTTTAACGGCTTTAGAGTCTCTAGCTGTTCAATCTTCTTCGCATTAAGTGGGGTTTTAAAGTTTTTTTCTTTTAGTTTTACTACACCGTCATTAATTATCCACTCTGGACTCTCCAACTCTGAATCTTCTGTTACCGTAGGGTTGTTCTGTTTGTTATCTGATGCAGGTTCACTGTAGCTAACTATATTGCTGAGACCGGGGATTTTTCCCGATGCAACTAATAAATTATTCTCTTTTATTCTTGTGGTTAGGAGATCAAATGGTAGTTTTTCCATTTCGTTAGGGATGATATCCCAGCCGAGAGAGACCAAGAATGCTCCAGCAGCATTTTGTAGCTTGGCAAAGGCCAGATCACGATGGGATAGATATAGTATACGCTCGCTCTCTCTAGAGATAAGGTCTAACTCATTGGCAGTCTCTGCCTCTTGCTCGGCCTTGGCATGTGTATAGAGTTTCTCTTTGGCAACACTCAACTGGGAAGAGACATCATAAGCTGCCCTGGCTTCAACCAGATTACGCATGGCAATATGAACCTGAACCACAACCGACATGTTGAGTGCCATACGGCTTAGGTCCTCCATTCTCTCCCGGTCTCTAGCCAAGGCTATCTCTTTGGGAGCAGATAGCAGATTAAGCATGTTCCATGTTATGTTTACACCAAACTCACTCCAGGTGCGGTTTGGGTAGGATTCTGTGTTGTCATACTCTCTGGATTGGCTAAAATCCAGGCCGGGAAAGAGACGCAAGATTGTTTTTCTTGTCTCGTTGGCTTTAATCCTCAGTTTATAATCTTTTTCCCACAGTTCAGGACGGTGCATCAGGGCATAGCCCTCTAACGCTTCAATGGCTGGAAGGTTGGTTAAATCTATTGGGTCGGTCTCCTTCTGCTCAACCAGCTCAAAAGGTTTGCCTGGGTCCAAGCCCATTAACTCCGCAAGTTTGCTCCTGGCTCCAGAGATCTGTTTTTGCAGTCGTTGTAATTTTTGTAGTGTCTCAAGAAGGCTGACTTGATAATTCAGGGCATCTGCCGGAGGCTCTAGCTGCTCCTTTTCTGCCTGACGAGAGCTTTCCAAAGCGTCATTCAACTTTATCTTTAACGGCATGATGGCTTTTGTTAAACGCTCAGCAGCTATGGCCCGCCAAAATGTTGAACGAACTTCATTTAGTAGGTTGTGGGCCGCTTTACGTTGTAGCTCTGAGGCTATCAAAACCCTGTCGGCTTGCTGTTGGGCACTTATATAGCTTATGCCTAAATCCAGTACGTTCCAGGAGATCTCTAAACTACCGGTAGAGGTTCTTAGCTGTCCGGTATCGCTGGTTGGTCGGTCCTGGTCGGCATAACCAGCATCGGCAGCTAAACCAGGGAGCATTTTATAAGAGGCGACACTGGTCATCCCTTTGGCTATAATCTGATTCATTGTCTTGACCCGGTGTTCCAGATTAAACTTAAGGGCACGAGCCATGGCTTCATCTATGGTAATTGGGGTGTCTGGCGGAGTTTGCCGGGCAAATTGTGCCGCTATATCTTTAAAAACCTGAATGTTGCGCTCTTTCATAGTCAGGGGTTCTGGCTTTACGGCACAGCCACTCAACAGTAGTAAAACTAGTACTACTGGCAGTGTTTTTCCAGGCATGGTAACGGTTTTGGGCCTGGCAATTAATTTGTTTGATCTAGACATTATCAAATTTTAATCAGTAAGTTGTGGTTAGTGCCAGTACACTTTATTGCACTATCCAGGCCATAGATTCAGCTATAGCTTAATTATCGCTTTATAATTAGCTTGGTAACTGTTGGTGCTGCAAATAGCGGTCTGTTTACCGTATATGTTGTTTTTGGCTATAGATTTGTTAATGTTTTTTTGTTTGCCAGCAGTTGGTGTAAACAATGTAAAGATCTGGTTTGTCTGTTGTTTTCTTTTTGTTTTTTAGCTGTTGGAGTTCATCAGCCAGCTTATGGGTGGACTCTTTTCCAGGAAGCAGATCAAGTGGTAGAGCTTGCTTATAACCAATAAGAGCTTGAGGAGAGGTGGAGGGGCGGATACAAATTTTTTCAGAAGGGGGCAAGTCAATTATTGACCTGCAATCATCCCTCAAACTTCCTTGAAAAGAAGACAGCCAATATTCGCAATATTTTATCCCAACTCTCATAAGATGCTAACCACAATATTGCGTACCGCAACGCTTGGTGGTTGTTAACTGGTAAAAGTTTTTAGCTATAAGATCAATATTACAAATACATGGTTGTTTGGCTCTGGAGAAATAGATCTAGATGGTATTTTGTGGCAGAGTGTGACCAGACAGTGATGTCCGTTGAGTTGGGAATTAAGAGAGGCTGCAATTTTGATGATTGAAAAATCAACCAATAGTCTAGAGTGGCCTGCATTGCAGATTGCAGTTGAAGCTGCGAAAGCTCCAGTTAAAAACAGCCCATCAATTTTGCAACGTGGTTTGCGGAAATTTTTTCCAGAAAAAACCCCGCTCTCCATGAATAGGCACTCCCATCCAAATGGTGTCTATATACTAGTCTACCACAGTGTGGTTGACCCAGATAACAGACAGGTATGGGAAGAGCACTACAGGAAAGGTGAGGTGACAGCTTTTGGTTTTCGTTCGCAAATCGAATATATGATGGAGCATATGAACCCAATAGCTTTGAGTGAAGTGCCTGGATTATTTAGAGAGGGCAATCTACAGCAGAGCTATTTTGCCATTACTTTCGATGACGGTTTCCGAAATAACCTCACATTAGCCGATCCCATAATACAAGAGTACGGGCTTAAACCGACGGTATTTGTCAATAGTGAGTTTGCCAGTTTAAATGAGGTTTTCTACCGGGTTTTGACAGCAGTTCTCGCTGGGCAAGGTCATGGGCCTGATCTTGCCAAAACTCTCCGGCGTTTGGCTGGTAAGCGAGAATGGTCTGATGATGGAGCTATCCTATTTAATCAGATGAAACAGTATTATCTGGTAGATCTGCTGGAGCAGGCAGCGGATGAAACCTACCGGCTCTGTCTCGGTGATCCAGAAGATTTAGCTGTTCATCTTCAGGTTGATGAGATCAAGAGCATGCAAAAGTCTGGATGGGAGATTGGTAATCATACCCAAGCCCACCGTTTGCTCTCACATCAGACTCCGGCAATGGCTATCAAGGCAATTGAAGATAATTTGCGGTTTTGGAATGAAAATGGTGTGGATTTAATTGACTTTCTGGCTTTTCCTGTTGGCCGGGCCATGGATGTAAACCAGGTTGTATCCCAATGGTTGGATAGATCACCAGGTACAAATGGAATATTCGCCAATAATGGGATTAATTTCATGTATAATCGCAAAGAGTGGCTACGTTTTAGTTTTGGTAAAAAAACGAAACCAGAGGAGTTGGATGAGATAATAAAAGCGCAGATTTACCGTACTAAAACCGCTTATGCTGCGCTGAACCGAGAAACGGCAGTTAGGAGCAGTTACCGGGAAAACTAAATGAAGTGACTGTGATATTTTCCTCTTCTGGCCATTAGCTATGAATGAGTAAAATCCATTTGGAGAAAATAGTAATGGAAACAAAAGTATGCCCTGTAGAGCACGATGATTATGAACAGCTTGCCAACTGTCTCTATAACTACCGGAATACCAAAAGATCTCAACAACATTGGCTTAGCCGTTTTCATCATTGGTGGGAAAATAATCCGCTCTTTAAGCCATCCATGCCCAGGGGCTTTCTGCTCAGAAGTGCATCTGAACAGGTTGTTGGCTTTTTTGGGATAATTCCAACCTTAACTCAGATTGGTGGTGATGAGGTTCCAGGGTTTGCAGTGACAACCTGGTATGTGGAGCGAGCTTACCAAAAAAATGCAGCAGGCCGGAAACTTTTGGCTGGGCTGTGTGAGGTGGTTGGAGATCAGCCTCTCTGGATGATGGGAGCTAATCATAATACTACCGTTATCTTGAAACGGCTTAAAAAGACCCCCGTACCTTTCTGTGTCGGCCCCCAAACTTCGGTTCTATCCAGTTTTGGCTATGCTTGGCTAACCAAGCTAGAAGAGCGAAACAGACCTGGAAGAGTTTTATCAGCAGCACAACGTCTGCTTCCGGCAATAGATCGGCGTACAGCACAAGAACCAAGCGTAAGAGTTGGTTCTCTTACGGTAAAAGAGTTGGATCGGGCAGATAATAGTTTCGACCAGTTGTGGCAGGAAAACCGAAGCAACTATGCAAATATCAAAGTTAGAAACAGTGAGATTTTAAACTGGTACTGTTTTGGTTTGGAGTTGGTAAAAAAAAGATTGTTTGCCTGTTATGAAGCAGAGAAGCTACTCTGTTTTGCTATTGTCGATGTTAAAAAACTGCGTGGCAGAAGCTATCTGCAGTGTGTAGATGTTTGGGGTTATGCTCAAAAGAGTGAAGCATATGACGCTCTGTTCAGCTATCTTTTGGCTCTTGCCAGAAAATCGGCTATGACCGGGCTGATCTCTTTTCAATACCCTGGCACAACATCTTGGTTTAAGAGGCAGAAATTTTCCCGACAGGAGGATTTTGTTCTTTCGGGATTTTGCCAGCTTAATGAGCGGCACAAAGATGACTTGTTGAATAAAAAGTCCTATTTCGGCCAGTCGGAAGGAGATGTAGGGATGTAAGGGCTGATGGAAAAATTACTGGTAATTTGTAGGTTTGGTTCCTAAATTATCACTGCTACCAAGAACCAAATAGAATTTTTGGGCCTACCCTCTCCCAGAGTTGCTGCATGACCGGTTTGTATATAACGTCTGCCGCAGATGGGTTTATCCTAGATCCGGCGGTTGTATGCACGCACCTGCCGTAACCTATTGCCTCACCTGGTAAAACGGAAGCAATCCCCAGCACCAATAAGGTGTATTCGGTTTCTGCCGTTGCACCATATAAACCAATATGTCACGCCATGCACATACGTCAAACAGCCGGATCCAGGTTTATAAATCCAGTTGGATATTCAGCCTTTTGGCTATGGTAGTCAAGACTCTCTTTGCACTTTCAAATTCAAACCGGTCCAGAGCGTTTTCTAGGTCGCCTAACTCTCTGGTAAGCTCAGTTTTGCAGAGTAGCTCTTTTAGGGTTTTAAAATGTTCAAATGCCTCACCATTGGAGCTAGCTATAAATTGAGCAATTTTACTGACGACTGGAGTCACCGCCATGCGGTCCCAGGAGTCATAGGCGATGATGGGGATTATCTCATTCGGTGCAAAATCTATTTTTGCCGTTTCTGGTTGCTTGGTTTTTTTTGTATAACGGCCGTCAATATCAAAAAATTTTAATCCAGCAATTTTTATCTCGGAAAAACTCTTTAACTGCTCCATTTTTGTAATATGTTCTAGCATATTATTGACTGACTCATCGAAGGCTTTAAGGGACTCTTTACTTACTGAAGATGATGCCTCGTTTCGCAATAGTTGCAAACCGTGTAAACTGTTACGAATAACATCTTTCATGGTTTCAACAGCAATTTTTACTGCCTCAACCTTTCGCTCTTCTTGTTGTAGCTTGAACAACTCTTTTTCGGCTGTAAGATCGGTAAGACTACCAACGGCTCCTGTTATATTGCCATCAAGATTGCGAACTGCTGCAAATTTAATGGATGCAGGAAAGGAGGCTCCACTCTTGTTGGTCATGTAGACCTCACCCTTAAATTCGGCCTTTACTGAAAAAATGGTGTCTAAAAAGTTCAGCTCATTTGGTTCGGCAAAAAGGGTTGTGATCAATTTCCCGGAGATCTCTTGTTGTCTATAACCGAATGTGGATTCGGCAGCTTGGTTGAACTCAACTATGCCGCCATTTGCATTTATGGAGATTATGGGGTCAAGGGAGTAGTTGAACAGTGAACGTATATACCTCTCTTGGTATTCAAGCTCTGCATACTGTTTCTTCAACTCCAGATGGGTATTGATTCGATGTTTGATTATATCCGGGTGGTATGGTTTGGTAACATAATCGGCAGCCCCTAGCTCAAAGCCGCGTTTTTCATCTAATACCTCTTTTTTTGCAGTGACGAAGATGACCGGTATGTTGCGGGTTTTTTTGTCTGCTTTTAACCTCTGGCACACCTCATAACCGTCCATTTCTGGCATCATGATATCCATGATAATCAGGTCAGGAGGGTTTGCAGATCTGGCAATTTCCAACGCCTTGATACCGTTGAGGGAGATCCTTTTATCATAGTCTTCAAGGATGTCAGACAGAAAATCAATATTGCTCTTTTGATCGTCGACTATTAGAATCTTGGGTTTTGAAAGCAGCTCAGCCACCAGTTGTTCCTTTTCTTTTAGGGGAGCCAGTTATTTTCCCCAAGTACCACGCATCAGAGGACATTGTGGCGTGAACTGTATCGAAAGTCCAGCCCGCATGTTGCTCCAAATGTCACAGCAGCAAGTTACAAAAGAGTGTGTGAAATGATTAGCAAAATGTTGGTAAACAATAGTGAAATACATCTAAAGTACATTCAATATGCCAAGTTAAAATCTAAGCCATCTGTGCTTGATGGGAACTCCCTACACCTAGGTTAGAACCCGCTCTCTCTAATGAGCACGGCGGCAATGGTGGTCCATAATCTCTGCAAAAGAGTCTCCTCTTTGGTTGCTAGTACAACCCTTCCCGGTAGGGTCATGGCTGTTGATATGTTCTCTTCTGTTGGTTCAAGGATCAGACGATAGTATGCACCCACCGGTATTACAGCTCCAGAGTCATCTCTCTGTGCCGGGATGGAGCCACCAAACAGAGATGCAAAAAATGGTTCATCAAAAGAGCTTAAAGCCGTAGTATAAATATGGAGAACACGGACTGAAAACGGAGTTATTTCAGGATGGTCGGGATAAAAAGTTCCAATGGTTGCCGGAGTTATGCGACCAATATCCTCTTCAGATACTACCGCTTCAACTGTTGCGGCTCCATCTTCGGTCAACTCCAGCATAGGGGTAGAGCCGGAACACCAACGACCAGGATATAGCCCCTCTTGCAACTCCACCACCACTCCGGAAAACGGTGCGGTGATTTTCATCTCCTCGCCAAGCTCCTCTATTCCCCTTTTTTCAGCCATTAGTTTAAGTAGCTTTTCTTGAATAACCAACTGCTGTTGTAGAACATCCCGCCTGGAGATAGCGTGGTCTATCTCCCATTGTAAAGCAGCGATTTTTTTGTTGATGAGTTCAAAGCGGTATTGCAGGTCAGGGTTATGCATTTTTATGAGCAACTCTCCTGCTGCTACATGCTGATCTCTTTTTATGAAAACATGCTGCACCTGTGCTGATACCGATGGATAGATTATCAAGTGTGATTTTGCTTTCTGTATTGCTGGGGCTTCAACCTGACCCTGCCAGGGAATAGTTATAATAGTCAGCAGAAAGATTGCCAACAGGAGGGTGGTGATACTGTTTCTATTCCAGTGTAACTGCTGGCGGTTCTTCCACCAATGGCTTAATTCAAGCTTAAGCGGCCTGCCGATAAACCAGGCGATCTCTACTGCCATCAGGATTATTCCTGCCAGCTTAAAAAACATATGGTAGACCAAAAGTGCGATACCGATAAATAGTAGTAAACGGTAGAGCCATGCTCCGTAGGCAAACAAGAGTAGAATCTGTTGCTGTTTATAGGTAAACAGCTCTGGAGGTGGTTTGCCAAAACCAAATAGTATCTCTCTGAGTCTCCAGCGGGCTAGGGCAAAAGAGCGTTCCTGAAGGTTGGCCATGCCCAGGTAGTCTGCTAATAGGTAGTAGCCGTCAAAGCGCATGAATGGGTTGAGGTTGACCAACAGTGTGGTAAACCAGGTAACTGTTGCCAACAAAACCGCCCCGCTGCGAGGTGCTCCTTCCGGTAGAAAATGCCAAAGAAATGTGGCTAGCACCGCTAGAGACAGTTCAACAGCCATACCGGCTCCGCCGATAGCTAATCTCGCTCGCCGGGAGGAGAGTTTCCAAGCTCCGCTGGTATCGGTGTATAGCACCGGCCACATAACTAAAAAAGCAATACCCATGATTGGAACTGGGCAGCCGTAATAGCGTGCTGTATAGGCGTGCCCTAGTTCGTGGAGACTTTTGGCCAGGAAAATGGTTCCACCATACCAGATCAGTCCCTCAATATTGAAAAAATAGAGAAAAGAGTCGGTAAAAGCCTCTAATTGTCTGGCGGTCAAGTAGAGCCCCGATACAGCGAGCAGACCCAGGATGGTTAAAAATACCCGGCTATAAAAAAACTTGATAAGTGGTAGGGTGGTTTGTAAAAAACGGTCAGGCTTGATTAGTGGAATACGAAAAAAAAGATAGTTATGCAGCAGGCTTTGC
This sequence comes from Magnetococcales bacterium, assembly GCA_015232365.1. Classification (GTDB taxonomy): domain Bacteria; phylum Pseudomonadota; class Magnetococcia; order Magnetococcales; family JADFYX01. Next base: position 14,956 of record JADFZU010000015.1, on the reverse strand, counting down.
AATAGGCCAGGCTTACGGTTTTGATAGGATTGCAGCAAGGATTTAATGGCGGTTGGGTCATCTCTTAGCAATAGATCGTTGTGGGTTAAAAAACTCAACATTTCACCAATGTTGATTTGAGTAACCAAGAGACCGGCTTGATGGTGTACAGCGGCGATAATATCTCCAACCTTGCCAACAGCCCAATTCGAGAGAATGGCATGTTCTATCCAGCCCAAACGGAAAAAACGATGCCGGATCGGATCGTATATAGTCCAGGTTGGGGAGCCGTCACTACGGGCAGGACCGCTGTATAAGATCAAATCATTGCGTAAGGGTGGCAGTTTTTTCCCTTCATTATGGTTGCTCATCTGTTAAAAACCGATAAATTGCCGCAAAGCTGTTAACGGGCGGCGGAAGAGATAATAGAAGAGAGAGACCTTGTCGCCAAAAATCTTCCCCGTACCCATCAGGCCAATGCGAGGTGGTTTTTCGTCGATAAACCTAGCGAGTAACCGGTAAGCTAGAAAGCCGTCTGCTGTAGGTGTTGCGTTATAAGCCACATGTTCTAAAACAGCAGGTAGGGGATTGAGGGGGTCGGTATTTAAAAAAAACAGAACCTCTGCTCCGGGTTGCATTATAACGGCATCTTTGATTGCCATACGGAGGTCCAGCCGTGCCATTTGTGGGTCGGCTATGACCATTATCTTCTCTCCAACTTGGACCGGTCTACCACGCCACTCGCCAGCATCGGCAAAAATAGCGACCCCATCCCGCTGGCTATGGACTACAGTACGCTGCAGCAGTCTGTTAGCGTGCTCAGCCTCGACTGTACGCTGTTCAACAACTGCCTGCAATAGCGGAAGTCCAGCCTTGATAGATGGATCTGAAAATGCCAACTGTCTAGATTTTAGCAGCTCTGCCTTGGCAACTTTTAGAATGGTATCGGCCACATCTTTCTGGTTTCTGTAAGATGTTTGTACAAGTCTAAATAGAGTTTGTTCTTTTTTTACAATGCTATTTGGTAACACCTCTACACTCTGGACTACACCGTCAATTGGTGAGGTGATTACCATAGGCTCGTGTGCCACTACCGTAGCTGAGCATAGGACTGACTGCTGAATGGGTAGTATGAAAGTGGCTAGGAGCAAAATTGCCCCTAAAGGGGTTAGCCAGCCTTTTGGCAGCCAGCTCTTATACTTACGCTTCTCTGTTTGACTAGCCAAGGCCATCCAGGAGTGGGCAAAGGTTTCGCCAAGACGTTGTGCTATACCAATCTCCCCATCCTGCCAAGGTTGGTTTCGGAGCAACAACAGCCCACCAACAGAGTTTTTTGTATGATTGCTTCCATGTGTAAGTAAAGGGGACCACAAAGCGTAAGCTGGAGCCTCTTCATGCCATTTTTCTCTGCTTGATTTTGCAGTTATCTGGTGAGCCATATCTGCTTTGTCTTTATTGGATATGGCGCTGAAAACCTGCTCTAACCATTGAATAAAAGGGGAGTTGGTCTCTATTTCAGAAACGCCGGAGACCCGCTCTACCCGTCCTGATCCAGAACCGGACAGGCTTTTCCAGAAAATAATAGTGGTGGCCGGCAGCAGTGCCATGGTGCGATTGACCATGAGAAAACCCAGCTCGGCCTCGGTTTCTGCCCGGCGGATCTCCAGTTCAAGATGCATAAGTGTAGCACAGGTAGCGAGCTGATTTGGAGTTGTGTCACTCATTTGTCTAAGACTGAAAAGCTGGCTGTGCCACTCATCCCGGCGATAAGTTCCTGGTGGTCACCTTTGATTTTTCCAAAAAGGGTCAACGATTGACTGGCAGGATCTATACGGGAGCCTATCTTGGTGATCTGGGCATCATAGCTTTTATTGGTTTCGTCCAGATGGATTGTAAAGCTACTACCAATCTTTAGCCAGTTTATCCAGCGAGAAGGTATTATCAAACGTAGTTCCAGGGAGCTGTCGTCTAAAATCTCCAGTAGAGGCTGGCCTGGAGTTACGCTTTGATAGACTTGAGCCTTACGCTCCACTACCCGTCCTCCGTAAGGAGCTTTTAAAGAGCACATAGCTAGAGTGGTTTGCATAATAGCTAAATCTGCCTCGGCTTTTTCCACATCGATAACAGCTAGATCCACATCAAGGGTGCTGTTTGATTTAAGGAGTTCAAGTTTGCGTTGTGCAGAGAGCTTAAGTTGTGCTTCTTTTAGCTCAACCTCTACTTTTTTTATCTTCGCTTTGTGGGTTGAACAGTCGATAACCACAAGAAGTTGCCCTCGTTTGAAGTGGTCTCCGTCTCCTACAGTGATCTTTTTTATGCGCCCGGCAATACGGCTTGCAAGAACTGTTTCGTTTTGTGCAGCCAAAAGCACACGAACCTGTAACTGTTTTTGTGAGGCTTGAGTGCCTGGTTGAGCCTCAGCCCAACTCAGAATTGAGAATAGAGCCACAAAAACAGCGAAAATTGTTTTAATTAGAGTGTGCATAAAAGGCGATTAACCATATAAATCTTCATGGAGGGAAACTCTATTAACAATACCTCTATTCTCTTGTAGATTCAATAAAATGTTGTTTTGTATTTTATCCCTGTTTTTGATATGATAACAGACTGTTTCTTAACTGTCAGAAGCTTTTTAACCTAGTAGTATGTCGGGCTGGACACCTAGGTTAAATTAATCAAAGTTAGAATCTTGGGAGGTGTTGTGGTTACATCTTTAGAAGATCTGGTCAAGAGCAACAAAGAGTTGCTCAAGATCAACCAACAACTGCAGCAAGAGATTGCCAGATACAAAATTGCTGAAGCCAGACTTCAAGAAGCAAAAAATGCTGCTGAACGGTCAAATGTCGCCAAGTCTGAGTTTCTGGCTAACATGAGCCATGAAATCCGTACCCCAATGAACGCTATCATCGGTCTCACCAATCTCATGTTAAACTTCAGTCTCCCGGAAAAAATAAGGGATTATCTGCACAAAGTTGAACGATCTTCTCGCTCCCTATTGACAATTATCAACGATATCCTGGACTTTTCAAAAATTGAAGCTGGAAAACTACAGTTAGCTCCAGTAGAGTTTGACATTCGGACCCTGCTAGAGAATCTTGGCGATCTTCTTTATAAAAGTGCTAATGATAAAGGTAATGAGTTAAACATTTCAGTTGCTCCATCAGTTCCTTATGATTTAATAGGTGACGATACCAGGCTGGAGCAACTACTGATCAACCTTATTGGCAACGCCATCAAGTTCACTAAGAATGGTGAGGTTGGCATCCGTGTTACTGCCGGTGAAGGCAATGCAAACCATGTTCCCATAACTTTTTCTGTCAATGATACAGGTATCGGCATCAAAGAAGACCGTATGGAGGATATATTAGCCAGGTTTTCTCAAGCTGACAGCACTATTAGCCGTAATTATGGTGGAAGCGGATTGGGGTTGAGCATCTGCAAGAAACTGGTAGATATGATGGGGGGAGAGCTAAAGATAGAAAGCAAATTTGGTCAAGGCAGTACATTCTACTTTACCATAAACTTAGCCATCCCGGAACATGTTGCCAACCGGCCAATACTTCCTCCTGAGGATTTTAAAAAGTTAAATGTACTGGTTGTCGATGATAACCAAACTGCTCGAGAAAACCTTCAGGAGGTCATGGATGGATTCAAGTTCAAAGCAACTACGGCGGCATCTTACCAGGAGGCGGTAGAGATAATTGGCGACAAAGCAGCAAAAGGAGCAGGCTTTGACCTGCTGTTTGTAGATAGCCGGCAGCCGGATATGGACTCTCTTGTAATCATCAAGCGTCTGCTGGCAACTTTAGAAACAACTTCACCGCTCAAGACTCCAAAAATAATAATGCCTATTGCAGTTGAGGATGAATGGCAAAAGCGAAAGGCTGGTAGTATCGGTGTGGACATGTTCCTGCAAAAGCCGTTAAGTTGCCTTAAACTGCACGATGCCATTATGGAGCTTTTCGGGCGAGAAGATGCCAAACTTAGAGAGCAAACAGCAGTGGCTGTGGTAGATGCCAAAGTAATGGAAAAAATAGCTGGTTCCATTATCCTTGTGGTAGATGATAATGCCATTAACCGTGATGTAGCCAAGGCGGTCTTGGAGAATGTTGGTGTTGTTGTTATTGAAGCCACAAATGGTAAAGAGGCATTAGAGATAGTTTGGCAGACCAACTTTGATGCTGTATTGATGGATATTCAAATGCCGGAGATGGATGGTATTACAGCCACGAAACGTATTCGTGAGGACCGCCGCCGCAAAAATATACCGGTTATCGCCATGACTGCCAATGTGAATGATGGTGATAATACAGAGATTCTGGCTGCTGGAATGGTTGGAAGGGTAGATAAACCAATCGATAATGAACAGCTATACTCTACATTGGTCAAGTTTATTAAACCACGTCATAAAAAGGTAGAGATAGATACAATAATCAATAAAAATGCTGTGCTAGGTCAAAACTCATTTCCTGATGATGATTTTCCCGATACTGACACAATAACCACTCTGCATCGTATGGGTGGAGATGAAAAACTCTATAAAAATCTTATGCGATCATTTGCCCGTGACTATGGGGAAGCGAGTGAAACTATACAAATTGCTTTGAATAATGGCGAAACCGTAATAGCTGGCCAGTATGTTCATGCTATAAAAGGCGTTGCTGCCAACCTTGGAGCAGATAAGCTGAGTTTTGTGGCAAACAGTCTGGAGCAGGCTATAAAAAAGAGAGAGCAAGGGGCCTGGCCAGGTCTGTTGGCTGATTTTTCAACTGCTCTTAACAGAGTCCTTAAATCGGTTGCAACTCTAGAGTCGGAAGAGGAGCAAGAACAGCCTGAAAATTCTGAAGGTAAAGTGTTGGATCTCAATGAAGTTAACTCAATGCTAACCCACCTCTCTAAACTGCTTGTCAATAATGATGGTGAATCAATGCATTTTTTGGATGCCCTCAGGCCACTATTTGCAGGCAGTAAGATGCAACAACAGTTGACTACAGTTGCCGAACATCTAGATAAATTTGATTTTGAATCTGCCAACTCCACTTTGCTTTTTATGCGGGAAGAGTTGATGGCTGAAAAAGATCAGGCGTTATGACTTCAGACAAAGATAAAGCTAGAATCCTCATTGTTGATGACCAGCCGAGCAATATTAAAGTTCTCATAGCATGTTTGGGTACTGGTTATAAAACCTCCATCGCTACCAATGGGCTACAGGCTTTGGAGGTTGCCAGAAAAATCTCTCCTGATTTGATTCTTCTCGACATAATGATGCCTGAAATGGATGGTTTTGAGGTATGCCGGAGGTTAAAGGAGAGCCACAAAACCAAAAATATTCCAGTTATCTTTATCACCGCCATGCAAGGGGAGATAGACGAGGCAAAGGGGTTTGAGTTGGGAGCAGTAGATTATATTACCAAACCCATAAAGCCATCAATTGTTCATACCAGGGTTCAGACTCAACTCAAAATAAGATCCCTGCACTGTAGTCTGGAACAGTCCAACCTTTTTATTCGCAAAACATTTGGCCGTTATATGTCAGATGAGGTTGCTGCAACCATTCTTGATAAGCCAGAAGGGTTGAAGCTGGGCGGGGAGAGTAAATTTGTAACAGTCATGATGACAGATCTGCGTGGATTTACCACTATCTGCGAGGGGCTGTCGCCAGAGCAGGTCATCATTATGCTCAATATCTATCTGGAGGTGATGACCGGAATAATAATTAAATATAATGGAACAATCATCGAGCTGTTGGGTGATGGTATACTGGTGGTTTTTGGAGCACCGACAAGCAGTGAAGATGATGCCCAAAGAGCAGTGGCTTGTGCCCTTGAGATGCAGTTGGCCATACCTGATGTCAATGCTAGAAACCTAGAGCATGGGTTTCCAATGGTTGCTATGGGCTGTGGTATAAACAGTGGTCAAGTGGTTGTTGGCAATATTGGTTCTGACCAGCGCAGCAAATATGGTGTGGTGGGAAAGGTTATAAATCTTGCCGGCCGAATTGAATCTTTTTCAGTTGGTGGTCAAATCCTGATCTCTAATGATACTGTGCAGGCCTGTGCTGTGCCGTTGCGAATTGACGACCAATGGTCAGTACGGGCTAAAGGTGTGCCTTCCCCTATTACCGTTTATCAGATTGGTGGTATTGAAGGCAAGTATGATATACAGCTACCTAAACCGCAAAATGTTGTTTTGAACACTATTAAAAATGGCCCTAAATTACGTATGTCGGTTTTAGAAGGAAAACTGGCTAAAAAACAGTCATACAGAGGGCAAGTTGTAGCTCTATTGCCGCCAATAGCAGAAATCTCAACTTCGCTGCAAGCAGATAAAATGACCAACCTGCAAATTGAACTTTTTGATGAGAATGAGATAAAAATAACCGATCAACTATACGGCAAGGTGGTGGGTTTTGGTGATAGTAATGACTCTTTAAAAATACACTTTACCTCGGTACCAAAAGCTGCCGAACAGGCTTTTAGCCGTTTGCTTTCTAGCGAATCAAAATAACTACTCGAAAATCATGTTTCGTTATCCTAGATTTGGCAGTTGTGCGTTTATTAACCTAGAAACGGCAGTTAGAGGTACTCGCCTGGCATAACCTATTGACTTATCAAAATATAAATCAATAGGCTGCACCAAGTGCGAACAACTGACGAATCAAGGGTTGTTGTCTAAAGTCCTGGTCTATCTTGGTATCCGTTTTAAGTTCTTTGGTAAGCTCTTCCAGCATAAACTCTAACGGTGGTATCTCCTCTTCATCATCACCATTACCTTTGGCTGGTTCAACTTTGAGTGGCGGTAGCTGCTCATTTTTAATGCCCTGTTTGTCAGGTTGGTTTGTTTTATCTATTTTCTGCCAATCTGAGTCGGCTTCTTCAACTATCCACTCTGGTGTAGCAACTCCTTCCATAGCCGCCGATCCCCGGCTCTTTATCAAAGTATTATTACCTCCAACATCAAACTTACTGAAAATAGCCTCCATATTCCACTCTGTAAGACTTTGAGCTATTCGGCTCTCCAGAGTCTCTTGATCCATACTATCCATATCTTCCGGCAGGATATCAATACCCATGGAGACTAGAAGGTCGCCAATGGCGTTCTGTAGTTTTGCATAGGCTAAATCCTTTTTGGCCTGAAAAATTATTCTATCTGCATCACGGCGGATCAACTCCATTTCACTCATTACCGCTGCTTTTTTACTAGCTTCGGCATGTTGGTAGAGACGGTCGTTTACTTCGCTCAACGCCTCCGTGGTTTCATAGATTGCCTTGACCTCATCAAACTGCCGGAATGAGACATGAACCTGGGTTAGAACAGTCATGTTCATGGCTAAACGTTGTAGGTGCTCTTTCTCCTCTTTGGTTTTAGCCAGGGCGATTTTTTCCGGTGCTGAGATCAGGTTGAGAAGGTTCCATACCAGCTTAACTCCCGACTCTGACCAGACATCATTTATGTAGGTGCTATCACTATCATATTCGCCAGAGATGTTAAACTCTACTCCCGGCAGCATCCGCAGAATAGCTTTTTTGGTTTCGTCAGCTTTGATCCGCTTTTGATAATCACGTTCCCGTAGTTCAGGGCGGTGGAGTAGGGCATAACTCTCCAAGAGTTGCAGGGAGTGGAGTTTATGCTCATCAATAGATTTTACCTTCTCCGGGGTATCCAGAGTAATCTCCCGGTCAAGTGGGACGTTCATCAATCCGGCCAGTTTTATTTTGGCTGTTGCCAGGTCTCGCCACTGATTTTGGATCTGCTCCAGGGTTTTCAACAGCCCTTTTTGAAAATCCAAAACTTTCATGGGAGGCTGTATACGTTGTTCTTCAGCCTCTCTTGCCCGTTTCAATGCAAGCTTGACTTTGATCTGTAGAGGGACCATGGCCTCTTTAAGTCTTTGTGCTGCTACTGCCCTCCAGAAGGTCTCTCTAACCTCTTTGACAATGGCATGGGCTGCTTTGCGGCGACGCTCTTCTGCGATAAAAATTTTATTGACTTTCTGCCGGGCGTGGAGATAGCTGACGCCAAAATCAAGAACGTTCCAGGCCATGCCAAGGGAGGCGGAGTCTTGGGTTCTGTCCTCGGTGGCTGTGGTCAGTTGGCTATGGTAGTAGGAGTCTCCGCTCAATGTAAGCCGGGGCAGCATTTTGTAGTTGGTAACATTGGAGAGACCTTGGGCAAGCATAAGATCCATATCTTTATGTCGGCGGTCCAGATTATAGAGTAGGGTTCTTGCCAATGCCCGCTGCAAACTAACTTTGCCTTCTATTGGTTTTTGTGCAGAAACAATACTAATAAGGTCGGTAGTCATACGTTGCAGACGCTGCTCAGGTGTCAGTGTTTTTTGTTTTACAGCACAACCGGTGACCACAATACAGAAGGTGAGAATTGCTAAAATTTTGCCATACCTGCCTGTACAAAAAAATAGTGTTGAATTTATTTCCTGTTTTAGTAACGGTTTTTTATAAAATTTTTCAAACTTTTTTAGATGCCTATGTAGAGGAATCCAGGACATACACCAATCTTGCTGTCAATACGCTAAAGTTAATGAAATTCAAGCACTTGCGGTGTTTAGTATGCTATGTTGTCTAAGCAAAAGCTGGACCAGAGTGGTTTCGGCCGTGTGGTAGTCTGTGCAGAGCTACCGAGCTTTGAAGATAAAATCCCCGCCTTTTTCATGTCCAGCAGAGATCATTGCTCCATATTGCGGGATTTGCGGGGACTCTTTAACCACCTCTTTTCGGACATTGATAAACATCTCAAAGCCGGTTTTCTCAGAGGTGGTATCTTGTAGGGTAGAGATGAGATTTCTGGCAAATACCGAGTGGCCGTCGCCCCCGCCGTCCATAACCGGTTCTTCACCACCTGAAGAGAGCACCATTACTGAACGTCGCTCTTCTATCTCCTTCGTGGATAGGCCGTCGCTATCGGCTGTGAAGGTGTACTCCTTGGTCAGTGATCCGGAAAAACAGCTATCGGATATCAGCATGGTATGGTTGGCTGGAATTCCGGCTAAAAAGTCAGAGAGATCTCTGGTGGAAAGCCACTTGTTAGCCGAGTTGGCCATGGCATCACTTGGTAGCCAGTAGCCGGTACCGGTTTTGTCGTTCTGGTAGCCGTGTCCGGCGTAGTAGATGATCAGATTATGGTTTTCAGTGGTTTTGGCAGCCAGAGCGTGAAAAGCTTGAATTATCTCTTTTTGGGTGGCATTGGGTAGTGAAATGGTCTGAAAGCCTCTATTGCTTAACTGTTCAGAAATAGCTGATATATCGTTGATTGGGGTGTTAAGGTTGCTCATAGGCAGGCTGTATTGGTCAATCCCGATGAGAATTGCTATGTTTTTGCTTGTCAGTTCCGGAAACCACTCAGGAGTTTTTGTAATGGTGTTGTTATCAGCAGTTTGAAAAGCGTTACCTAGTTTTTCCAACTCTTTGAGTGCATTGCCATAAAGCAGGGTATTAGCCTCTTTCTGTAGCTTGGTGAGAGCGAGCAAATTTTCACGTTTAGCCTCCGGGTCAAGATTACCATCCTTTATCGCCTTGAGAATTTCAGCCTTCGATGTGGTCTTGTCAGTGTTAGCTACCGCTTTTCCCGACTGACTGGTATCAGAAGCTTGTTGAGCTGTCTCAACAGTTTTGATGGTCTCGATGGCCTCTACAGTTTCGATAGTTTCAGTTTTTTCAACGGTTTCAACGGTTTCAACGGTTTCAATATTCTCAGTAGTTTCTACCGTTGTTACAACAGTTTCAGTAACGGTAGCAACAACTACCGAACTATCATCATCGGTAATGGTAGCCGTAACCTGCTGTGTCCCACTTTCGGTAGCATTGGTGACACTGGAGATGTCAATAATAATGGTTTCGTTATCATCATCTGTAGTTTCATCTACTCCAGTTATTGTGGCAGTTCCAGTGGTAGATCCTGCTGCAATGGTTATAGATGTAGCACTGGTGGTGTAGTCCGTAGTGCTGGTGGCTGTGCCGGAATAGGCCAGGTTTACCGTAACAGCAGAAGATGATATGCCTGACAGGGTGGCGGTTACAGTGGCAGTGCCGCCAGCTTCGGCAATGTTGCTGTTATCAATACTCAAAGTTACGGTTGGCGTTGTATCAACTACAATGGCACTAGCGTTGCCCAGAGAGTTGGCAGCACCAGGAGATGCCAGGGTTAGAGTGGCAGAATTCCCAGTTGCATCTTTTATTGTTCCACCGTTGAGAGCCAGGGCCGAAGTTGATGCATAGTCCAGGTCGCTGCTGGTATCGCTGGCCTGTACAGTGTAGGTGAAGACCAAAGCGCTAGTGCCACTGCCGCTGACATAATCCACAACCCGGTCGGTGGTTCCGGTCTCCATGGTGATCTGCGGTGTTCCGGTAACGGTTACCGGCTCATCAAAGGTTACGGTGACATTTATTGCATCTCCGGTGGTATAGGAGCCGTCAGTAGTGGTTGAGGTAACAGATGATACTGACGGAATGCCGCTACTTGTTACTGTTATGGTTCTGGTGTCGCTCGCGGTTCTATTTGTTTTGTCTTCAGCGGTAAAGGTGACAGTGCGGTCATTGGCAGTTGAAGAGCTGGTATAGAAGTGGATCGCTTGCAGTGCATCCTGAACCCGGTCGTTTGTCGCATTGGCATTGAAAGTGATAGTCAGTGCTGTGTTGCCAGTGACGGTTCCTTCGCTAGCACTGAGAGTGCCAAATATGACTGTATCATCTCGCAGATTGGTGCCATCGGTGTTAATTGTGCCTGTGGTTGAGGTTACCACATTGTCTGTTATTGAGAGTTGGTCTTTAGCTTCAAAGTTTCCTGTAATTTGAATTACCAGTTTGCCAAAACCTCCACTATTCCAGCTACTGTCACCATCAGCATCAGTTAGGGTTCCTGCTGAATCAACCTGGGTTGCTGTAGCGCTTTGGGTATAAGCCAGACTGGTGTTGTCAATAGAGATAGCCGGGTCAGAAGCGAGTAAAAAAGCATAGTCTCTCTGAGTGGTCCCATCAAATGCTGCTTCGGCCTCAACAGTTCCGCTTTTAATTTCCAGATCCCAATCACCACCTTTTGCCAAAGCTCCGGTAACATCAATCGAGGCCGCAATATCAGCACCAGTCAATGTTGCCAGTTGGGAGACAAAACTGGCTCCGCTCTCTCCAGATGCAACATCACAACCATAAAATAGTATATCACCATCAACTGTCAGGGCTTGGCCCCAACTCTTTAGTGTCGTGCTGTATTCTGGTATGGAATCATTGGACAGCACCGAGTTGCCGAGCGTCACCTGTCCGGAACCACCATGGGAGACGATATGGATGGCATCAAAATCACCATATTCAGATAAAAACCTGCCTATCTGTTCAATTCCGTCCCGATCGCCATCCAATAGAACGACCTGCTGGTTTGGAGCGATACCTTGAATAAGGGCGTTAATATCATCGACGCTGGAGTCGATAAAAACGATCTCTCGCAACTCTGGTTGGGATAGTTGTGCTAGCAGTAGATCGGTTTCGTTTAAAAATATATCGTTATTTACCTCTAGCTGAGATGTTTCTTGCAGGGGTTGGGCCGCTTGCAAGGTTGCCGGTGGTGTCAGATAGGGTTGTAGTTGTGCTGTTATCTCGTCAGGGGTTGCATCTACTGATGACGCAACTATCTCTGCCCCCGCCGCGGCATCAAACATTAAACGTGGTTCCAAGGCCAGCAGATGGGGCTGCAACAGCACTCCGCACCACGGGGTGGCTGCTTTCGTTTCGGTAATGTTAGTGGTGCTATCTATATCTTTTATGTTTATAATCATGCGTTTAATCTGCATGGGCTGACCGTGGTTTGTTGTCAAATAGATTGTAAAGGCCAAGACACTACTGTAGCATAACATATAAGATAATTGGAGTTGCAAAAAATTGAAAGCAGAGTGCTTGTTAATAAAATTTTACGATATTCATATGTGTGTATAAATTTTTAACATGCTACATATCATGCTGAAAAGATTAAGTTTTAATTTAAATTATAGCTTTTTGTGACTGATTTTTTTACAGAACATTGTCTATTTCCAAGATGTTGCGGTAGGTGGCGTTTTGTAACGTGTTGTAATAAAAGTAAAAAATTGCTATGGCATTGGCTTTGCAAGCTATCACCTAGATACAAATACATATTGATAACTTTAACTTAAGTTGGGGGTAGTGGTTATGTACAGCAAGTTTTTGGTTGGTATGGGTTTAGCGGCAGCTATGTTGGTTAGTGCACCGACATTTGCTGCAGACCTTGTCGTTTTTTCATCCACCGGGTTAAATCTAGCTCCAGGGCAGAGTATCGATGGATCCAAAGTCCTAAAACTTGGCGACGGACAGAAGGTCACTTTGGTGACTGCCAACGGCACGATTTTAAATCTTGCTGGCCCTTATGCTCAGGTACCATCAGCTCAAAAGGCTGGTGACGAGGGTAGGCTTTCGGCTGCTCTCAATGGAATGATGAAGCTTAATCAGCATAGTACCAGTGCATTGGGAGTTATGCGTGATACTACAAAATCAATAAAAGTAGCTGATAAACAGGGCTGGGTTCCCCATCCGTGGGTTATCGATGTCACCCGTTCTGGCAACTACTGTTCACCAGAATCACAGCCAGCAATGTTTTGGCGGCCTGACCATGATAAAACATCGATTATCAAGATAAGCATGGTTAACTCTAACTGGAAGGGCTACACAGAGTGGGTTGCAGGTTCAGATAAAATTGCCCCAGCCAGCAACATGCCTCTCCGAGACGGTTCAATCTACAATGTTGATCTGGACGGAACTACAAGCTCTATTACCCTGCATTTGATCCCAAGATCACTGAGCAGCCTACAGATGCAGGCTGCATGGATGAACGAAAAAGGCTGTACAGCTCAAACCTTGGCTATGCTACGGACTATGTAATTACAGCTTCTGTTAGCGTATTTGAAGAAAAAACCTCCCCAAGAATATTGGGGAGGTTTTTTTATGTTTTATCTAAGGCTTCAGCTATTTTTATAACGATCTCTCTTGCCGAATCAAAGTCGAATTCGTCCATTTTTTCAGCAACAATTTGCAAATCTGCTGCGTAAATAGTGTCAACCAGGCTTTTTTCAGCAGCAAATAAAAACTTCTCTGCACCGATACTATCGCCAGAGTTAAGCAGGTCGGCAAGCTGTTTTAGAGTAGCAGCAATAGCTGCCGGGTCTGCTATAGAGTCAGGGGCCTCCTTGGTTGAGACAGCAGATCCTGTATGCTCTGCTGGTTTTTCTTGATCCGGCTGCAAGCTCTTTACTGAGGTTTCTACCTCCATAAATGTGCTTTGCACCTCGGCGATCAACCCATCTAGATTGCTTTCACCATCACGCAAGGCGGTGTCCAGATTTTTAGCCGCCTCTGCCAGAGCAGTAGCAGCCAGATTGGATGCTACACCTTTTAATGCGTGGGTGATGGCTTTGGCAGCCGTTTTATCTCCATCTGCCAACAGTGCTCGGATCTGTTCTGCATCTGTTTGGTGTTTTTGGGCAAACTGTATCAAAGATTTTTGGTAAATATCAGCATCACCCCAGGTTGCTAGACCACGGTTGAAATCGATGCCGGGAAGATCTTCTGACTCATCGCTGGCCGGGGTCGGATCGGGGGGCGGATCTTTAAGGGATATCTCATCTCCAACATCAGCAGGAACAGTTTTTGCCATAACTGCAAAGAGAAGATCAAAATCTATAGGTTTGGTAACATAGTCATCCATGCCGGCAGCAAGACACTCTTCACGGTCGCCTTTCATGGCAGCGGCGGTCATGGCGATGATTGGTATTGGCTCTTTGATCCCCATCTCCTGCTCCCGTTTGCGAATGGCTTTGGTTGCTGAAAATCCATCCATTTCCGGCATGTTTACATCCATCAAAATTAGATGAGCCGACTCTTTCTCCCAGGCTGCTACTGCTTCCAGGCCATTTTTGGCAACAATAATTGTGTGACCACGCTGCTCCAAGCGGATAGTCGCCAAGGTGATGTTCTCCTGCACATCCTCAGCAAGAATAATCCGAAAGGCCCGGCTTTGACCTGCTACGGCTGTGGGTGCACTATGTTCGGTGCGGCAGTCTCTAACTCCTTCTGCCTCCGGAAGCTGCACTACGAATAAAAAAGTGCTCCCTTTGCCAACCGCACTCTCTACCCAGATTTTTCCCGACATCATCTCGACAATCTGTTTGGATATGGTTGTACCAAGACCGGTTCCACCATGTTTACGGCTGGTAGAGCCATCGGCCTGGGTAAAACTCTCAAAAATTGCATCCAGACGGTCAGCCGGTATTCCGATTCCGGTATCCTGCACGCCAAAACGCAACATACCCGGTTCTTCCGCCTTTACAAACAGGGTGACTCCGCCTCTTTCGGTAAATTTCAGGGCGTTGCCGACAAGGTTGACTACCACCTGACGTAAGCGGGTAGGGTCGCCGGTAAAACAGTAGGGCAGTTCCCGGGGAACATCCAGTTCCAGGTAAAGCCCCTTGTTTGTTGCCTGGATCATAAGAGTCTCTAAAGTCTCCTCCAAAAGCTGACGCAGATCAAAGACGATCTGCTCCAAGCTCATATGGCCGCCAGCTATCTTTGAGTGGTCGAGGATATCATTGAGCAGGCTGAGCAGGGCTTTGGCTGATGAGAGTACAGTACTTAAATGTTTGCGTTGGGGAGCTTGCAGCTCGGTCTCTAAAACCAGTTGGGTCATACCGATTACAGCGTTCATTGGCGTGCGAATTTCATGGCTCATGTTGGCCAGAAATTCCGATTTCATCTTGGCCTCCTCAAGAGCCAGTTTTTTCAACCGCCGCTCTTCATCACCTGTAAACAGGCTTGTCAGGACAAATCCAGTAGCAATCCCAAGCGATGGTGCTATAAGGGGCAACATCCATCCTTGGTAGCGGAAAAATACTACTGCTCCTACCCAATAGATAAGAGCAACGACAAGACCAACTCCAAGGCTGATAAAAAAAGTGATGGCTATC